>NZ_LT838813.1:4706136-5012727 GCF_900176595.1 Aquiflexum balticum DSM 16537
AAATAGGTGGTGATCAGACTGAAAACTCCTCCAATGATATAGTATTTGGGATTGAAATCAACGGGAAAAGTCTTGACTGTAGGAAGCGCCTCAGTTTCAAATGGAACACGTTCAATTCCCAAACCTGCCACAAAACCCAATATCAATCCTATAATTCCACCAAAAACACCGATGGTCAATGCGATGGTGATAAAGATTTTATTCACATCTCCACCTGAAAAACCAATCGCTTTTAAAATGGCAATGGTATCCATTTTTTCATAGATCATCATATTCAGAATATTATATATCCCAAAACCGGATACGACCAACAAAGTAATACCCACTGCATAACTGATCAATGTTCTGATCTGTGTTCCTGTTTCAAACTGTGCATTGACGGTCTGAATATCATCCGCATCAATGCCAAAAATCTCCCGGTATTCTTTGGCCATTGGCGGAGCCTGTTCAAAATCCTTCAGCTTCACCTGTATATCGGTAATATAGGATGCCGATTCTCCAAGCATTTTCTGGGTGGTGATAATGGATGCATAGCTCTGTACGTTATCGAGATCGCCCAAACCTGACTGATAGTAACCCACAACTTTAAGTTGGATTCTATTCCCCTGAGCGGTGGTAGCTTGGATTACATCCCCGATTTCAGCCAACATCCTATCCGCAGCTCCTTTCCCCAAAATGATACTATTGGCAGTATTCTTTAAGTCCATAAAATTTCCGGCCGTCACATAATCTTCAAAAGCAAACAACCTGGCCTCCTGTTCAACGTCAATCCCGTTAATAACTCCTGTAATATCAATGGTTCCCACATTGTAAAAAACCTGTGCTGAGATTTTGGGAGCTACTCCCAAAACCCTTGGATCTTGTTCCAAAGTTCGGATAATAGCATCATTGTTATGGATACTCAATCGACTTGCGGCAGGTTTGATGGATCGGATGATATTGTAAAATCCAGTGAAATTTTCAGCAAGATCAATGGGCTGATTTGGATTTGGTTTGATCTCATTATAAAACCTGATATGAGGGGTGCGGTTTAAAATCAGTCCGTCCAATAGTTGATTCAACCCATTCATAAAACCCAATAATGCGACAAACATGGTAATACTGAAGACTACTCCAATGGCCGCAATAAAGGTCTGTTTAAAACGGGCAATCATTAAGGCCTTGGCGATATTTATGATCAATCCTACCTTCATTACTCTGGTTTGATTATTTCGGTATTTTCATCAATTCCTTTAAGTATTTCTGCTTTTTGATAATCCATTATTCCCAATTGAACGGGAATGGTATCTCTATTTGAATTGAGAACATATTGATCATTGATGATAAAGTTTCTTGGCAAGGTCAAAACATCCTCTTTGGATTGAATGATAATGTTGGCTTCTAAAGTCAGGTTTGGATAAAGCACCTTTGGTTCTTCTATAAAAATGCCTTCGACAGTAAAACTTTTGCTTTGCTCATCCATAATGGGATTGACTTTGGTTATAATCCCCTCATAAGTCTCCCCTTTATAGCTGTCCATGGAAACAATAATTTTCTGGCCTCTTGATACTTTGACGATATCGTATTCATCTACCTTCATTTCCAAAATATACTCATCTGCGCTGCCCAAAACAGCCAAAGGAGTTTGTGGGTTGACCATTTCTCCTTTTTCCTTTAAGATGGCATAAGCCCTTCCTTTTAGCTCACTTTTGAGGATCAAATCACTTTCAAGAGCCTGAGTGATCGCCAGATTTTTGGAAGCACTCCTTTCTGTATATTCGATTTCCCTTTTCAGATCCTGATAGCGCAATTTTGAGGTCTCAAAGGCAGTTTTGGAATTGTCGAAAGCCAATTGCCTTTGTTCCAATTCTACTTTGGTACCGATTCCCTGATCCCTCAATCTTTTCTGTCTTTCCAAAAGCAAGGAATCGTTTTGGTATTTGGCTTTAGAATATTCAATGCTTAATTCCAAGTCTTTTAACTTCGCCTGATTTGCCTGTCGGTCAGCATAAGCCCTATTCAGCTCTGCATTTTCACGGTTCAACTTTGTTGTTGCATTGGAAATAGACAAAATCGGCGTTCCTATGTCCACTGTATCGCCTTCATCTATAAAAATCTCCTGGACGATCCCATTTGCATTGGCAAAAGCCTGATATTGATATCTGGCTTTGATCAATCCCGATGCATAAACTGATTCTGAAATATTTTCTCTTTTTGGAAAAATCTTTTCTTCTGAAGAACTACAGGAAAAAAACAATAATCCAAGTGCAATACGAAACGTAAAGTATTTCAATTTCATGATTGGCTGGTTTGCTGCTTTGAATTTAAGTGTTAATTCATAGAAACTGTAGAGGTTTTGGAAAAATGTTTTGGAGGTTGGAAGATGTTGGATGACAGATGACCGATGTCAGGTGACCGATTACCGATGTTAAATGTGCGATGACCTGAGACGGGAGACTGAGTAATCAGTGGGCAGTGATCAGACACTGAAAAACGAAAATAGGTTTTGGATTATTCCGGAGAAATCCGTTAACCCAACTTTCCGATCAGCCATCTGCCAATTCCCGGGAAATGCTGGCCTAAAAACGCCAAAATCTTCCCATGCCCGGTAAAAACAAATGATTTCTTTCTTTTTCCAATGGCATTCACCATCACTTTGGCAGCCTTATCAGTAGGCCACATCAGGTTTTTTGGTCTTGGATCCTTATTTTCGGGATGAAAGACACCATCATTATCTACCCTGGTGATATCTGAATCTACAAAACCCGGGTGAATAACCGTACAGCTTACACCTGTACCTTTCAATTCCAACTGCAAAGTCTGACCAATCGAACGAACTGCTGCTTTGGACGCGCCATAGGCCCCGGTATTGGGATTAGGGAGATAAGCTGCGACACTTCCAATCAGTGCCAATCTTCCTTTACTGTTTTTCAAATGAGGAATGGCAAATTTGGCAGTCAAGGCCAATCCGGTCACATTGCCATCCATCTGCCTTCTCCAATCCTTTGCCGTAAGCTTTTCCAATTTGCCATAAATCCCAAATCCTGCATTGGCAATGGCCACATCCAAGCGACCATATTGTTTAATGATCGCCGCCATAGCAGTTTCAATCTGTTGCTCCTCCAAAATATCACAGGGTACTACCATTCCTTCCCCGCCAAGTTTTTTCACTTCCTTCAAAACCTCTTCCAATTCTGAAGTTCTACGTGCGGAAAGAGCTAAAATCCCTTTTTGCCTGGCAAATTCATAAGCCATAAATTTCCCCAACCCAGAGGAGGCACCTGTGATCCAAATGACTTTTCCTTCAAATGTATTTTCCATAGTTGCTTTCGATTATTTTTTCAAATTAAGAAAAAATGAGATTTAAATGGTTATGGCGTGGCACTTATTTAAATAAACTGGAAAAAGCTCAAATTTTAAACCAATATTTGTTAAAATAAAATTTAACTTGCATAAAATCAGGTATTTAAATATATTTTGAAAACCTTTTTATCATGAACATTTTAATAGTTGGCGCTTCAGGGCAGTTGGGATTTACCATTTGCCAGAAACTCATCGACTCAGGAACAGGCCATTCCGTTTTTGCTTCGCATAGAAAAAGCTCAAATACTTCTGCTTTGAAGGAGCTTTCCGGGCTTCATACCCGGTTTTTGGATCTTACAGATGCTACAACTTTCGCATCCGCTATCCAAGGAATTGACGTGATCATCATTACAGCAAATACGGCTACCCCAAGCAAAAAATCGGATTCATTTAAAGATGTAGATGAAAAAGGAGTCATGGCATTGATTGATGCAGTTAAGGCAGCTCGGGTCCAACAAGTGATTTATGTATCTGCACTTCCTTTTGAAAATCGTGATAGCAAAGTTCCTCTTTCCCAAGCCAAAAGAGCTGTGGAAAAACATTTAAAGAATTCAGGTTTGAACTATACCATTATTCAGCCAACAGCCTTTATGGAAGTTTACTTTCCCTTCTTTGGAAGTACAATACCCCTGAGAGGATTGAAAGTCTGTACAGTCAATAGGCCGTTTGAATTTTCCAATAAGTTTTTTGCAGGAATCAAAAATGATATTGAGCTAAAAAACACTTTCAATGTCATTGGAAAAGGCGATAAGAAAAATGCCTATATCAGTATTGACAATGTAGCAGATTTCTGCATTTCAGTCATTGACAACTCCAAAGCTTCCAAAAAAACCCTTCAAATCGGTGGCCCGGAGCCCTTAACTCCTATGGATATCAAAAACATTTTCGAAGAATTGTATGGCAAACCATTGAAAGTAAAAACCACGCCACCTTTTGTTATCAAGTTATTGTCAAAAGTCTTCTCCGTATCCAATAAGGCGGCAGCAAATATCATGGCCATGAATTATGCCATTGCCACCGCTGACAGTATTCCTCCGAACAGTTTAAAAACCGCTGAGGAATTTGGTGTAAACCTTATCCATCCAAAGGGATTTTTAAGTCAAAAATTCAATACTCCAGAATGACGAGACTTAAGACATAAGATTAAAGACACAAGATCAAAATCAAACATCAAATGTCTCGTTTCTTGGCTCCCCGTGCCGATAGCTATCGGTACGGGGCAGGCATTTTTTCTTGTTTCTTGGCTCTTGATTCTTGGCTCTCCCTTCTAACTTCTCACTCAGAAATTCCCAAAATATCGAAAACAAAAGCAAACTCTCTCGCCAATTCTCTCAGGCTTTCAAACCTGCCACTCGCGCCACCATGTCCGGCATCCATATTCGTATAGAGGAAAAGTCTGTTGTTGTCAGTTTTCAAAGTTCTCAGTTTCGCCACATATTTGGCAGGTTCCCAATATTGAACCTGAGAATCATGAAGACCTGTGGTGGCCAGGATATGCGGATAATCTTTTGCTTCCAGATTGTCATATGGGGAGTAAGACAGCATATAGTCATATTGCTCCTTGATGTTTGGATTTCCCCATTCCTTCCACTCAAATGTGGTCAATGGTATGGTCTCATCCTCCATGGTAGTCATTACATCAACAAATGCCACCTGTGAGATAACACCTCTATATAATTCAGGGGCCATATTGGTAATTGCACCCATCAACAAACCACCGGCACTTCCACCTGAAGCAAAGAGCTTATCCTTGGCTACATAGTTATTGTCCTGTAGCCATTTGGAACAATCTATGAAATCGTAGAAGGTATTCTTTTTATTCATCATTTTACCATCCTCATACCACTCACCGCCCATTTCCTGTCCGCCTCTGATATGGGCAATGGCATAAACAAATCCCCTGTCCAATAAACTTAAGCGGGAACTATTGAAATCCGCTTCTGTTGAATAGCCATAAGAACCATAAGAATAAATCCAACCTGGACTTGTTCCGTCTTTTTTAAATAAATCTTTTCTGTAAACAATAGACATCGGAATCCTTTTTCCATCCCGGGCAGGTACCATGATTCTTTCGGTCTGGTAATTTTCCTTATTAAAATCTCCCAAAACAGCTTGTTCTTTCATCAATGTTTTCTCCCTGGATTCCATATTGTAATCAAAAGTAGAATAGGGAGTGGTTAGAGAAGTGTAGGAATACCTCAACATATTGGTATCAAAACCGGGATTGTATCCCAAACCGGCATAATAGGCAGGCTCTTCAAATTCAATTTGATGTTCAGAATTATCAGATGTGCTGATAATTCTAATTTTGGCCAAGCCTTCTTTGGTCTCTTGAATAGCTAAGAAATCTTTAAAATAATCCACACTTTCAAGGAAAATATCGGACCTATTAGGAATGATATCTTTCCATAAACCAACTTCAGGATTTGAAACAGGAGCTTCTACCAATTTATAATTGACTGCATCCCTGTTAGTATAAATATAAAATTTATCTCCACCGGCATGATCTACACTGTATTGGACATTCTCCTGCATTGGATTTATCAATTTTGGTGTACCTGGACTATCGGCATCCAAATACATGGCATAAGAAGCATCTGTTCGTCCCGAACTGATAATGATGTATTTTTTGGACTTTGTCTTTCCGACTCCACAGTCCAACGTTTGATCTTTCTCTTCAAAAACCACCTCATCCTGCGTGGCATATTCTCCCAGAATATGCCTTTTGACCTGGTAGTTTCTCAGGGTTTTCATATCAGGAATTGAATAATAGAATGAATTGTTGTCATTGGTCCAAACAGCATTGCTCCTGATATTTTCAATTTTATCCGGAAGCATTTCGCCGGTCCGGAGGTCTTTGATCATGACGGTAAAAAAATTCCTGCCAACAGTATCCATGATGATTGCTGCTAGATTATGGTCAGGACTTACAGAAGTCCAAAAACTGAGAAATGATTTGCCTTTGCCCAATTCATTACCATCCATAATAATTTCTTCCGGAGCATCCAAAGAACCCTTTTTACGTGCATAAATGGGATATTCTCCACCTTCTACATATCTGCTGTAATAGTAATAATCGTCCAATTTATAGGGGACAGAAGAATCGTCCTCCTTGATCCTGCTTCTCATTTCATTGAAAAGCTTTTCCTGAAAACCTTTTGTATGGGCCATCATGGTGTCCAAATATTGATTTTCCGCGGTCAGATAATCGATTACTTTAGGGTTTTCACGCTCGTTGAGCCAATAGTAATTGTCTATGCGCTTATCCCCATGCTTAGAAGTGATTTCATAAGGTTTTATTTCAGCAACAGGTGGCTGAACATCAGGTAAGTTTGATGTCGATTTTTCTGGGGAACATGCAATACTCATTCCTATAGTTATTATTAAAATGATTTGGATTTTATTTTTCATAGTCAATGGAGGGTAATATAGTTATACTTTTTCTTGCCAGTAAAGCACCAAACCTGTTTAATCGTGACGGAAGACCGATGACCGATGAAACGGGCATTTAAAGATTTAACCATAGTGTCTATTTGTTTGGCAGGTTACAGGCAATATTATGTAAAATCATAAAGGATAATCAGCAAATATAGAAAATGGATTTTGAGTATTATCCTTAAAGTGGTTATTTCGGTCTATTCCCCTAACATCATATCTAAGAACTCCTCTTTGGAGACTTCGCCTAATTTGACTTTTTTATAAAAGGCAACTTCCGGGCATTGCCCGACCTTAAATAAGAGATTGGGTTAAAGCTGGTTTTTTGTGGTTTGGATTTCTTCTTTGCCATGGAGAATAGATTTAGAACTGAAAGGTAAATAGTTGGTTTTGAACATGGATATTTTACCCTTCAAAAGTTTTTTACTTTCTTTTTCCCAGTAAAACTATCCAAACATCAATTCCCCTCCCTAACCGCAGGCCTTGGAAAAGGCGGTGGAGTGATTTCTATCTTCTTTTCTTTTTCCAATAATTTCAGGGCTTCTTCCACACCACGCTCCAATTGAATATCTCTTCCCTCGGCAAATGATTTGGCATCGATAGGAACTTCTATATCAGGACCAATGCCTTGATTCTCCCCTATCCATTCATTGCGGATGGGATCAAAGACAGCATTATCCGGTGAGGTCATGGCACCCCCATCCACAAAACTGTAGTGCACCGAAGACTTAACCAATCCGCCCCAAGTCCTTTTTCCGATCAAAGGCCCTGCATTTTGGTTTCTGAATACCCAGGGAAAAAAGTCTCCGCCTGAACCTGCCAGTTCATTGATCAGCAATACTTTCGGTCCCAATATCCCGGCGGGTAATTTGAAATGCGGTGCACCCGGCACTTCATTGGTAATGGCGCCTCTTAATTTTCTGGTCATCAGGTCCACCATATAATCGTCCAATAAACCTCCGCCATTGAAGCGCTCATCTATTACGGCTCCGAGCTTGTCCTGTTGGGCAAAGAAATAGCGGTTGAAGGATTCAAATCCGGGTCCTCCTGTATTGGGAACCCAGACGTAGGCCAGTTTACCACCGGACAGTTCATCCACTTTTCTCCTATTATCCTCCACCCAAGCCCTTTGACGCAGACCTGCTTCGGAACCTATAGGAGATACCGTCAGTTTTCTCGCTCCGGTCATATTGGACAGACTGTTTACATGAATGATGGTCTGCTTGCCAGATGTCCCTTTGAATACCTCATAAATATCCATGGTAGCATCAACCTCCTGACCGTTTACGGCGAGTAAGTAATCCCCCACTTTTACATCCAATCCGGGTTGGGACAAGGGGGCGATGAGGTTGGGATTCCAGCTTTCGGCGGTAAATATCCTTTTGATCCTCCACTTGCCATTGGCGATCTCATAATCCGCTCCCAACATGCCTGTTGCCAATGTATCCACTGCCGGAAAATCCCCTCCAAACACAAAACTATGCCCAACGGAGAGCTCTCCGTTCAGCTGATCCAAAAGATAGGTCAGATCCTGTCGGTGGTGTATGTAAGGAATCAGGGGACTGTATCTTTCCCATACATCATCCCAATCCCTACCATGGGTCCTGGGATCATAGAAATAATCCCTTTCGTATCTCCATGCTTCGGTAAAAATCTGCTCCCATTCCTTCTTCCTGTCCAGGTCCATCCTCAGTTCCATCTTGACCAGTCCGTCAGATGGGCCGGGATTTTTGTCCACACTGACCACTTTCCAATTGCCCGAAGCGTAATACAGCAATTTTTCCCTGTTCTGCGAAATCTTCACCCGACCTACCCCTTTGGTAAACTCCTCGAGTTTTTTTCCTTCGACGGTGAATTTATGCAAGGTTAACCCAGGGGCATTGGAAGCAGCTTCTGCGAGGAAGGCAGTTCCTTTTTTCCCAGCCATAATAAAATTGTAGGACTTTACCGGAACAGACAGGGACAAAGTCCTTTCTTCCAAACCATCCCAGTCAATTTTTACACTTACCTCTGAATCCTTATTTTCCTTTTTGTCATCCTTGGCTTCTCCCTTTTTGGGTTCTTCTTTTTTTGCTTCTTCTTTTTTCACCTCTTCTTCATCACTCTTTAAGGGAAAAGGGGTTTTCTCCTCATTAGAAAGCACGATCAGGTAAGCCGCATGTTCGGGGCTAGCCGGGATAGCGGAAGTATTGGCCCAACCGGAACCCAAAGCCAAATTGGTACTTGCCAAAAAATACAGGTATTTACCCCCGGCATCCCAAGTGGCGGAAAAAGAATCTGCCAGGTTATTGGTCACAGGTTTGGTTTCGTTGGTATCCAAAGACCAGATATAAATCCTTCGGAACATATTTGGCCCGGTTTTGCTGTAGGACAGGTATTTGGAATCCGGGGACCATTCCAGTTTCATATTTCCCCGCTCTATGTTGATGCCACCGGAGTCGATGGTTTTGATCTCCCCATTGGCCACATTCAGGATTTTCAGGTAAACCTTATTGTCCACAAAGGCAATAAACTTCGCATCCGGTGACCAATTAGGTTCCCAAACCATTTTGGCATCTCCAATGGATATTTTTTTTGCTGGGCTCAATCCATCCTGAGAGGCAATCAACAGCTGATATCCTTTTCCATCCTCATCAGAAAACCATGCTACCTGATCTCCTTTGGGTGACCAAATGGGGTTTCGGTCGGCTGCACCGGAAGTCCTACTCAGGTTTCGGGGGCTGCCATCCTCCACTGGTACCGTGAATATTTCCCCTCGGGCTTCCAAAATAATTCTTTTGCCATTCGGGGAAAGACTGGCATTGGTTGCCCTCGAAGTCACTTTTTCCAATCTTTGTTCAGCCCAAGGAAAATCTCCTTTTACTTCAATGGGTATTTGTTTTGCGGTTCTGCTCTCAGGATTGAACAAATGCAGCAATCCGTCCTTTTCATAAATCAATTGCTCACCATTGCCTGATAGCCACATGATATCCGAGCCTTCAAGTTGGGTCAATTGCTCCAGGTTTTTATTTGTCGGATCATAAGACCAGATATTGCTCACCCAATCCCTGTCAGATAGAAAATAAACCTTATTGCCAATGACCACAGGAAACTTATCTGTAGTCCTTTCATTGGGTATAAACTCTTCGCTCAGGTCATTCAAATCTGTAATGATCAGCGGGGTATTCTGTCCACCCCGGTAAGCCCGCCAGGTTTCATCCCAACGGGATATGGGTTCGACCACCAATTTATTTCCCCCAAGATATGATGCTCTTACTCCTCTAGGTACAGGTATCGCCTCAGAGGGGCCTCCATTCACAGGGACTTTCCACAGCCTGCTATATCCTACAGGGGCCGTGTCCCTGCCACTTTCATAGATCACATAGGCTCCATCCGGGGACCATCCCGCAACCTTGGCATCCGAGGGATGCCATGTCAATTGTCTGGGTGTTCCCCCTTCGCTGGAGACCACATATACTGCGGTAGCACCCGTCCTGTTGGAACTGAAAGCAATCTGCTTCCCGTCAGGAGAAAATCGGGGATTATCTTCAATCGCAGGAGTACTCGTCAGCCTTTTGGCCTCGCCTCCCTGAATAGAAGCAAACCAAAGGTCGGCGCCATACACAAATACAATCTGGTCTTTGCTGATATCCGGCTGTTGTAGCAGACGGGTTCCCTGTGCAAAAAGCGTCAGGTGCGAGAATAAAATCAATGCCAAGGAAAAGCAAATTGTGGCGAGTGTGGAATGTTTGTCAATCATGGTGATGGGTTTAATTATTGGTGAATGCTTGGGTTTATGGAATGACCTGTTTTAAAATTTGACAGATGACCGATGTCCGATGTAGCGGGCATCGAAGGATTAAACCGTATTATCAATTAATTTGGGAGGTTACTGGCAACATAGGGTAAAGTCATATATACCTAGTTGAAATCTTTCAATTCATACTATTTCAGTTTTGGGTATTTTCAGGAAAATTATTTCAAGTGTTTCAAAAACGGTCATTTCCAATATAGTTAGGCTTATTACCACCTAAATTTAACCATTTATATTAAAAATCCTTTGTAAGTAGTGCTAACACTTTTATTCATAATGTCTGAACCAATCTATTTTAAAAAAGTGAGATTTGGAGTTAGGATTTAAAGAAAGGTTTTCGATAGTATCGAACAATAATTTTCGATAGTATCGAATAAATATTTGAAATTTTCATGGGAACCTGAATTCAAATTTCGTTTATCACCTTCTTTTATATATAAAGTAAGAAATAAACCAAAATGAAAGCATATAGGTTTTTTACAAAAGGCTGAATCCTGCCATAAGTCAAACATCTCCAAAGCCATTCCAAAGGCCCAAAAAGAAAATACTTCAACCATATCGGACTGACAATCAATTGAAAAATCCAGATTCCAATAACCAAATAATAAAGCTGGTAATATTCCCATTCCGAATATTGGTTGAGACCGTAACCAAAAAATACCAAAGTACAGATCACAGAATGCATGATGTAATTGGTAAAGGCTGTCTGCCCCACCGCCCTGAGCCCATTCATAAGAAGTTTGAAATATCCTTTTTGGTAAATTAAAATCACCAATGCCACATGAGCCATCATAATCAGGATTCTTTGGAAATCATAAATCAAAGACACCCAGTTGATAGAATGGATTTCGTAAAATGCCAATGCTGTTTCCACATTGGGAAAATGTACAGTATTGTAAACAAAAGAGAAAATCACCAAAGGCAATCCAATCCCATATCCTATCCAAATGGTCTTGATATATTGGGACTGGGTCCATTTCAAAGTAAGGAAACCCCATTTATATAATGCTATACCCAAAAGCATCAACGCCAACATGTCCCAAATGGAAAAAATCAGGTATTTGAACTGTCCATCCCAAGCCATGGGTCTGACATGACTGGCAACTTCTGCGTAACTTCCTTTCATTAAAGCTGTATGTTCTACCACTTCTTCTTTGTTTGGAATCATATCTTTTCGGGTTTCTTCCCAAGCTTCCATTGCAGCCAATTCTTTTTCGCCCAGTTCATTACCTGCGTCTTGTAGCGCCACGGCTTCTTTATATTCCAGGTATTCTCCGCGGATATTTTGCATGAACAAAGTATTGGCTACAAATCCGATAATGGCAACAATCGGTACTCCCATGGCCAGGTATTTGGGTTTCATTTTTCTGAAAAGAAATGCCAACATTCCGATAAGTCCATAGAAATAAAGGATATCCCCCATCCAAAGTAAAAGGTGGGCATGGGCCAAACCAAAAAGTGTCAACCATATCATCCGCTTGTAAAACAACCAAGTGGCCGATTTCCCGGCTTTTTCTTTGTTGGTGGTAAAAAGGATTATCCCCGCCCCAAAGACCATGGAAAACAAAGCGCGCATTTTCCCTTCGAAAAAAACAATATTCACAGCATGTACCCAAAAATTGGTGTTTGAAGTATCCTGATTCCATGGTTCAGTGAAATATTCTTCCATTGAAAAATAGGGAATGTTCAATATCAAAATTCCGAGAAGGGCTACTCCTCTTATGATATCTATGATATCTATTCTATTGATGAGGACTGAGGGTTTGGAGGAGTTGTCTACCAACTCGGTTTCGGAAGTGGTTTGTAGGGACATATAGAATTGTTTTAAAAAGATCAATTTTTAAAAGTACCTAAAAATCAAAAGGTTTACTATTACAAAATGATGTGATTTTCTTGAAATATCATTTTTTCTTTTTCAATTAAGAGCCTAACGAATCGTGCTAATCTAAGGTAAAAAGCCTTTTTGGTACCTGTCTGGTCATACAATGGATGCCACCCCCATTCGCATTGACGTAGGTGGCGTCTATGAACACAAGTTTTTTATCCGGATGAAGTTCTTTGAAAATCTGTTCGACCTGCTTTTCCTTTTCCGGGGAACTCCCTTGGGCCGTATAAGAGGGGATAATGATTTTGTCATTGGTGAATAGAAAATTCATATAACTGGTAGCGGCGACAAATTTTAAGGTATCCCCCTCTACAAAACCATTACTTTGGTAATACTTTCTTACCCCTTCCTTTTTCAATCTTTCTGCATCCAAAATCCTATCCTCTATGACATGCCCCGGCATTGGCAGTTTGATGATTTTGAAAGGCTCCCCATCCTGGTCTCTGGCATTTTTCAGGATTTCATAATTCCTCTCCATCCTCTCGAAAGTTGCTTTTTTGATGGGATTGAGGTCTTTTTCTGATTCGTCTACCCAAGCCAATAAAATGGTGTTTTCATTGACAAACCTTGCAAATTCATCCGTATGACCATTGGTTCCCCCTGATATATAATTTTTAAAAAATTCACCGCCCCCATCTTCAGCCAAGCCATCTGATAGCCATATCACATTGGTTACACCTAAAGTTCTTTGAAACTCCTCTTCAAAGTGCTGTTTTGTCAAGGTATCCCTCATTTCATCCGAGAGGTTTCTGAACAAAAAAGTCTCTGAAACCAAAAGGGAACCTTTGCCATTTACATCAAACGCACCCCCTTCGATAAACATCCAGGATTTATCGATTACTTCATTTTTTTCTACTGCTACCAAACTGTCTATCTGCATCATCAAACGGGTTTCTTTGATGGTTTTGGCCAATGATGCAGAATCAGCATCTATGTCGGTTTGCCTTTTGATATACCTGAAATATCCTGTATGGTTGAAATCTATGGCCTTTCTTTCGCCCTGACGATTGATCACAAATGCCGGGGCGCTATCCCTTGACCAGAATACTTTATCAGCTGGAATTTGGGCAATTTCTACCCTGTCCAAAGGCACCTCTAATTCACTCAAAAAATCATGTGCTGCCTGCTTCAGGCTGTCTGAAGTTACCCAAAGCACCACATCGATATTTTCCTGCAACTCCTTGATGATACTGGCAGTGATTATATGTAGGGTATCTTCTTTTTTCAAATTACCGTCCCACCCCATCCAGACAGCTTCCTGAGGTTCCCATTCGGCAGGAAAGAAAAATGCTGAAGTATCCGGTTTCTCTTTGCAGGAGAATAGAATTATTGAGGAGAAAAATAAAAAGATGATTTTTTTCATGGCTCAATGTAACAAGAAGTTCACAATTATCTGGTTTTCAAAACAATTTCACCTACTCTCCTACCCAATCCTACAGCCTTCTCTAAAAAAATATCCTGCACTTCTTTATTGGCAAAATCCCCTTCACCTGTAATTGCTGAAGCACCAAAAGCGGCTTCAAGTTCATCCCCTCCGACTATGATCATTCCATGAATCATCATTGATCTTATCATACTGAACATCACTGCTTCCTCTCCTATGGAAAAACCTCCGCCTGTGACGAAAACCGCTCCAATCTTATCTTTTAAAGGTCTTCCATCAAAGGGCCAGGAATTGATAAACTCCTGCACTTGTGGGGTCATATTGGCATTGTAGACAGGGGAACCTATAATGATGGCCGAGGCTTTCAGAATTTCTTCTTCAGTCACATCAGCTATTGGCTTGAGGATATATTCAAGCCCTTGGACTTCGGCTACACCTTTAGCAACTGCCTCGGCCATGGCTTTGGTTTTGCCGGATTCGGAGTGGTAGGTGATCAGGATGGTGGGGGGAGATTGGGCGACCAAAGCCTGTGATAAGCCAAGTAAAAGGTTCAAAAATAAATAATGGACTAATATTTTCATTTACATATTGATTAGACGCTAAAAACGATAAAATTACCCACTTTATACCAATAAAGGAAATTTTTAAAAGGGTCTCGGCAAGCTCGACCACAGGTGCTTTTTTAAAATAAGGCGGAGGGGAAGGAAATTCGGCAAAGCCGAATTTCCTTCCCCTCCGCCTACTACAACAAATATCCGGTCACCGAGCTTGCCGAGGTGTATTTCGCATTCTAAAAGTGGTCTCACCTCAAAATGATTCTTATCCATTTGTGGCCAATCTTCTCCAACAAAGCCATAAGCTGCCTGCCTCAGCTTGAAAAAAAGATCCTTCTTTTCTTCTTCTGGCATGTTTTTATAATGCCTTTGATAGTCTGATGACTGTTAAAATGTTTGGATGGAAAATGCTTTCTTATCCATTTTCATAGCAATAACCTTTTATTCCTTTCCAGGACCATGTCATAAACTTTAACTCCTCTTGCAATTGCATAATCCGATAATTTTGAGTCTGAGGTAATCAAAAGATCACATTTTTCCGCATAGGACAATAAAAGTGAATCTGTAATCCCAAGATCGAAAAAAGCATATTCTTCTGTAGCTTTTATGGATTCAATATACTTCTCAGTAGAGTTTTTGATGACTTGAGTGATTTTAAAAATATAAGTGCTTTTTAAATTTCCTTGGAAGTTGTTTAGAAGGTTATCTACTTCTGTCCAAACATTTGGTAAAACAATTAAATCCTTAATGTCATGAATCATTGCAAATAAATTATGAAAATCTTCTTCTTCATAAATAGATGTTCTCTTATGTGATCTAATTTGCTTGATATCCACTAATCCAATCATCAAAAGCAATAAAGCATTCGTATCAATCAATACCATTTCTAATTTTCAAAAATATATAATCCAAGGACTTCCTTATGTGAGTTTATTTTTAGTCTCTTATAAACTCTTTCAAATTCAAAATTATACGAGGGTACTAAAACTCCTTTTTTTGGGTTAGTATTTTGAACCAAGAATGAAACGACAATATCCCATTCATTTTTTGATTTAAGATACTCTGCCTGTTCTAACCTGAAATCTGGATTAGAAACAGAAGTTAAGCCTTGAAGTTCAGTAACTGCAGTTTTCAGGAGGTCTTTAAATTTTACTTTTGAATCCATGACATGAATTATTTTAAACGCTTGATATATAATGCCAAGGGTCTAATATACAATAGAATTCATTTAAATGGAATTACCAAACTACCTTTAAACCACAGTCTCTATATAATTTGATATTTTCATCTTCTGTGACTAAAATAAGGAAATTTTGTAGAGCCTGGCATATCAATCAATTTTTGATTAAACATACAATTATCTTGACAAGCTGTCAAGCAACAGTCTTTTTTATTAAAACAGAATATATAAAATTCAATGAGTCCAAAGTAAAGTCCATCTCTCAAGTTGAGAATTTAAAAATACTCTCGATACCTATACCTTTTATAGTGAAGAGCCACTCATCAAATTGGACACTCTTAACTTGAAAATTCAGGTTAATAATCTTTATTTTTAAAATATTATCAAAACAACCTATATGAAAAACATAAACACCCTTACTTTATTTGGATTTTGGATAGTGATTCTATTCAGCATACCCGAAGTAGTTGCTCAGGAAAAACTCAAGTTGGAGCAATTTTATGATGTTATTAGTGTGGCAGACCCACAAATTTCTCCTGATGGTAAAGAAATCATATATACCAGAGGTTGGGTAGATAAAGTGAATGATACTCGTAGGAATGAACTGTATATCATGGATGCTGATGGCAGTAAAAACCGATTTTTCAGCAAAGGCAGTTCTCCAAGCTGGTCACCTGATGGCACTCGAATTGCCTACATGGCTCAAGGTGAACCATCAGGCAATCAAATTTTTGTCAAGTACAAGAATATGGAGGGTGCTACGCAAGTGACAAGAACAGAAAAAACTCCCACCAATATCAAATGGTCTCCGGATGGTAAATACATTGCTTTCAATCTGCTTGTTCCGTACAGTGAACCTTGGAACATAAAGATGCCTGACCGACCAAAAGGAGCTAAGTGGACCGAGGCCCCCAAAATCATCACTCAATTGAATTATAGGCGTGACCGGGTAGGCTATGTGGAAGAGGGCTTTAATCATATTTTTATCGTTTCGGCTGATGGTGGAACCCCTCGTCAACTGACGCAAGGGAATTGGAATCATAGTGGAGTAGAATGGACACCGGATGGCAAGGAAATTCTGTTTACTAGTCTTCGCGTAGAAGATGCAGAATATGAATACAGGCAATCTAATATTTATGCTGTCAACGTAGAGAATAAGGAAATTCGTCAATTAACCGAAAGGAATGGTATTGATCGTTCACCGATAGTTTCTCCTGATGGTAAAAAAGTGGCCTATGTAGGTTATGACTGGACTGATGATACCTACATAGAAAATAAGCTTTACATCATGGATATTGATGGAAAAAACCCAAAGGAATTAGCTGTGGACTTTGACCGTTCACCTTCAAGTATGTTTTGGGCAAATGATAACTCAGGTGTTTATTTCAATGCGGACTATAACGGAACAAGAAACCTCTATTTTGCTCCCATTAGAGGAGGGCATAAGCAAGTGAGTCAAGGCAACCATCTGCTGACAGTTTCGGACATCAATAAGAATGGTACAGCTGTGGGGATAATGACTGACTACCACACTCCAGCAGAAGTTATTGCATTCAATGTAACTAATCCCAGCATCAAAAAATTAACCAGCTTGAATGATAGCATGCTGAAAAATTTACACTTGGGAGAAGTTGAGGAAATATGGTATAAGTCTACTGATAATTTAGATGTTCATGGCTGGATTGTCCGACCGCCTGACTTTGATGCTACCAAAAAATATCCCCTGATCCTAGTGATACATGGTGGACCACATGGAATGTACAACGTTGGCTTCAACTTCACTTGGCAACATCACGCAGCTGAAGGCTATGTGGTACTTTATACCAATCCAAGAGGCTCATCGGGCTATGGATCAGCTTTTGGCAATGCTATTAAAAACGACTACCCCGGTAAGGATTATGATGATCTGATGAATGGCGTCGACGAGGTCATCAAAAAAGGCTATATCGATGAAAAAAATCTCTTCGTCTATGGCGGTAGTGGCGGAGGAGTTTTGACTTCTTGGATAGTTGGACATACAGACCGATTTGCTGCAGCTTCTGTCAACTTCCCAGTGATCAACTGGCTGTCTTTTGTAGGCAATACGGACGGGGTGAGTTGGTATAAAAACTTCAAAGAGTATCCATGGGATGATCCAAGCGAACACATTAGAAGATCGCCTTTAATGTATGTAGGAAACGTAAAAACACCCACCATGCTGATGTGTGGTGAAGATGACTTGAGAACTCCCATTTCACAAACAGAAGAATTTTATCAAGCCTTGAAGGTGCTGAAAGTCCCTACCGCTATGATCCGTTTCCAAAACGAATACCATGGTACAGGCACCAATCCATCCAACTATATGCGTACCCAGCTCTACCTCTATTCTTGGTTTGATAAGTACAAAAGGAAATAAGACTTAAGACTGGTTTTCAATTGAATATTTGAAAACCTAATCCTTTCAGAATAATTTAAATATGGAGCAAGTCTGAGGACTTGACTCCATATTTTTTTAACTTTTCTAAAGTTCCAAAGTTTAAAAATCTACTTGATTCAATGGCTTTATAAGTATAGACAGTTGTTCAATCTCTTAGTCCATGCGAGAAGTATTTAATACTTGCTAAAGGAAAATATTAGACTTTAACCATATCTTGATTTTTGATTTCACGCATACCCTACCCCGAGGATTGGGAAGGCGCAAAGAGTGTCGCAGCCAGCTCCTCAAACTTTTCTTTGCGATCGTCGCGTTTTCTTCATTGCGACTTTGGCGAGAAACCATCCTAAAAAAATCAAAAATTCACATGAATCCATCACACCAAAAATTTATCAGGTATTGAATATCTTACGATTTAAATAGATCTAAACATCCATTGGAAACTGATTCAAAACTTGTAATTTACTTCAATATCATATTTTTCAATGTGACAATCAGTTCTAACCTATTATGGGCCCCTATTTTTTCATAAAGGTTTTTCAGATGAAACTTCACCGTGTTTGTGCTAATAAAAAGTGTCTCAGAAGTTGCTTTGGTGTTCATACTTTTAAAAATACAGGCCAAAACCTCTTTTTCTCTAGAACTTAATGGTTCAGGCATTTTCTTGTCGATCAGTTCAAAATCCAATTCCTGGTTCCTTCCACTTTCCATTTGAGCCAAAGCCAGCTCAATAGTTGAAAATAACTGCTCATTATTGAAGGGCTTCACAATATATCCTAGCGGAGCGTAATTTTCACGGATATGTACATTTTGGTTTAAAAGTAATGAAATTTCTAATCCAGTCGAAGCTAAAAAAATAATTGCAAATTGTGTCCATTTAGGCTTAATTATAAATAATCATTTATTCAAAAAGGTAAAATGATTAAGAATCGAAAAAGCCCGGAATTATTAAATCCCAGGCTTCTTCTTTGGAGAAAATACAATTTCAATATTGTATTATTAATTGTTAAAATTTCATGAACTACCAATAGGTTGATACTATTTTCTTATTAACCAATTCTTCCTCCCCTGATTACCCTAAGGATTATTGCGATTATGGCAATGACCAACAAGATATGAATAATTCCCCCACTGTTGTAGCCTAAAAAGCCTACAGCCCAAATGATGATTAATATGACCGCAATAATATAAAGTAGATTTCCCATAATGTTGGATTTTTGGATTGTATAAAATTTATTAGTGATTAATTCCTATTTGGATACGTTTTTTAATACAGAGTTTTGTTTAAGGATCTTACATGTAAGTGTTTGGTATTTAAACAATCAAAGTAATAAAATCAACAAGATGATAACCAAAAGAAGCGCCCCTATTGAAAGGTAGACACCTCCGGAATTTCTTTTGATTTCTTCTTTGATTTCCCGGACTTCAGATCTTAATTCTTTCTTTTCGCTTCTTTCCAAATTAGACTTATCCATAGTTTTGATTTCTTCTAATCTATCTACCAATACCTGGATTTCTGCTTCGGTCATTGTAGGTTTTTTTTCTGATTTCTCATCCACTTTGGCTTGAATTGAAGCAATTGAAAAAAAAGAAAATGTTAAAACCGACAAAATAAACAACTTGATTTTTCTCATTTATATAATAATTTAGTACTGTAAGATGATGGTATTCAATCAAAAAAGCATTACAGTAAAATTTCAAAAAGTTTCATGTTTTACAGATTGATTAGAAATTGTGCAATTTTTTATAGAGATTGATCTTTTTAAAAATGACCAAAATGGTAAAAAAAAGAAATGACAGGTTAAACCTGCCTTTCTTACCGTTTATAAGCCCTAATAATTATCCTCTAACATTCCTGATTTTACTCACTTCGTTTTCTAAGGTCAGTGATGGATGATTCCAGGATGCCAATCTCTTTGTCAAGTTCAGTGAAATATGGATCCTCTAAGCCATTTTGGTATTTTAAAGAATCATTTACTCTTGATTTCAATTCCAAATTCTTTTTGTTCAATTTGAACACCTCTCCTTCAAAGGCCAGCATGATTTTGCTTTTGTCTGATTTGAATTCACTCTTGATATCATCAAGATTTTTAGTGTTTTCACTTAGCCGAAATTTAGTAGCGTTGATATATTCCTGAAATTCAAAAACTGAATCAATCACAGCCAAACTGAATTCTTCATTTACTTTTAAAGCCTCTATTTGATTATCCTGAATTTCCAATGCTGCTTTTTCATTTTTTTCTTTTGCTGGTTCAGTACAATAACTGAACCCTGATATTAAAGCTAGACTTAAAAGACCTTTCCTCATTATTGATAAAACATTCATTTAAGCCTGTATAAAATTGTTTACTTTGATCGAAACAAAAGTATACCCATTAATTTAATTTTTGATTGTATTATTATTTATATAGGTTATATATTTTACTTATCTTCATCCTTTGACTTCATTGGCATATTTTGAGATTTATTTTTTCCCTTCTTTTTTTAAAAAAAGTTGGATTATCCACTTTCAGTTGGCGCCGGTATCATTAATTCACCCAAACAAATTCAACCGTTAAAAATAACTGACAGACCTAGTTCATCCTTTTAGGATTATTTTTGGCCAAATCTTATCACCTAACCTACTCATGGATAATCAAAAAACTTAATTTTATTAGTTAAAAAAATTATGCTTTTGATGTTTTTCTTAAAATCCCAACATTTCTTTATGGAATCAAATTATCAAATAGTTTCCAATTGACTTTTTCTGATAATATTGACTACCTCATCATGCTTTTTATTCAGTCTGACTTCCAACCTTCTGATCAGTTCATCTTCCTTGCCTTCCTCAAATTCAAGATCATCATCAGTGAGTTCCGGAAATTTTTCCTGCAAAAGAGAAGATTGCCTTCCCCAATCACCTGTAACTTGATAATTTTCAATTTTAATGGTCTTTTTATTCTGCATGAAATAATTGTCTTTAATTATTCATCAAAGGTCATGGAAAAAATCTTAAGTGAATTATATTCTTACCTTTTTAGGTTACAGTTTTTACAGATTCCCAACAAATTCACCTAAAGAAATATTTGAAAAATCAACACCTAAAGGGGTTTATCAATATATATGCAGGAATTTCATTACTATTTCTGCCTAAATAATTGCTTATATCCAAAAAGCCAAATTTTAAGGTAATGAATAGGGAATTAGAAAAGTGTCAATGGTTTTCAAAATAAATTTACTTATAGCCCTTCTTCATTTCTTCTCTAATTTCCAATGCCTTTTTTAAATCTGAAAAAAACCATTTGCGCATTTCCAAAAACTGTTTTTTGTGTTTGTTTCCACTTGCTTTATGGAGCTTTTTCCAAGTTCGCATCATTTGGTAATATGCCACCACCCAGGCAAGCACAAAAGGTTTTCTGATATCAAGCAATTGATGCAGCGGAAAAGATCTAAGCTTTATGGGTAAAAATTTGGATTTTTTCCGAGGTTTCCTATCGTGAATCATGGCTGTAGTTACCTGAATACCAATCTTAAAGCCAAAATACTGGGCCCGGGCCGCAAAGTTGTTATCTTCCCCATAGTGAAAAAACACAGGATGAAACAAACCGACTTTTTTGATCAGTTCGGAAGTAAGAAACCAAGCGGCAGCACCCACAAACCTTACCTCTATTGGGTCTGAGGGCTTTTCCTTTACAAGTTCCTTATTCAGTCTGCCTGTATCCGGAGCATAATACTTGGCCACCTGACTCTGAAAAACCGGGTCCATTGCATGTCCTGTGGCATCCAATTGTATCGGACTTATAATGCCAAATTGAGGACTGAGTAAGCTTGTGGAAAGTAACTTTGAAATACAATCCTTTTGAACATATCCATCTTGATTTAATAGAAAAATATGGGAATAACCTAGTTCTAAAGCCCTTTGAATGCCTATGTTGTTTGCACCTCCAAAACCCAGGTTTGAGGGTAATTGGATCAATTCAATCTTTTCAAGAAAAGGTTTGATGATTTCAATGGTATCGTCAGTGGAGTTGTTGTCCACGATGATGAGGTAAGAAGTTACCGAACTTTGGAATAAATGCTCCAGGGATCTTTTTATCCAATAAGATCCATTATATGTTATGATAATAGTCGCAACCTTAGCCATTTTACTACAAAATATCCTTAAATCTACCTTTTTTTTCACTTTTTAAATAAACTCAAGGAATAATATCCTCTGCTATCCGTAAAATGTCTGTCCCAGGAAAATCCGGTCTTGATTGCCAATTGATCCAATTCCTTTAAGCTGTATTTCTGAGAAACTTCCGTATGGATGGTTTCATATTGGTCAAAATGAAAAGTATGGTCTGCAATATGGATATCCTGTTCTTGCATACTGACCAAAAAACTAAGCGCTGCCCCACTCAATGGATTGTATACCCCATAATGCTCAAATGCTTTGAGGTTAAAATCACCTTTCAATTCCCGATTGATCCTTTCCAATAGGTTTAAATTGAAGCGCTTTGTAATTCCTTTTTTGTCATTATAAGCAGCCCTGATGACATGGGGATTTTTCTTCAGATCGACGCCCATCAGAAAATAATCTCCAGGATTCAAATAGTCATTGACAAAACGGATAAATTCAATTGCTTTCTCACCTGGAAAATTCCCAATATTGCTGCCCATAAACATGACCAATCGAGGTTTTGGTCTGGACTCAATTGCTCTGATAGTGCTGAAATAATCTCCTGGTAATACCTCAACAGACAAGTCTGGAAGTCTTTCCAAAATATGCTGTCTGTTGACCTTCAAAATTTCTTCGGAAATGTCCATGGGAATATAAGTGATCTTTTTTCCAATATTCACCACAGCTTCTAAGAATATCAAAGTCTTGGACCCATCTCCGGCCCCCAATTCAATGATATCAAATTCCTCATGGTTGATTTCATTGGCGATCTGTTGGGATTGCTTGTAAAGGATTTCCCTTTCACAGCCCGGAAGATAATATTCATCCATCTGCATGATTTCCTGGAAAATCCTTGATCCTTTTTCGTCATAGAAATATTTGGACGGTAGATGTTTCTGGGGATCACTCAATCCCCAAATTACGTCATTGATAAAGCTGTCACTTCCCATAGTTTTTTATTTTGCCAGCCTTATTCCTGAAAAAAGCCATCTGGAGGCGGCGTGGAAGAAATTCCTGTAAGTAATTCTACTGTGGTCCTGAGGAGTAGCCACAGAGGCTCCGCGAAGGACATTTTGATTGATCATAAATTTTCCGTTGTATTCACCCAATGCCCCGGGTGCTTTTGCAAATCCCGGATATGGCTGATAGGCGCTGTAGGTCCATTCCCATAATTGTCCCCATTGTAAATCTTCCGCAGCTGCCTCCCATTCAAATTCCGTCGGCAGTCGCATACCCTTCCACTCTGCAAATGCCAAAGCTTCATAAAAACTTACATGCTGAACAGGTACATTCACATCCACTTTTTGAAGCCCTTTGAAGGTATAGTTCCACCATTCCCCATTGATTTTGTGCCAATAAAGTGGCGCCTGAATTCCTTCCCGATTGATGAAATCCCAACCTTCGGCAAGCCATAAATTAAAATCAGTGTAAGCCCCTGACTGGATAAATTCCAGGTATTCCCCATTGGTAACCAGGGATTTGGAAATCTGATATTCTCTCAAATAGACCTGATGCTGCGCAAGTTCGTTGTCATAACAAAAACTTTTTCCATCTGCTCCAATGCTGTACAAACCCGCAGCTCTTTTCACGAATCCATTTTCTGTAGCCCCTTTTTTACATTCAAATCCTTCACCATACACCGGAAAAGTAGGTTGATTGCCCAAAATGTATTTGATATCATAGACTAACAATTCCTGATGCTGCTGCTCATGGTTGATGCCGAGTTCGATGATATCCAATATTTTATCCTCCTGGTTCAGGGATAAAAATTTCACCATGGAATCCGTTACGTATTTTCTATAATCCATCACCTCTCTGACAGGTGGGCGGCTCATCAATCCACGGTTAGGCCGAAGCACCCTCTCTCCTGCGTTGTTGTAATAACTATTGAACAAATAAGCAAAATCCTCATGAAAGATTTTATACCCTTTAGCAAACTGCTGTAATACAAAGGCTTCAAAAAACCAGGTAGTATGGCCCAAATGCCATTTGGGGGGAGAAACATCCACGATGGGTTGGGGCACATAATCCTCCACTTCCAGAGGTCCACAGATAGACTCTGTGAGATTTCTACATTTTAAGAAAAGTGCGGTGAGCTTATGATTTCTGTTCATGAGTCTTATTAAAATATAGCTGATAGATAAAGTAAAGGATCATTCCTGAAAACAAAAAACTAAATGGCAACGCGAATAGGATCATCAGTTGACTAACAGATTCCAAAAGACTCTCTTTGCCTATCCATATCACCGCCATGGCAAATATAGCTATGGTAATTCCCCAAAACAGCCTAAAACGTTTGTTAGGTTCCGTTTTTCCATTGTCCGAAAACATACTCAGCACAAATATGGCCGAATCTATGGAGGTGATCAGGAAGGTAAATACCAATATAGATGCCACAGTATTGCTCAAGGCAGAAAAAGGAAAAGCTTCCAAGAAATTGAATAAACTGCTGTAGATAGATCCAAAATCTTCCAAAACGACCCTGCCTGTTTCCAGAAGCCAGAATGCATTCCCTCCAAAAACAGAAAACCATAGAAATGTCCCAAAAGAAGGGACAAAAATCACTCCAATGATAAATTGGCGGATGGTCCTTCCCTCTGAAATTCTTGCTATAAATACACCGGTAAATGGGGCCCATGCCAACCAAAATGCCCAATAGAAATAAGTCCAGTCTATCAAAAATTCCTTTGAAACCTGATGGCTTTTTAGATTCAGGCTCATGGGAACAAATTCCCACAGGTAAGCTCCCATAGATCTGAAAAGATTACCCAATGCCGACCATTCACTTCCTACAATCCAGACAAATAACAATAAGATGGAAGCCATTCCTATGTTAAAATTAGAAAGAACCCGAATCCCCCTATTCACGCCTATGAAGGCTGAAAAGGTAGCCAGAAAACATACCAACAAGACAATGAAGATTGTATTTCCCGAAGCCAGTTGGTCCCATGCTGTCAAATAAACCAAGGCACTTAACAGCTGTCTACTTCCCAGGCCTACTCCGGCTACCACGCCTAAAAGTGTACAGATAATGATCAAAAGGTCAACTATGGATACCCAGACCGTATTTTCAAATCTTTTCCCCAAAAAAGCAGAACCCAGAATACTTTTTTTTCTGATATAGAGATTATAACTGATAATCAGGCCAAATAGCCCATAAAAGGCCCAAGGGGTCAAACCCCAATGAAAAAAGGTATATTGAAGCGCAAACTCGCTATCACTGAAAACTGATGTTCTGGGCGGATTGGAAAAATAATAAACCGGTTCCTGAACAGCCCTCAACATTAATCCTCCTCCCATTCCGGTACTATACAACATGGCAATCCAGGAAAACCAGCCATATTCCGGTTTTTCCTTTCCCAATCTTTTTTTTCCTATAGGTGAAAAGGCCAGAATCAATAACAGGACAACTGCCAAAAAACCCAACCACAAGTAAAACCCTCCAAAAATCCCCATGCTGGAAGCTGTCCATTCGCCTAATTTTATTTTGAATAATTCAGGAAAAGCTACGGCAGGAATTAAGAACAAAAGGCAAAAAGCCAATGAAAGGATAAAGGTCAGTTTTTGCGTATCGATTGCCTTATTAAAAAACATTACCTACAAAATGGTTATTCGCTTCTTGGTCAATAAGCCAATATTCTGCTACAAACAGGTTGCCCGCATGTCCGGTAGGCAGGGAAGTCCGAAGTCCGATGTCGGATGTACGGGACATTTCAGTTCCTTGCCGAGAATTATATTGATTTACCATTTTACATGCATCATTGCGTACTTAAATGAACTACAATATTAAAGAATCATATATATTAACAAAGAATTATGGGTTTAAAGAGCTTATCGCTCCACTTTTACTCCCTTCCAAAAGGCAACATGGTCTTGGATTTCCCTAGCTGCAGGTTTGGCTTCCGGATAATACCAAGCGGCATCTTTATTGGTTTCTCCATTGACCACAATCGAATAATAAGATGCCACGCCTTTCCATGGACAGGTGGTATGGGTATCGGAGGGTTTGAAATATTCTTTTTTTATGGTATCTGCAGGGAAATAGTGATTTCCTTCTATTTGAATGGTTTTTTCACTTTCTGCGATGACGGTATTATTCCAGATTGCTTTCATTTTTATTTTTTAGTTTATAATATGTCATTTATCCTAGATCCTAAAGAATATGATTTAAAACTATTCTAATCCAATATCTTGGATCTTGTGTCTTAAGTCTTGATTCTTATTCCAAATCCTCCAGTAAGGTTGGAATCAATTCTGAAACAGTGGGATGCACCTGCACAGAATCCCGAATGACCGTATAAGGTGCATCAGCATACATAACATTCAAGATCCCACTGATGATTTCATCACCGCCCACACCTAGAACAGTCGCACCAAGGATTTTGTTGGATTCAGCATCCACAATGACTCTCATAAAGCCGTCAGTTTCTCCCTTTTCTCTTGCCCTTGCCACTTCTTCCATTTTTTTATACCCGACCAAGACATTCAGTCCTTTTTCTTTTGCATCCTTAAGACTGATACCTGCCCTTCCCAAAGGTGGGTCAACAAACAGGGCATAGGTCAGGATACGATCTGATAATTTTCTCTTTCCATTTTCAAAGAGATTGGTCGAGACAATCTCAAAATCATTGTAGGAAGTATGGGTAAATGCCCCTTTACCATTGCAGTCCCCTAAGGCATAAATCCCTGGAATATTTGTTTCCAGTTCATCATTGACTTGAATATATCCTTTTTTATTCACCTCAACCCCGGTAGCCTCAAGGTTTAATAGATCAGTATTTGGTATCCTGCCAACTGCCAGAAGCAAATGGCTTGCATGAAATTCAGGTTCTCCTTTCTCACAGTCAACCTTTACCCTAAAAGAGCCATCTTTATCCTTTTTAGCACCAATGCATTCGGCTTCCAATCGAAATTCAACTCCTTCTTTTTCCATCACTTTTTGGATTTCTGCTGAAACATCTTCATCCTCTCTTGAAATAATCCTATCCGCCTTTTCCACAATGGTCACCTGACTGCCAAATCTCCGGAACATCTGTCCGAATTCCAGTCCTATATAACTTCCACCGATTATAGCCAAGTGTTCGGGAAGTTTATCCAGCTCCAAAATGCTCTGATTGGTCAGATAATCCAACCCTTGAAAAGGTTCAGGAATAAGAGGTCTTGCTCCAACATTGATAAATATCTTATCTGCCTCCAAAGTTTTTCCATTGATGGTGATGGTTTTTGAACTTACAAACTTGGCCTCACCTTTATAAAAAGTAATGTTTTTCTCTGAATCAAGGCCTTTGGCTATGCCGTCCACTGATTTTTGGATAAGCTTATCTTTTCGTTCTTTGACTTTTAGGAGGTCCACTTTAGCCCCCTTTGGAATGAATACACCCAAGGCCTCTCCATTTAGGGCATCATACATCCTTCTTGCGCTGGCTACATAGGTTTTGGTTGGTGTACAGCCAACATTCAGGCATGTACCACCAAGATGTTCTTTTTCAATAAAGGCCACTTTCATCCCTTCACCGGCAAGCTTAAAAACCAATGGCGTACCTGCCTGTCCTGAGCCTATCACAATTGCATCAAATTTCATGGTCATATCTTTTATTAAAAAAATGCTCCACAGTAAATCTTAAATTACAAATTTTCCCTTGAACAGTCTAAAACTTTCAGGGATTAAATGATTAGCATTCCATTAAAAGTTAAAACTAGCTCAAAACATTTTTACCAAATGTCGGAAGACTGACAAAGATTTGGATATGTATAAAGAAGTCAAAAATGCCTGTTAAATATTATTTTGATGAAATTAAAATATAGCTCTAAATGAAAAATTGAGCAATTCAGCAATGATAAGTTAAAACCGATTACAAACTTTATTAACTTGTATGATCTAATTCAAATTCATGAAAAACACAATACTGATTCTTCTAATCTTATTTTATTCCGTTCCACTGAAAGCCCAAAACTTCTTTACTTCCCAATATCCTCAAGTTTGGGAAAGAGCATCCGAATATACCCTAGAAGTGGCCAAAGCTATGCCCGAAGAAAATTATGGATTCAAACCGGAAGCAGATGCCATGACTTTTGGGGGACAGCTGCTTCATATTGTGGATAATATCAGCTTTCTGACCCGGCTCATTTCAGGCGAATCCAAAACTTTTTATGACCGGACCAAAGCAGAAGAACTAAACAAGGATGAGATTATAGAAATCTTAGAAAATGCCAATGATTATGTAGGAAGCCTAATTTCGGGAATTTCTACTGATGATTTGAATACCGCCATTGAGTTTCGTAAACTGGAGATGAGCAAAGAAAATATTTTTTACCTGTTGAGAGATCATCAGGTACATCATCGTGGTCAATGCATTGTCTATCTCAGAATGGCAGGAGTAAAAGCGCCTCCCTATGTAGGATGGTAATACTTTTCAATCTATAACTTTGGAAGGTATTTTAATTAAACAGAATCCAGTTGATTTTCAGTTTTGAATCTTTTTACTTTTCTGAAAATCTGAAACAGAATTATGTACAGCAAAACTGATATAGGTAGAGCTACTAATATCCAGGCACCTACCGCCAGTGCCAATCTTCCGGAAAAAACTGAGAGAGTTTCAAACAGGCCCGAAGAAAATGAGGCTTTCAGGGTAGATAAATCCAATGCCATTGGCTGAAAACCTAAAACAAATTCTCCTATCCTTATAAAAGGAATTAACAACAAAAATTGTATTGGGGTCAGTGCATAGCTGACAGCAATCATAATAGGGAGATTGAGTTTTAATTTCAGGGCTAAAAAAGTAAGAATAACTGTTGTAGTGCCATAAATAGGGAAAATGCCTATCCAAAAAGCCAATGCAATACTCATTGCCAATTCCTTTGGATTCAGTCCCTGCAGAAACAATCGTTTTATTTTTTGTTGATAATTTCTAAACCACATCCTGTGCCTTTTCCTTATTATATTTTAACCTCCCAATAATTACTTTGTTTTTAAATTTAATATCAATGAATCATTGATAAAGAAAAATTTTGATTATATATTTTTTAAAAGAATTAATGAGTTTGATTCCTTAGGTGAGTTGTCAAAAGATGTAGAATTAAAATTAATTCAGTTGGATGAGAGAGTCATATTTTCGATAAAATCGAGCTCAATTTTTGGGTAGACCTTACAATGTACTTTCTGAAATAAGTCATCGCCCAATGGTCCAATATTTTTCAATACAAATATTTTATTTTTCTGAATTAAAGTAATTCTTTGAAAATGGCTTGGATAGCCGAAAGAAAAACCATTATGAAGATGTATGAATTCTTTACCTTCTATTTCATAGACTGAAGAGAACTCGATTCTCCCCTTTTCATCAAACCTCCTGCAATAAAAAAAAGAACCGATTGGTTTGATATCATACCAGGACCCAGCACCCTCCCCAGCCAACCATTTT
Source organism: Aquiflexum balticum DSM 16537 (assembly GCF_900176595.1). Taxonomy (GTDB): domain Bacteria; phylum Bacteroidota; class Bacteroidia; order Cytophagales; family Cyclobacteriaceae; genus Aquiflexum; species Aquiflexum balticum. The sequence continues at coordinate 4,735,682 of NZ_LT838813.1, forward strand.
GCCGAACTTGGTATAGCGGCATATCTTTGAGGTGCTTCCAACACCTGATGGAGTAAATTACATTTGGGTGGTGACTGAAAATCATCATTACCAACAGTGATGACTTTTCCGGCAGATTTCACATTTCCCAAAGGAGTAGGTGTAAAACTTTTTGGAAAATTCAATTTCAAATATATACCTATTCCAGGTTGGCCGGCTTTTACTACCTCGTTGACAAACCTGGAGCAATTACTGCCTTTTATGGCAAAAGGCCCATATGGAAGAGGTGATGATTCCTGCATTTCCAACGCCTTTTGATAAGCTTTCCTGAAATTGATCTGACAAACGGAAGCAAATAATTTACCCTGTCCATGACAGGCTTCTCTTTTGGAAAGTTCCTCCAGTATGTACTTCAAATTTGCTATTTCACCGTTTTTATCAAATTTTGCAGGTTGCCTGATTTCCAATTCCGGGTCAGTCAGTTCTCCTCTAACCCTTCCAAACTGATAAGGTGCATGGTATCTACCGAAATCAAAATATTGACATCTGCCCGTTTTTCCCTCAATCAGAACAACTGCCGCATGTCCAACCTCATAATAATGGCCCTTACTTACTCCAAAGTATGCCATCAAATTGTCATACCAACTCCCCGGTTGCTTACACCAAGTCTGTGGCCATGCCAAAACGATTGCAAAGTCTTTTGGTCTATACCTGTGCCGATCCATAATTTCATTTTTTTTATTTTTATTAATAAGAAACAGGAGTTTGAATTTTTTGGGAGTTTTTATACTTAATGGTCGCAGGGGCTACTCCGAAATCAATATCCACAAGATTTGAAAGACCCAATGCGGATAATCCTATTTTAATTAGGGCCTGATGATGGATACTATGCTCCAAATTATATGCGAGTTCACGATAAATTGATGTTTTGATTGCTATTTTTTTTTCTGAATGAGCGGAAAAAGCCCCCAACATATTTAAGTACTTATCCCCATCCAGATTAAATATCTTTTCCGATATTTCCTCGATGGTTGTCAATGCAAACTCAGGGTCAGTTTCCAATCTTAAATTCCTTTTTCTATTGTCGTAATTGACTTCGTTTTCAAAAGCGCCATCCAAAAGACACTGGTACAATTCCAGTATATGTCTAAGATGTTGGCCAATTGAAGACCCGGAAAGGATTTCAAGTTTTTTGGAGAAATCCTCTACTTTCATATTACAAATCAGCTCCTTGATCTGCAATAAATTTTGAATACAATAATTTTTCATAGCTGTGGTTTTATTATTTCTGTTTTTTCTTTTCCGATTTTAGGGCATTTTCCTTGAAGACTGACGTAGGAAATCTTGGGAAACCAAAAGGTTCCTCCGTCTATTTGTATGAAAATTTTCTCCAGATACATCTCTTCTTGAGAAGTATCAGAAAAAATTCTAAAAACACCTGAATAATCTTTCTTCAATACAAAAACCTTTTTATCATATGGGGCAAATTGGAAAACAACTTCCTCTGCATCTTTTTTTAAAAATTTTAACCCGTATGCATATTTGTTTTGTATCCAGGTCAAGGATTCTTTTTTTCCACCCTTCTCATTTTTAATCCAATAAATCTGAATGGGATTATCCTTATCCAGCTTACCTAAATCATCTTGATTGAGATCATAGTATATAACATTTGAATCTTTACTCCGCTCAATGAAAAAAAGATGTTGGTTTGCCTCTGGAATAGTATCCGGAATCTGCCAAAGAACCAAATTCAATATCAACACCAACAAACCTATAGCTTACCTGGATAAAACCATTAAAATATCATTTACAGATGCCCTGTTCCGATAGTTTGGATCAAAATGTCTCCAGACCACTTTTTTATCCTGATTGATAATGAAGGTAGCAGGTATGGGTAACCGCTGACTATCATCTGAATGGGCATCTTTAAGATCGGCCTTCAAGGCTGTATTGTAAGACGCCCTGGTTGCAAAATCAGGTAAAAAAGCAACATCGAAACTTTCTGAAATTCTATAGCCTTCATCATACAAAAGGGTAAATCCGGCATTTGTTTTTTCTATGGTTTGGCGGATGTATTCAGGTCGCTCAGGTGATATGGCAACAACCTTTGCCCCTTTCTCATAAATCGCATTCAAACTATCATTCAGGGCACTTAAATGTCTGTTACAAATGGGGCACCATTGTCCCCGGTAAAAAACAAGAACTACCGGCCCCTCTTTGAGAAGGTCATCAAGTTTTTGTGTTTTGCCGTTTTGGTCAATCGCTTCAAATGAGGGAACTGTTGCGCCAACCTCCAGTCCTTTTGCTTCTTTCACTGACTTGGTATTCTTGTCCTGAGCCCAAAGATTTCCCATTAGGAAAAAACTGAATATTGCCATGGAGATAAATTTCATGATTTTTCGCTTTTAGTTTAAGGATAACAAATTTCCACCGGATCATAAAAGGGGGAAAAGGCCAAACAAAAACCCATCAGCTTTGGCAAAGGTGAAGGGTAACACCTGAATTTGTTTTTGGACCAATTTTTTAATAGAATGTTAAATTCAACCATAATAATTGCTGTATATTTTTCACATTAAATTTTCCTTGGCACAACACAAGAGAATGATTTTCAATCATTTCACTTTATGATTTGGGCATTTTTCAAATCGGAACATTTTTTTTCCTTTTCCCAAGATTGGTTTTTCAAAATCTGTTCTTCCCATTGAACCCATGATTCATTAAAGGCCTTCAAATCCTTCTTTTTCAGTCAGCTCTTCAATGGGTTTTGACGGGTGCCAGTATGTGAGTCCAAAATACCATGTTAAAAAATCCAAAGATGTCGTCAAAATGACAAAAGTTAAAATTTGTTTAACCAAAAAGTTATCTCCGGTAAAACCTGGTTTCCATTTAAATTATTAAACTTCTTTTTTTTGAAAAGAACTTATATCCCAACTTCAATGCATTTACATTCGGGATTATGGGTCTTGGCATATGCATAACCTTCAGCCCACCACTGTTTCATTTGCTCGGGATCAAAAACAAGTGAATTATCCGTAAGTCTTTTTGGGGGTCTGTAAAAATTGATTTTCACTTGCCTTCTTATGCCTTCAAGTCGCCCAATGGTAATGTCATCATTGGAAATCTGATCCAACATAAAATCAAAAGTACGAACTGTAAGCTCCAGCGCGTTTTTGATAGGCTTTTTTGACTGAATGATTTGTTCTGTTTTGAGTATAATTACATCAATTTCTTCTGCTCCTCTATAGATGGCTTCAGACAAGGGTACCAAATCTGCAAATCCTCCGTCTGCATACTCAAAGCCATTTTTTTCCAACAAGCTCATAAAAGGAACAAAATTAGAAGAACCCCAGATCCAGTCACAAAAATCATCATAGCTGTAATCTTTTAACCTTTTGTATTCCACCATATTGGTACTGAGATTGGACAAAGTCACCAAAACATCGGCCGGATTGTTTCTCATTTTTTCAAAATCATCTGGATGTATGATTTCCTTAATGAGTTTCCGTAAACTAAGACTTTCACCAAAAGTTTTTTTCCTTTTGATAAACATTTTGATAATCCCAAAATGGTTGATCCTGGTTTTATAAATACCGTCTTTCTTCGAAATGATCAGCGGACAAGTACTGAAAATCTGATGCTGATTGACGGAGGTATAAATTCCTTTTATTTTATCTATTTCTCCAATAGAAAGCAGAGGTACCAATAAACTCCCTGTGGAAGTTCCTAAAAATAATCCATATTGATTCCCGCAGTCACGGATCAAAAACTCAGCTATCCCTCCGGCAAAGGCACCTTTGCTGCCTCCCCCCGATATGACCAATGCTTTTGTAGGAAACATATTTTTCCGGTTTTGAATATTCAGGGAGGAAGATATTTTTATCTGTGGAAAAACGGAAGAAAAACTACGTAAAGTTTCAATTTTCAATCTCGTTTATTTGATTTCTGTCGGCTGAAAGACCAATCCCCACTTTCAGAAATTTTAGTTTTGTAAAGCTGCATCAAACAAATAATTCCAATATAATTTTCCTGATGGGAAAAATTGACATATCAAAGGGTACAATTGCCATTTAGGGGCCTTCCTATTTGATCCACCTTTGTAGCATAAACAAAAACAAAAAAATTATGAATACTGAAACATTGAGTTTTAAAGTTCCTACCCTAGAGGAAGTATCAGAAAAAAACAAAGGAATATTGACAGCCATCAAAAATCAGGTTGGATTTATACCCAACATTTTTGCTACATATGCCTACTCAGAAAATGCCCTGGAAAGGTATACTACCTTTGCCAATGGTAAAACAACCTTCAACAACAAAGAAAAAGAAGTCATCAATTTGGTCGTTTCCCAAGTGAATGGCTGCGAATACTGCCAGGCCGCTCACACAGCTATAGGAAAGATGAACGGCTTTACAGATGAACAGGTCATATCGCTAAGAAAAGGAGAAGCTCCATTCAATGAGAAATTTGATGCATTGGTCAAAACTGCAAAAGCCATCACCCTAAAAAAGGGGAGAATAGAGGATGAGGTCTTGGAAATTTTCTTCGATGCCGGGTATACCAAAGAAAACCTGGTTGATCTGATTGTCGCAATTGGGGAAAAAACCACAACTAATTTGCTTCACAATGTGACAGGGATTGAAATTGACTTCCCAAGAGCTGTAGAGTTGAGTTAATAGTTTGGTTTAACTAATTTAAAAAGCCATTTCCTTTGGGAATGGCTTTTTGTAATTAAATTCCGCAATATGATTCACCAATATAAACATCCAGGTATTTCAGCAAACTTTATCCTTTCTGATGAAATGGACATGGAAGAAGCTTTCCAATATGCCAACCGCCATCTGAAATTTATCTGGAATAGGGATTCCAAGGATCTGGAAATTGAAGTTGATGGCATAAAACTCATTTTGAAGGCCAATCAGCTTCTTTGTTGCACTTACAATCAGGACATCAGCATTCCAAAGCAGAACAACAAAATTACACTCCTATTCTTCAATCGGGAGTTTTATTGCATCCACACCTATGATAGGGAAGTTTCCTGTAATGGGCTATTGTTTTTTGGGTCTGACTACACTCCAATACTCCAACTCGATGAGGAAGAGATTGAAAGTTTGGGTACTTTAATAGAAGTGTTAAGAAAGGAATTCAAAATATCCGACAACAATCAGGAAGAAATGCTGAGGATTTTATTAAAACGGTTTATTATCAGGGCTACCCGAATGGCACGGAAACAATTACTAAAAGAAAATTCCAAAACTGAAGAAGTGGATATAGTCAGGCAATTCAACAGCTTGGTAGAGGAGCATTTCAAGGGTAAGAAAACCGTAGGCGATTATGCGGAACTTATGCATAAATCACCAAAAACCATTGCAAATATCTTTACCAAAGTCAGTAAATTATCACCCCTTCAGGTAATTCATGAGAGGATTGTAGTAGAAGCCAAAAGATTACTTATCTATACTGAAAGCCCCATCAAATCCATTGGATATGAATTGGGATATGAGGACTATGCACAGTTCAGTAAATTTTTTAAGAAAATGACAGGGATGTATCCACAGGAATTTCGGGCAAAAAATCCTTCCCTTGGTCAAATGGCATAAAATCAAGAGGAGGAATTTGATTTTTGGACTGGAGGGCATTTTAAATTTTCGAGGAACCAGATTTTGGTTTTGTCCATACCGGTTAAATTTAAACTTAAATACCAGTCTATTTTTTTCTTTTCCATTAAATTAAAGGATTTGAGGTCATCCAATAAGAGAATCCCTTACTTCCAATTCAATTTTGAAAATAAAAAATAGTGATATTGTAACATTTAATTAATCATTTTATCAATAACAAAGGCAGATTTTATTTTATAAAAAAATGAACGAAATATCCAAACCTGATTACTCGCTTCTTTCTTTTTCTCGAAGAGCAAGACAAAATTCCTGGTTGCACAGGGGGACACTTGGCTTGCGGTTTCTATTATCCATGGGATTTATTCCTACTGGTTTGGTGAAGCTTTTCGGTTTGCCTTTTTCAAATCTGGGAAGTTCAAGTCCTATAGGTGTCTTTTTTGATATGCTGCTTTCTACAGGAGTTTATTGGCAGTTTCTTGGGGGAATGCAGGTTTTGGCAGGTATTCTGGTGATGTTCAACAGGACATTGGCTCTTGGCAGCATCCTTTTCACCGGGATTATGTTGAATATTCTGTTCATTACTATCGGAGTAGGGTTTGGAAATACGGCCTATTTGGCTTTCATGATGGTATTGGGCTGCCTTTGGCTTTGCTTTTGGGAATGGGGGAAATTAAGGGTGTTGTTTTTTGATCCTGTTCCGGTTCTTTATCAAAAAGAAGGTAACGGGTTAAAATCAGTAGAGTTGAGTTTTTTTGAAAAAATCGTTTACGGTATCGGATATGTCTCCGGTATGCTGTTTTTTGGCATGACAAGAGGTCTAAAATTGCCCTTGGGAACAGAAATATTTTTGGTAGGGATTGGATTGGTTTGTTTGATTGTTGCTTTCATATTGGGTTTTAAAGCCAATAAGAGGTAGGCAGAAAGCCTGCCGGAATAAAAGCAGCTTTCTACTTTATTTAATTGAAGAATGAATTTCTGCCTTATGTCACCAATCTTAGAAAAAGCCAAAAGAAGAGATGTTTCGCTACGCTCAACATGACGAACGAGTATATTCCCACATCAGACCTCCGTCATCCTTCATCGGTCATCCGTCATCGGACATCCGTCATCCATCAAAAACACATACCACCAACAAAATCAAAACCCAGCAGTATAAAAACTCCTCATCACCTCCTGCGCTTTTTTATTTTGAGGGGTAAAATCAGGATCCCTGTCTCTGGGCTGGGGGTACCATTTCCAAAAATAGGCACCTGCCAACCAATCCATTTGCCAGGCGGTTTCAAAAAAGGCCTGATAGCAGGCAGCCTGAACATCTTCTGATAAAGCTACTTCTTTGCGTTCATTGGGCCAAACCCAAGGCTCGATGGCGGCATCTTCAGTGTTGCAATATCCGATTTCGGTAAAGATGACAGGTTTGTTGAATTTCTTCTGTACTTTTTCGATTTCTTTGATTCTTCTATTCCAGCCGTTTTTCAAAGATCCTACATCAGGATTGTTTTTGTCAGCCAATGGGAAATAGGCCTGGATTCCAATATAATCCAAAGCGTCCCAAAATCTGATTTTTTCGTACTCAGTAAAATTTGCCGCATAGGTCAGCTCTCCACCAAAAACATCCCTGATTTGACCAATCAGGTCTCTCCATTCCTTTTCTTTTCCGGAAGTCAGCTCCAATTCCGTTCCGATACACAATATGGGAATCTGATGGGATTCGGCATATTGGGCATAGTAAAGGATAAATTCAGCGTACTGTCCAAACCATTCTGCCCAGTCTTTTTCCGAGCGCATTTCTATGGCACCGGGCCATTGTCCCCTTACCCAAAGATGGGGCTTAAGGATAGATTCAATTCCTTTTTCACGGGCCGATGCGGTAGTAAATTCCACCCCTGTGAGGGATTCGCCCCACCACATCCTGTCTGTGTGTTTTTCCCATTTGATCTCCGGAAGATTGGGGTCAGATTGCCATCCAAAGGGAGTCTGCGAAATATGGGATACCCCAAAGCTGCCCAGCACATCCAATTCCCAGCCTTCCAATGGCTTTGGACTTCCTACCCAGCAAACTCCTTTTTGCTTGTCCAAAATCTTAATAGCAGGACCATTCTCTGCAGCTTGGTTTTGGTAAGTCCAAATTGCAAAAACCAATAAAATCAAAAATCCCAAAAGGAAGGTTTTTTTCATTTGAATTTGGTCTCAATGATGATATCTTCATGTAAGGTCCTGTGGACAGGACATTTATTGGCAATTTCCAAAAGTTTTTCTTTCTTCTCATTATCAAGATCTCCTTTTATTTCAAGATTCCTGGTAAATCTGCTCACTTTTGAAGCTTTTTTTTCAAAATCCTCGGAATCTTCTTTGTGAACCTTATCATGATCAAGATACACTATAATTTCTTTCAGGTCCCACCCTTTCCTTTGGGTGTACATTTTCAATGTCATGACTGTACATGCGCCAAGAGAAGCCATCAAAAGATCATAAGGCGTTGGTCCAAGGTTTGCTCCGCCCACATCTTTGGGTTCATCTGCTAATAGGTGATGGTATGGGGTTTTGATCTCGGAAGTATAACTTTCACCAAAAAGTCTGACTTTTACCTGATGCCCCTTGATGTCATTTTCTTTTATTTCAATTGGCAGGTATTTTTTGGACCAAGTACTTATTAACTCACCGGCATATTTACTTTCAATTTCATCTGATAATAAATGATCGGCTCCATCCAAAGAAACGAAACTTTTGGGATGATGGGCATTTTGATAGAGTTCGGCTGCATTGGATATATCCACAATTTGATCCTGTGGGGAATGAAGAAATAAAAAGGCTTTCCTCATTTTTGAAATTAAATCAGGCAGATTTTTGCTTTCCAAATCCTCTACAAAATCATTTTTGATCCTGAAACTCCTCCCTCCGATATTTACCTTGGCAGAACCTTCTTCCTTTATGGTTGCTATATCAGATTCAAAGAGTTTTTTGACATGTTTGGGATTCGCTGGGGAACCAATAGTGACCACTGCTTCCACATAATCGAGTTCAGCTGCTGCAAATATCACAGCCGAACCGCCCAAAGAATGGCCGATAAGTAATTTTGGGGCTTCGTATTTTTTTTCTAAAAAATCAGCAGCAGCAAGCAAATCATCAACATTGGAGGAAAAACCGGTTTCTTCAAAGTCTCCTTCAGAACTGCCCAAGCCGGTAAAATCAAAACTTAGGACTGCAATTCCCAATTGGGAAAGCGTATTGCTGATATTGCTGACAGCCTTGAAATTCTTGGAACAGGTAAAGCAATGTGCAAAAATCGCATAAAACCTGGGCGGTTCATCCAAAGGAAGATAAAGCCGGGCTGACAGTTCATAGCCACCTTTATTTTTGAAATTCAATCTTTCAATTTTCATGGCTCTTTGGTTTATGGTTAATTTATTTGATCAATTCTACCTGGATATTTTCCAAAAGAATCTCAGATAGCAATTCCAATTTTCCTTCTTTATACAAATTGCCCATCTGGTCAACAGGTGTGTTTTTGTTTTCGGGCTTATAATTTTCATAATCCTTGAAAATCAAACCATTGACATTGTGTTGTCGAATGGCTTTTCTGAAACGGACACCTCCCCCATCGGTATGGTAAGAATAGGCCAAGTAATCAATTAAAAAAGTCTCTTTGTCAAACCAATACAGGAAGATATCATCAAAATCCTCCCCGCCTCCATCTTCTGAAAAAGTGACTTTCACCAAATGGAAAGTTTTCCCGTCGATTTCATCCTCTCCCAAGTATGTTTTAAATACTGCGGGATCATTGAGTCCATAAGGCAAAAAGGCGAAATAAGCAACAGAATTGACCGATCTGCTGAAGGCGCCGGTTCGTTCTTCTGTTAACTGAACTTTCTCACCGTTTATAGTTCTTTGGAAACCCTCATTGTTCAGGACATCTTTCACCATTCCTGTAGAATCAGTGAATTCCCGGATATATTCAAAGCTATTTGGAGATTTGAAAATCTGATAATTTCTGTCCCGGAAATCAAAATTGATTTTAGCCTTCTCAAATAATTTGCCTCCATGGGCGGCAATAGACTGGTCCACTATTTTCTGCGCTTCAGATTTCGTTTCGCAGGATTGGAGCATGAGTAAAAAAACGACTGCTGCATAAGGCAATAACTTCAAAATGGATAGATTTTTCATTCGATGGTTTTTGTTTACAAAATCAAAATTAATGATTTCCGCTCCATATTTACTGATCGGGGCCCAAACTTAGTGTCTTCATAATGACAGAATTAGAAATTGCCCCTCGTTCCGATAGCTATCGGAATCAGGGAACGTAGAATTTGGTTAATATAGGTGGGGTGGGAAAAGCGGCGGCGCCGCTTTTCCCACCCCACCTTCTAACAAGACGATCCCGGTGGCCGAGCTTGCCGAGGCCAAATTAAAATGACCTCAATGTCATTACCCATTCTGAACATTTTAAATAGTTTAGGGGACTCGCAATGACAAAACACCTGAATACTAAGGTTCTTTTGTTTTTTTTAATTAAATTATAAGCGCTTCATAATAGATTTTACTTATGACTACTTCATTTATACTTAATGGAAAAAAAGTTGAAGTCACCGCTGCATCAGATGCAAATCTGCTCTGGACCTTGCGGGAAAGACTTCAACTGACAGGAACCAAATATGGCTGTGGAATCTCCCAATGTGGTGCCTGCACGATTCATCTGGATGGCAATCCTGTGAAAGCCTGTGTCCTGCCTCTGTCAGCCGTAGAAGGCAAAGAGGTCACTACCATTGAAGGTCTTTCTGATGATAATTCCCATCCTTTACAGCAATCATGGATTTCTGAACAAGTGCCTCAATGTGGTTATTGTCATTCCGGTCAGATTATGCAGGCGGCTGCCTTGTTAAAGAAAACCCCGAAACCCAACCGGGAAGAAATCATCAAGCACATGAATCCCATTTTGTGCAGGTGCGGGACCTACACCAGAATAATGAAAGCCATAGAAAAAACAATCCAAAATAGCTGATTATGGAAAATGAATTGAAAGAAAATGTGATTTCAAGGAGGAAATTCCTGAAAAGAAGTGGTGGATTGACTTTTTTGGTTGCTGGAATAGGGATCCCCTCTTTTGTATGGAAAAAGGAAGAATCCGCGGCGAATAATTTTCAAATCTCAGCTTGGGTGCATTTAAGCACCGACGGGACAGTCACCATTTATAACCCAGCTGCAGAAATGGGACAAGGAACGATGACTGCATTGCCGGCCATTATCGCTGAAGAAATGGATGCGGATTGGTCAAAAGTGAAAATCGAGCATTCGCCTGTTGAACCTAAAATCTACGGCATCCCTTGGGGAGGCGGTGGAAGAGGCGGAAGCATGTTGACTGTAGGCAGTAGGTCTGTGAGTGGTCATTTTGAAAACCTCAGACAATCAGGGGCACAGGTCAGATTTGTACTGATGAGCAATGTCGCAGAAAAGTGGGGAGTAAATATTGACGAATTGGAAACTCAACCGGGTATGGTCATTCATCCCAAAACAGGCAAAAAAATAGCCTACGGAGAGATTGCTTCCTTTGCGAAATTTCCAGAGGAAATTCCTGAAATACCTACTAATAAATTGAAGAAAGTATCTGAGTTCAGGTTGATCGGCAAAGATTTCCAAAGGTATGATATCCCTGAAAAGGTCAATGGATCAGCTATCTATTCCATAGATATCCAAGTCCCCAACATGGTCTATGGCATGATCAACAGGTCACCTGTAAACGGTACCAAACCTGAACTGAATAATGAATCTGAATTACGAAAAATACCTGGAGTCATTGAAATAGTCAAATTGGATTACGGAATAGGCTTCATCGCAAATAGCATAGAAGCTGCCCAACTGGCAAAATATACTGCAGACATCAATTGGAAGGGTCAAACCAAAGCAGATAACCATAACAGCCAATCTGCCTACAAAGAATATGAAATATTGGCTGAATCAGGAAATTCAGGCAATATGATTGCCAGTTCAGGTGACTTCTCCCGGGAAATTCCAAATACCAGAAAGGTGAAAAGGGCAGATTATAAAAATGATTATGTCTACCATGCCCAGATGGAACCTCTCAATGCCGTGGCTTGGGTCAAAGATGGCCAAGCGGAGGTTTGGGTAGGAACCCAGGGCACAGATGGGGCAAGGTCAGCTATCGCCAATCACCTTGGCATTGATTTCAATGCTGTAAATCTTCATCCCTGTTATTTGGGAGGTGGTTTTGGAAGGAGGTCAATGAATGATTTTGTATTGGAAGCAGTAGACCTTTCCAAAGCAGTTAACCTGCCCGTGAAATTGATCTGGACAAGAACTGATGATATTCAGTTTGGTGCCTTCAGACCGATTTCTCTTCAAAGGTTGGAGGCCGGAATAGATGCTTCCGGTCAGATCAAAGCATGGAAACATGTGGTTGTCGGTACAGGGGGCGGACTGCTGGGTTCAGGCGCAGACATTCCTTTTTATGACATTCCCAACAAGCACATTGAGGTTAGAAATATTGACCATGGTGTCCGGACCAAACATTGGAGGGCTGTGGGCCACGGACCCAACAAATTTGCCATCGAAACCTTTGTGGATGAAATCGCTATTGATCAGAAAACAGATCCTCTGGAATTAAGGGGTCAATTGATGAAAAATCATCCAAGGGAACTTAAGGTTTTAGAAACAGTGGCCAAAATGTCCGATTGGGGAGGAAAAATCCCAGAGGGAAGAGCAAGGGGAATTGGTTTTGCAGAGCGTAGCGATTCATTGGCAGCGGGAGTTTGTGAGATTTCCCTGGACCGAAAAAGCGGAAAAATCAAAGTCCATAAAATCTGGTGTGCATTGGATGCCGGTATCGTAGTCCATCCCGACAATGCCAAAGCCCAAGTGGAAGGTTCTTTGGTTATGGGTATGAGCAGTGTGATGATGGAAAGCATCACTTTTGAAAATGGTGAAGTCCAGCAAAGTAATTTTCATGATTATCCCATTTTACGGATGGAAGATGCTCCAGAGCTTATAGAAATTGAGATCATTCCTTCTACCGAAAGACCAACAGGTATTGGAGAGGCTGGTTTACCCTTCATGGGAGCGATTGTATCCAATGCTTTTGCATCGCTGACAGGTAAACGCTTAAGGCATATGCCATTTACACCTGAGAAGGTGTTGGAATTGTTGGGATAGTCCCATGATTTAGATATCACGCCCTTTCAGGGCTTTTGCAAAAAACCTGTCAGATTTAATCTTTTCAACCTTTAACTTGACAAAGCAGGGTTAACCTGCTATTTGTAATTCCTGTAAACATATTCAGCATGCAAATACAGATGATTTCCCAAGGAATCCACCCTGTAACTTTCCCTTTTCGCCGGAAATAATATTCCTGTAGAATTATCCCATTCCAAATTATAAACCAAACTAAAATGATCTGAAGTTTTAACTTTGTAGGCTACAATCAGGAAAGTTTCCGGATCAAAATAATACCACCAAACATCTGTTTGGGAATCATTGGGATCTCCATCAATCACTTGTACCGTCTCCACATCCCTTCCATTAGGAAGTTTGGTTAATCCTAAATAACTGAGGTTTTTGCCAAGATCCAAAAGATCAAAAGGCTTTGCCATAACATAATAAGCCGCATCAATCTCCCTTTTTTTGTTGTTAAGAAATCCCTCATTCTGTATTTCATTTTCTCCCATCCAATACCTTGTTTTGATTCCATCAAAAATCAATCGGTGAAGGATACTGTCTTTTTCCCAGGTCATTTTAGCTTCAAAAAATGGTCTGAGCCTCAATTCGATTTCTTGCAAGGAAAAAGATTCGGTTTCCCCATTTTCCATCAATAATCTTATTTCTTTTTGCATGGAAAAAGATTTCAATGATTGCCACGAATATTGGCCACCATGTGCTTCAATTGATTTTTTGATGATGCTTACGGCCTTTTTATCCCCCGAATCAGAGCAACTGAAATGACTGAATACCAGAAAAAACATGGAAAGTTTGAATATGATTTTCATAGAGATGTTAACATTTTAATTCAAAGTTATGAAAACCAAACTTAAAGATTCTGTCCATCAAAAATCAATGTTTTCTGACCAACCATACTTCGGAAATTTTCAAAAGGATTTTAAGACTAAACTTATGAACGAATCAATAAAAGCAGGGGTTAACCTTTAAAATCACCAAAGAGTAAAGGGAAAAGAATGGAAATAGGTATAGATAGTTTTGCAGCAGCTTCCATAGGAGATGGGGCGGACAAAAACACAAACAGTGCCATTGCACTTTCAGAGCTTTTGGAAAGAATTGAGCGTGCAGATCAGGTCGGCCTGAATGTTTTCGGTATCGGCGAACACCACAGAAAAGAGTTTTTGGACTCTGCCCCTGCTATGATTCTTGCTGCCGCTGCCGCCAAAACCAACAACATCATCCTTACGAGTGCAGTGACTGTTTTAAGTGCCGCTGATCCTGTTAGGGTTTTTCAAAACTATGCCACCTTGGATTTGATTTCAAATGGCCGGGCAGAAATGGTAGTTGGCAGAGGTTCTTTTACAGAGGCTTTTCCACTTTTCGGATTGAACCTTAGGGATTACGATGACTTGTTTTCCGAAAAACTGGAATTGTTGCTCCAAATCAGAGACAATGAAATTGTTAATTGGTCTGGAAAATTCCGACCAGCCTTACACCATCAAGCGATTTATCCAAGACCATTGCAAGACAAGCTTCCTGTATGGCTTGGCGTCGGCGGCACCCCGGCATCTTTTGTGCGGGCGGGGACATTGGGTTTACCTTTGATGGTAGCAGTTATTGGTGGGGAGACCCACAGGTTTCGTCCATTGATTGATTTGTACAGGGAAGCAGGCCGAAGGGCCGGTCATGCACCTGAAAAACTTAAAGTAGGCCTTCATTCCTTGGGTTATGTTGCAAAAGCAACTGAGAAAGCAGTAGAAGATTATTATCCCGGATATGCCGAAACATTCACCAGAATAAGCAAAGAAAGAGGATGGCCTCCAGTGACCAGGGGCAGATTTGAGGCCCAAAGAAGCCCAAATGGCGCTTATGTAATCGGAAATCCTGAAGAAGTGGCTGCCAAAATCATCAGACATAGCGAATCGCTTGGTGGGATCTCAAGGTTTACCTTTCAGATGGACAATGCGGGTTTGTCCCATTCTCAATTACTTGAGGCTATTGAATTGATTGGTACTGAAGTAGCACCATTGGTCAACGGATAACGATATTCGATGGATATTTATAAAAGCAATCATATCTTTGATCAATTATCGATAAAAAAAGAAAATGGTAGATATAACCCACAAATCGCCCACACTGAGAAAAGCAGTAGCACAAGCGATAGTAAGCGTCAGTTCTTCTGAGACAATCAAAGCTTTGGTGGAAAAAAAAGTGCCAAAAGGAGATGTTTTTGAAATGGCAAAAACAGCAGGACTGTTTGCAGCCAAAAGAACTGCCGACATGATTCCTGATTGCCATCCTCTCCCGATTGAATTTACTTCCATACAATACAAAATCGAAGGACTTGACATTCATGTCCATGCAGAAATCCATACCATTTACAAAACAGGAGTCGAGGTTGAGGCCATGCACGCTGCCTCTGTGGTAGCTTTAACGATGTATGACATGCTCAAACCAATCGATAAAGGTATCAGCATCAATCAAATCAAGCTTATAGAAAAAAAGGGGGGTAAAACCGATTACCATAAAAAGGATCAAATAGCTTATAAAGCTGCTGTAATAGTTTGTTCAGATTCCATTTCTGCAGGTCAGAAAGAAGATAGGGCCGGAAAGGCAATTATAGAAAGATTGGAAAAACATGGAGTGGAAGTAGCGGACTATACAATTATTCCTGATGAAAAAACCATCATTCAAGAAACGGTCAATAAATACACCGCAGGAAAAGTGGAATTACTGATTTTTACTGGTGGTACAGGTTTATCTCCCAGAGATGTGACCCCGGAAGCCATCAAGCCTATGTTGGAAAAAGAAATACCCGGGATTGAGGAAGCTATCCGTTCCTACGGACAGAACAGAACTCCTTATTCCATGCTTTCAAGAAGTGTAGCAGGTTTGATAGGAGACAGTTTGGTATTGGCCTTACCCGGTTCCACCAAAGGTGCTGCTGAATCCATGGATGCTATTTTCCCCGCTGTCTTACATATTTTTAGGGTAATGGAGGGGGCAAGGCATGATTGAATGAAATCGTGAATATTGTCCGGTGACGGATGACCGATGACCCCGTGTACATCACAAAGATTCCTTTTATGCCCGACCCAACCGAAATTTATCAAACCCGAAACCCATTAATCAGTTCATCAAGCGCCTGCATTGGCATTTAGAAAAATGTATTAAAAAAACTAAGGGAAAGACACCATAAAAAAGAAGGCAAGATTTTATTCCTGAAAAAAGTCATGCGCATAATCTATTTTTATACTTATATTTTATCACTATGAAAAAACGCCTCAATATCACCATAGAAGAAAAGCTCTTAAATAAAATTAAAAAATATGCTATAGAGCAAGAAACAAGCCTTTCCAACTTGGTTGAGGAACATTTTGAAGAAATGCTAAAGCCAAAAAGAAAATTGACAAAGAAAATTGGATTAGTTGAATTTAAGGAATCATTGCCTCCTTCCAAAAAAGAATTTCCTCAGGATTGGGATTGGAAAAAAGAATATCGTATGTGATTTGATTGAGGTCACACTTGACTCCGATAGTGAATTACCTATTTCTTCAAATGTAAAATCTGTCAATTTTATCCAGGTATCTCTTGTCTGACATTTCTGTTCGATTTAATTCCATCTATTGGATTTACCTTAGGCTATAAGGTTATATGCATATTTTTTCAAACAAATTCGAAAAACGAGCATATAAGGAAAAATCACCGTAAGCTATGGTATCCAATTCTTCCATCACCAAATCCATTCCTCCACTGGTCTGTAAGAATTGATAGGGTATTGAATTTTTTAAACCTCCACCTCCAAAACCCCCAAAGCATATCTCAGGATAATTTCCTGAAAAAATAAAGTGTAAAGTGCCTGGGCATAGTCAGACTGCGCAGTCACTAATTGTTGATTGGCAGTGGCAAGATCCACAAAATTGCTCACTCCCAATCTGAATCTTTCGGAAATTGCCGATTGGGCCTCGACAGCTGCTTTCAACTGAACTTTGGTTGCTTCTTCTCTTTTAATGGCAGCTTTGTAATTTTCATAGGAAAGTTTGATGTCCTGACTGATTCTCCTTTCCAAAGCCATTTTTTCCAACTGCTGATTTTGAAATTGGACCTTACTCCGCACCACATCTGCTTTGTTATTGAAATTATTGAAAATCGGGATATTCAAAGAGAAACCCAAAATCTGTTGGGGAAATATCTGCCACAATTGTGAATTGACACTCCTTTCATCAAATGAAGTATAAAAGGTATTGTAAGAGAAAAAGGCATTGATCTGAGGGTACAATACTGCCCTACTGGCCGCGATCATTTTCTTGTTACCTTGTTCGAGCAATTCCTGTTGCTTGTAGTCCTTCCTTTGTTGAATTGCCAAATCATACAATTCTTCCAAAGGCAAAGTGAGAAATTCACTTTTCATGGGTTCTATGCTTACGGGTTCTACAAAAGGTATAAGGTTGGGTTCCAACTGCAGGGTTTCCGCCAACGTCCAAGCATCCGTCTCCAATTGGATTTTAGCATTTAAGGCCACAGTTTCTAGTCGCGCAACCTCGGATTGTTGGTTATACTGGTCAGAAAGTGTTCTCAAACCAGCTTCCACAAAACCCTCAATCTGTTCCAATTGCTTTTTTTGGTTTTCAAGATTCTCCATTGCAATTAAGTACAGTTCCTGATCCAACAATAATTGCAGGTATTGCTGGGCAACATTGAACATCACGTCCTGTGCTGCCCTGTCCAAACCATTCTTCCCTGCCTCCTCAAAATACTTAGTGGCTTTTGTTGTATTTATTCTTCTGGCACCATTAAAAATAGGCATGTTGGTATTTAAATTGGCCGTAATGATGTTGTTGGCTTCAGTGGTCACGATTAATTCCCCTTCCACCTGCTGAAACTGCTGACCAATTTGCCTGAAGGTATTGTTGCTTAAATTCAAACTGGGAAGATGGCCCATCTGCGCCGCTTTCTTCTCAATCTTCAATACTTCCTGCTGATTATTCAATGTCTGCAAGGTCAGGTTATGCTGCAGACCAATCTGAACTGCTTCCTGAAAATTTAATCTTAGGGTATCCTGTGCCTGCAGATCCAATACAAAACCAGCAAATATCAAACAGGTTATCAGTAACTTTTTCATATTAAATTGCAATATCTTGATCAATTTTTCCATCCAACATTTCTATCAAACGCGTTCCATAATCCGCATTTTCCCTGGAATGCGTTGCCTGTATGATAGTAGTGCCCTCTTTATTCAATTCTTTAAAAACTTCCATAATTTCCTTCGCCTGTGCAGAATGGAGATTCCCAGTCGGTTCATCAGCCAACAAAACCCTCGGTCTCCCTGCAATGGCCCGGGCAATTCCCACCAACTGTTGCTGACCACCTGACAACTGCTCCGGAAAAAGGTCCTTCTTGGCTACCATGTTAAACCTGTCAAGCAGATTGGCAATGATGCTTTTTCTTTCAGATCCTGATACATTCCTGTACAGCAGGGGTGTTTCAATATTTTCATAAACTGTCAATTCATCAATGAGATGGTAGGCCTGAAAAATATAGCCAAACTCGGATTTGTGCAGGGCTGACCTTTGCCTTTCTTTCATGCCATGGATTGATTTGTCATCAAAAAGATATTGACCTTCATAATCCTCATCCAAAAGCCCAATGATATTGAGTAAAGTGGACTTACCCACTCCCGAAGGTCCCATAAAAGTCAGGAATTCTCCCTGATCAATTTTCAGATCAATTCCCTTCAATATAAATACCCGCTGAAAACGGGAATCAATGTATTTGTCAATGTTTGTGAGTTGGATCATTTTATAGACGTGAGACATAAGACATAAGACATAAGACTTAGGACGCTTTTCCTAAATGCTATCGGAATAATACAAATCCTGATTTTAGGCTGTAATATTGATTTTTAATTTTGATGACTGATGACCGGTAATCAAAACACCCCTACCTGTCGGCATGCAGGGGTCATCCGACATCGGACATCGGACATCGGACATCCAACATATCCCCAAAGCCATGCCATAAAAAAAAGCCTGCTATTGTCCGATAAAGGGCAATAACAGGCTTTTGCAGGCAATTTTATCCGTACAACTTTGTTCGCTGGCGGACGATTAAACTTATCCAGGCATACTTGGCCTTACTTCGATTTTACTGGGTAGCGTCCTTGGATGCATTTGCATCAGATCCACAACCATCTGTCCCAAATCTTCAATCTGTATTTTCCAGGCGTCTTTTTCACTGGGCGTATGGTCATTGAAATAGGTTGCTACCGAACCGGGCATGATTGTCGTAAAGCGGATCCCTTCCTTTCTCAGGTCCAGCATAGCTGCTTGGGTAAAACCGGTCACGCCAAACTTACTCGCATTATAAGCCGAGCCGCCGGCAAAGAAATTGGTACCAGCCAAACTAGATATACTGATAAAAAAACCCTTGGTGGATTTCAATGCCTCCACGCCTGCTTTCAGGCTGTAAAACACCCCAGTGAGATTGGTATCAATGGTTTCATGCCATTGGGCCAAAGTCAGATCCTGAACCGGAGCAAAATGCCCGATGCCGGCATTGGCCACCAACAGGTCCAATTGGCCCCATTTCTCCAAAACTTCCTTCACAGCATTTTCCTGTGAGGTAAAATCCCTCACATCTGCTTCTATTCCTATTGCTTTTCCCTTACCGATTTTATTCAGGTGGGCAGCGGCCTTGTCGGCTGCTTCCTGCGACCTACTGGTAATGGCCACTTTCATTCCCTGGGCCACCAAAGCCGCGGCAATTCCGTAGCCTATCCCCTTACTTCCACCGGTGATCAATGCCGTTTTATTTTCTAAATTCTGCATGGTATATTTTGTTTTAAAAATCCCTTAATTCACATTTAAAACTTGGATTATTGGCTTCTGGTTCATATTCGGAAATAAATTTGTCGGACAGGGAGCGTTATCGGCATTCAGTTTCTTTCAAATAGGATAATTAAAGTAAAATAGAAATTCCGGAAGCCTAACGGATATTTGACCCAACTTAATTCCTGAATATTTTAACTTTTACTTATAAATGAACTTCAATTCAAATCAAGTCGTTAAATTCGAATAATAGAAAAATCAAATACTATGAAAAAGTTATTTGGCGCAATGCTTATCACCCTTATGAGTTTCCAACTCAGCTTGGCGCAGGATAAAATTGAATGGCTGACTTTTGAGGAAGCCGCCATGAAAACTGCCAACAATCCCAAAATGGTTTTTGTGGATGTTTACACCGATTGGTGTGGCTGGTGTAAAAAAATGGACAAGGATACCTTTACCGATCCTAAAGTCATCGAATACATCAACACCAACTTCTATGCAGTAAAAATGAATGCAGAAGATACCAAAAGGACTTTCAAATTCAAGGGAAAGGATTATACTGAAGCAGCTATGGCCAAAGCCATGCGGGTCAACTCCTACCCCAACTTTATCATCATGGATGCTGCCATGGAAAACATTACCCAATTGCCCGGCTACAGACTGCCCGATCCTTTTCTTGAAGGACTGAGCGGATTGGTCGGCAAATTCTCAAAATAACCTATGTCCTTTTCCCTTCACGAAAAAGAAGATACCATAGTGGCATTGGCTACCCCACAGGGAGTCGGTGCCATTGCTGTTATCAGGCTTTCCGGTAAAAATGCCATTAGAATTACCAATGAGATTTTCAAAGGAAAGGACCTGGAAAAACAGGAATCCCATACTATTCACTTTGGCACCATCCGCGACGGGGAAAGAATTATCGACGAGGTGCTTGTTTCACTTTTTATCGCACCCAAATCCTTTACCAAGGAAAATGTTGTGGAAATCTCCACGCATGGTTCCTCCTACATTGTCAACCAAGTCATCAAACTCCTAATCAGAAAAGGGGCAAGACCTGCCAAACCGGGAGAGTTTACCCAAAGGGCATTTTTGAACGGTCAATTTGACCTTGCCCAGGCAGAAGCCGTTGCAGACCTGATCCATTCAGATTCAGAAACCTCCCATCAGGCTGCCATCAATCAGATGCGTGGTGGATTCAGTGGTGAGATTTCGAAGCTTCGTGCCGAACTGATACACTTTGCCTCCATGATTGAATTGGAACTCGATTTTGGGGAAGAGGATGTGGAATTTGCCAGTAGAAACGAACTGAGGGTTTTGGTGGAGAAGCTACTCCGTGAAGTAGAACAATTGATCTTAAGCTTTGACTTGGGCAATGTGATCAAAAACGGAGTGCCTACTGTCATAGCGGGCAAACCCAATGCCGGCAAGTCCACCCTACTCAATGCGCTCTTGAATGAAGAAAAAGCCATTGTCTCCGATATCGCCGGGACCACCCGGGATTTCATAGAAGACGAAATCAATATTGGCGGGGTGATATTCAGGTTTATCGATACCGCAGGACTTCGGGAGACAACTGATGTTATCGAAGCCATCGGTGTCAGTCGGACACAGGAAAAAATGAAGACCGCTTCCCTGATTCTTTACCTCTTTGATTTGGGTGATACCGACATGGTCGAGATCAATCGGGATATCAATAAATTGGAAAACCTGGGCGTACCCTTTCTTAAAGTAGCCAATAAGATCGATAAAGCCGGTTCACTGTTTATCAATGACTTAAAAGAAAAACATCCCGATACTATTTTTATATCCGCGGGACAAAAAGAAAATCTGGATCTCCTTAAAGACCGGATCATGGAACTGGTCAACCTCGACAAATTCCGCACCGGCAATACCATCGTCACCAATATCCGTCACTACGATTCCTTAGTAAAGACAAGGCAGTCTCTTTTGGATGTATTGGAAGGATTGGACAGGCAGATCACCAATGATTTTTTGGCAATGGATATCCGCAGGTCTTTGCATTATCTTGGGGAGATTACAGGGGAGATAACGACTGATGATTTGTTGGCGAATATTTTTTCGAAGTTTTGTATCGGGAAGTAACCCAACCTTTGAGGTTTTTTTTTGAACCTCGAAGGTTTTAAGGTTAAAAAGAGGTTCTTATGTTTTTTTCTCGCAAAGACACTAAGGCGCAAAGATTTATTGGAACCCATGCGGAATATGATAATATAAAAGACATCCAAAATATCTGAGCGATGATCAAATCTAAAAAAGAATATAGCGCTATTGTGGAAAGAATAGAAGAATTGCTTTCCAATCCCGAAAACATAGATAGTCCAGATTCAAAAGGTTATGTAGAGTTAAATCTTCTTTCCGACCTAGTAGCTGATTATGAAGAATCATTTCATCCGATAAAGCCTCCTACCCTAGCTTAAGCTTCGTATGCAGGAACGAGGCTTGAGTCAAAAAACACTGTCAGAGGTTCTTGGGATAAGCACTTCGAGAATCAGTGAATATCTCAATGGGAAAAGCGAGCCCACCTTAAAAGTTGCGCGTGAAATTAGCAGGAAATTGGATATAGAGGCTTCTATAGTGTTGGGGATTTGATTTCGAATGCTCACCTTGAGGGTTTTGGTGTTAGAAAAAGGACTTGATTTTTTTCCCGCAAAGACTCAAAGGCGCAAAGATTTTATTTTTGACAAATTAAAGGGACTAGCGATTACCATGTAAAATAATACACGCCTATTTAGTCTAGTATTTCTTGGAAACCATCCAATAAGGCTTTGGCCCAAGATTCCAAAAGGGACAATCTTGTTTTAATTGGTTCGATTGTTGAACAAAACATTAATAGAACCTAACCAAATAAATGATGATCAGGATAATAAACAATGCAGCAACAATTTTTCCAATGATGGCTTTTGGGAAAAAGAAAGAGGATACCGTCGATAAAGGCACAAATAGAGACATTCCGGGGAATTCTGAAGGCGCCAGGCCTCCTAGAAAAGAGGAATACAAAAACAGTGAGGGTAAAAAGAAAAAGAATTCTTCAGAGGATTCAGAACCTTCAAAGAAAAATGATTCTCCAGAGTCAAAATAGTACAGTCCAATCTGTCCATTTCCCGCAACTGTGTAAACAGGATTGAATTATTTTATGAATTAGTTTAAATATATAACTTATTATTTAAATAATATGTCAAAATCTTGCTATTGGTCACGTTTTTGATATATTAATGATATTGAATTTTATAAACTAAATAATAAAATATTATGGCTAAATGTTTCGCACTGATGGGTTGGAGTTTGCCTGTGATTGAAAGTATGCAAAAACTCAACAAACCTTATGTAGTAGTTTCTTTTCCTGATTTTGAAGAGTATGCTAAAGAAAATGACATTCCTTTTGTAAGCTATCAGTTTGACGAGTGGAGTGACACTTCCAATTCTCTGGATTTGTATGAAAAATTAAAACCTTTCAATGCAGATGTTGCAGTGCCACTTTTTGAGGAAACTGTTGAATGGGCCGGAGCGCTCAATTCAATCTACAGAGGAGATCCTCGGGTTTTGAACAGGGCCTTTTTGTTCCGAAATAAGGCAATGATGAAAAGAAAAGCTTTAATAGGAGGACTTCGGGTAGGTCTTTTTGAAGAAGTTTTCAATAAAGATGGTGTCAAGAGTTTTATGAAAAGACTCAATCAGGCCAACCTTCAAATTGAGGGAGAACAGGATAGTTGGGTCCATATCAAACCTTTTGCATCGGCAGGTACAGTTGGACACCGACTCTTGAAATCTATGCAGGACATCGAAGATAAATGTCAGGAAAGTGATTTCCCTTGCTTGGCAGAAAGTCACTTACCAGGGACAGAGTTTTCATGTGAGGCATTTATACATGGCGGTAAAATCCGGTTTCTAAACATAACAGAATATGTAAAATTGGGTTATTCTAACTTTATTCCGGAAGGTCATCACCTGAATGCCAAGCGTGATAAGATCATGAAGGAAATGCAGAAGCTAGTGGACTTGTTCGGAATTGAGTACGGAATGATTCATCCTGAGTGGTTTCTCACCGAAAATGACGAATTGAGTTTTGGAGAAGTCGCCTGTAGGATTCCTGGGGGGCATATATTAGAACTTACTGGTAAGGCATATGATTTTGATGCTCTTGCTGCTTTTGTTCTATGTCATGATCCAAACTTATCTGAAGAAGAATTAAAAGAAATTCTTCCACCATTGGATGCACGTCCAAAGAACTTCTATGGAAATGTGATGATTTACCCACACAAGAATGTGATAAATAAGCTTGAGATTCCAGATGAACTCAAAGAGGAATCTTATTTCCTTGATCACAACCTGATACCTCCATACACCAACCAAAAAATCAATAGCAGGGAAGGTTTTGGTAACCATTTCGGAACTGTCAATTTCAAAGGAGACGATCCCGACAGAATGAAGGAGCTTTTATTGCATTACGAAAACGTAGATTTCTATCATTGATACAATGATTTAAAGTAATATACAAAAAGCCTTTCAGCCTGGAAGGTTTTATGTATACTTTCTGCCCAAATTCAAAATCTACACACATCATTAACATTTCGCTTTTTTATGCATAATCCAGTGCTTACAGACAACACATATCAAAAATTCAAAGAACAATTTAAAGAATTAAGTCAAGCGACGGCCCTTACCAGGTCTGAAAAGGCACGTAAAATGATGGGGCAAATTGATTTGCTCATCGACACTACCGATGGACTAAAATTAATTTATCAAAAAATAGAAGACTTATCGAATGCGGGAATATTTGAAGGTTCGGCTTGGGCCGACCCATCAAAACTGGTTGCAAGTCTGGTCGGGGGAACCCTCAAAAGCGGTCATCCAAATTCCACGATTGAAATATTGAGCGAATTGCGCTTATTGGCAATAGCCAAAGGCCAGTATAAAGCGAAAGGTATTAGCCCAGAGGAAGCTGAAAATTTTATCCAAGAAGTGATTGTTGCTAATCTGGAGTTTGTATTCAATGAGCCCCTAGAGGAAACAAGGCTGGTCATGAATGAGCATGAATTGAAGAAAGTTCATACACTTTTCAAGTTTATTGCCGAAAAAACCGAATTGGATAATGTCAAAGAAAAGCTGGTTGAAGAGCTCACTTTGATATGCGAACAAAGACCCGTTGTAACCGAAAAACAGCGAAAAATAATTGCTTTGGTAAAAGAGAAAATCGACCTAAATCCAGAAAACGATTTGGATGCCAGGCTTTTGAGATTTCAAAGATGCATTTACAAACCGACCCTCAATAGCTTTAACAAGAATTATCAGGAATATGGTGATGTATTAAAAAAATTGACTAAAAGCCAATTGCGCGAAGAAGCTATTGAAATGAGCAAGGCTATGCTGAGTTTTGGCCTAGTGAGCCAGTACCATCCTATATTGATCATTTTTCTCATTGAAAAAGGCCATAAAGATTTGGTGCCCTTGAGTATGGGATTAAGTCAGGGAGGCACAGCGAGATGGAATGAATTCAGGGAATTCGCTTCCAACCTGATTCTCAAAACAATACACCCCTATAATGCCCAGTGCATTTATGGGTTCACCAAAATGCTGGAATCGGGAATTTTTTCAAGAGAAGCGGTACGGTCCGGTTTGGCCAATATGCTCACCATTAGGATTCATCCTGAAGTAGAAACCAGAATATTGAAATCTACCAAAACGCCTCATGAAAAAGTCAGTGCTTTGAAGTATTTGATGGGTGCCTTGTTCCGGGTTTTGGGCCAACCGCTTGGAGTAGGTCAAGGCAATAATCCAACCTGCCAAAGTGCCCGTGGTATCAGTATGTGGAGCCAACATTCTCCTGCCAAGCTTATCCATATGGTACAGACTGCCGCCACTTACAATGACCTTACATTTCGGTTCGAGGCTCAGGAAATAAAAGCATCGGCTGTAGGATTGGGCTTGGTTCAGAAGTTAGACCATAATCTGGATGCTGTATCAGTGACGTTGGTACCAATGCTGGACAAAATTTATAACGAAATGATGCTGAGAGCCTCCGGTAGAGGTGAAGATCCGCACAAGTGGGTCAATCCTGCCCTCTATGGTCAATGGATACAAATTGGCTTTGCATCAGCTTATGATTATTTATTCAATGCCATTGTAGATTTCAATGGTTTTATTGGTGTATTTTATGCCATGTGTCATCCTGAATATAACGGCGGAAACAGATTAATTTACCCTAATCCGGTGGGTATTTTTATTACAAGTGCCAAAGGAGACATGTTGGGTTTCCATGCGGTTTCCCTGCTTCGTGTGGACATGGATCAAAAAGGGATCTATCGGGCATATTTTCTAAATCCTAACAATGAAGGAAGGCAGGATTGGGGACAAAATATCAAACCATCTGTTTATGGCAGCGGAGAAATACATGGCGAATCATCTTTACCCATACATGAATTTGCGGCAAGGATTTACGCCTTCCATTACAATAATTTGGAGGCAAAAGAAAAAATGGAATACGTTCCAGACTACGAGGTAAAAAGGATAAAAAATTTAGCAAAGGAAAGTTGGGGACGTTCTTATACTTGGATAGAAACAAAAAAATCATGGTAAAACACTCTTCAAGGATTGAATTGAAGCAATCCGCATATAAAAACAATATCAACTTTATCAAAAAAAAGATCGGTGACAATGTGGTAGTATCATCTGTAGTCAAAGCAAATGCCTATGGTCATGGCATCAGGACATTTGTACCAATGGCTGAAAAGTGTGGCATTAATCATTTTTCAGTTGCCTCCAGTTTTGAAGCAGAAGAAGTTCTGACTGCATGTGCAGCCTCTAGCCGGATCATGATCATGGGTATCATTTATGAAGAGGATATTCCTTGGGCTATAGAAAATGAAATTGAATTTTTTGTATACAATTATGAGCGCTTGCCCAAAACCCTCGCTGCCGCAAAAAAAATAGGGAAAGTCGCGAAAGTACATATTGAGGTGGAAACAGGTGCCAATAGAACCGGCCTACCACAGAAAGACTTTCTGAAAGTACTGAGCTTTTTAAAGAAAAATGCTGACCATATCATTTTTGAAGGTCTTTGTACACACTTTGGAGGTGCAGAGTCCATTTCAAATGGGTTTAAAATCGATATGCAACACAAGCGTTATAAGGCTTTTTTGAAACAATGTCGGGAAAAAAAGATAGAGCCAAATGTAAAGCATATCGCCTGCTCGGCGGCAGCTCTTGCAATGAAGGACACGGTATATGATATGGTAAGAATAGGTGTGGCCCAATATGGTTTTTGGCCTAGCCCTGATATATATTATGCACATTTGCATGAGACCAATAAAAAAGCAGATGCTTCTCTTAAACGAATATTCACTTGGAAAACTGACATCATGGATATCAGGGATGTAGACCAAGGAGAATTTATAGGTTATGGGACCTCCTTTCAAGCTACACACAAAATGACCATTGCTGTAATGCCCTTGGGCTATTCCAATGGTTATCCCAGGGCATTGTCCAATCGAGGACATGTTTTGATTCATGGTAAAAAAGCACCCATTGTGGGTTTGATCAATATGAATTTATTTATGGTGGACATTTCCCATATCAAAGAAGCCTCACTTGGCGATGAAGTAGTCCTTATAGGAAGACAAAACAACAATGTGATCAATGTGTCGAGTTTTACCAACAGCACACAGCTTCTGAACAATGAAATGCTGAGCAGACTACCGGCTGCTATTCCGCGGACCGTTATTAAATAAAGACAAAATTTAAAGTTTAGAAAAAATCATCATCTTCCTTAAACAGAAATTAGGGGAAAATGATTGCTCGGATTTTTATTTTTCACAAAGGCAGTAAGGGTAAAAAAGAAGGGAAATAGAGTATTTTACTTTTTATTTCTTTTTTGGTATTTATTTATTGACAAAAAAATACCTTATCCGGCAGGCATTTCCGCTACTTTTCGGGTTCTTTTCTGCTGCTATTCGAATTTGCAACACATGTTCACCTGATTCCAATCCTGCCGCCAAGGTATAATACCAGGGAAGGTGCAGGCCAGCACTCCAAAAGGTGAAAAGATCCTGCTTTTGCCAGTCATGGTTATCGATTTTATATTCGATTATACCTGCATCAGGTCCGGCAGCCACAGCTATGCCAACCGCATTTCCTTTAAAAGCAAATTCCAGTAAGTCGCCCTCATCTTGGCCAACAAGCATGGGAACATGCACATAATTGGGACGTGTTCCCTTTCCATCCCCAGGCTTCCAGTTTTCAACCATCTGCCAGCCAGATAATACTCGGGCTTTTTTAGCTTCAACCAATACACCATTATCATAATTTGCAGGATCAATCGGTTCGGGCAAAACGTAGCGCTCAATTTTCTTATCTTCCGCTACTGTTTCTGACCAGGCATTCTCCAGAAATGTTTTTATAGAGCGAAAATATACCCCCTGCCCAAAAGGCGAGGGATGGAGATCTTTAAAATCATCCTCCCAGGAAAATTCACCTGCATCGATACGTTCGGTCACTTCTTTCGCCAAATTTATGGTTCCGACTTGGTAATGAGCAGCTACTTTTTCGTGATTTTGAATGACTTCAGGTATCTTTCCTGAGCGGTAATCCTCCATTTTTTCAGGATCCACAAAATGCATGATGACAATATCTGCCGCAGGATTACTTCGGCGAATATGCCGGACTATGCCTTCCATTGCCCGGACTTGTTCCTGACTGCTTCTTCCGTTTGTTGCATCGTTTACGGCAGCTTCCTCAAACAGCAAATCCACAGGACCACCGGCGAGCACATCACGTTCAAGTCTAAAAGCAGCCGGAGTTGACCCCATGGAAGGAATGCCTGCTTCAATAAATTCGAATTCAGTATCCGGAAATCGTTCTTGAAGGTAATTGGAAACACTGTCCCGCCAGCCACCATTATAGGTAATGGAACCACCGAGAAAAGCAACCCGTCCTTTTTTCTCCTGCTGAAACTTCAAAAGACTGTTTCGGATTCCATTTCGCTGATGGTGATAGTTTTCAGAATGGAGAAGTTGCTCGGGTAATGCCGTATGATACTTGATAAAATCAGCACCTTGTCGGGGTGTTTCAATAGGAAAATGGTGCCCATATAATTCCTGCTTTCCCTGTGTGCATGGAATTACCGTTGCAGGGCCACCGAGTTTTATATATCGGTCAATAAGTATATAGGTATTTTCATCCGGTGGAACCACCTCATCGTTCAATCCAATCATGTGCCGCACAGGCACTTTTGCCATTGCCAGTGCTTCGAGATTATCAATCGGGTTATCCCTATATGCCAGGGCTTCTTCGTCCGAAGAAAAGCCATATGCTGTTTTCAGCCTTTCCCAATCAGCTTCGCTCCCTTTTCCTCCTCCAAACCCGCCCGGCCAGCTTTTAAAATCACATACGGGAGCTTCTGCATAAATGCAATTTACCTTTTCCGGGTTGCGCTTGGCCCAGTTGTAAATGAATAAGCCCCCGCGACTTACCCCTTCCAGCGCAACTTTAGGATTGAGCTTCCATTCGGTTGTGAGGTAGTTGTAAAAGCGGTCCCAAACCGCAACAGCAGCAGGACTGCCATACATATTATCTGTGTTGACATAGGCGATATGAAATCCTTCGGAAAGTAGCAAACTGTCCATCTCCGCATGCCATCCCGGAAATCGTGCCCGCCAAACCCAAGGATTACCGTTCAGGGGCTTTTCAGGTAGCGTAATATGTGAGGCCCTGCCTTCAAAATCAATGGTATACCGCGTAAAGCCTTTCCAATCTATTTTTCCCGTCAGAAAAGTTTTGGAGATTGATTTAACTGAATTGGTAGTATCAGGGAATTTGGATGCATAAGCCTCAAAAATACGTATCCCATGTGCAACCAAACCTTCGGGAGTGAGATGAGTTGCATCGGCTTTCGGAAGTCCGAGCATACTGGTATATATAATATTTGCATCCTCTGAGGCTAATTTTTTCTGGGCTTCTACCACCACGGGACGTTCTTTCACAAAATGGTGCTGTTCATCCACTCCCAGAATAATCTTCAGATTGGGTTCATTCATTACGTTCAGCCGCAAATCATCAATCATTTGCTTCAGATTGGAATAATAATCCTGAGCGGTTTTTTCTTCACCGGCATCGGATTCACCCTGAATCCAAATAAACCCCCTCAAATTGACTATAAAACCTTCTTTCTTAAGTTTTTTTATAGCTGACTTCAAATCAATAATCATTTGATCATAAATTCCCCCTTCCCCGGGAAGTTTCCAGTCACGCGCAAGGCCGGTTGCACCCTTAGTGTACTTAAAGATTGCAGGGTTATACCCAGCTATTTTAAGCTCACGCCCAAAACTCACCTCAGGCCCAAAATGCCCATTGGGAAACCTTCCGGTTTGGGCTTGCATGGTGACCCAATTTCCACCTGAACTTTCGTTGTCTACAAAAGTCCAATTCAAAAGAATTGACTTATCCAGGCCCATAGGGTCTTCAGGATAGTAAGCAGCATCTCCCATCCAGCCTTGGGCATTAGATTGTCCGGCCAAAATAAAAAGATCCAATTTTTGCTGGGAGCGTAAATCCAATGGCAGAAGTAAGAATGGAAGTAGAAATTTGCAGATTAGAAGGGTGAAATGCTTCATAAAGATGACCTATTTAAACTGTTAAAAACTACTTTTTCTCCCTCAATCAGATCAAGTATAATATACTGACCATCCCTTTCAAATGCTTTATCGCAAGAAAATTCAACCTGCCCAAAGGGATTTTCCAATATTAATCTCCCGCCTTTTTGAGAGATAACCTCCACTTTATCGACTTTCCCATTTCCCATATTTGCAGAAACCAGGAATGCACCTTGTGTGCGCAGGGTTGTAAAAGAAACATCTTGCCAGTCATCAGGAATAGCAGGGAACAATTTTACCACACCGGAATGGCTTTGAATTAACATCTCCTGAACACCTGCCGCAAAAGCAAAATTACCTTCCAGTGTAAAGGGTCGGTAAGTAAAGTCGGACTTACCGGTTCCTGATTGGTCACCGTTTACATGGAAACTGTTTGGCAATACAAAAGATGAAGCAAAATCCTCCAAAGCCTTAGCCGCACCCTTTCCATCTCTCGCCCTTGCCTTGAGATTTCCTAACCAGGCAAAGGAATAACCCGTCCATTTTGAAGACCCTATTTTATCTAAATGGGCAATGGTATTGTTGATTATTTCCAGGTCTTCTTCCCCATTGGCCGCATCTATCAAACCTAGGGGATGAATCGCCATGACCTGGGAAAAGTGCCGGTGTGAGTCTTCCAACTGTTCGCCCGGAGCCACCATAAGCCCCGAACCATCAATGGCATAATTGGGCCATTCGGCCAGCAAGGAATTCCATTCTTCCGCTTCATCTAGGTATCCGAGTTCCAATGCCAGCTCTGCGGCGGCAGTATACGTCCACCGTATTAAGGCAAGGTCATAATTGGTCATCTGGTCAAACCATGCCTTGGCACTGTTATCATGGATTTCAGGACTGGAAGACAAGGGAAGTTTTCTTTTTCCATCTTTATCCAGCATGGAGAGTTCCTTTAAAAAAACTGCGACGCCTTTGATCCATGGGTAAGCATCGTTTTTGAGGAATTCCCTATCCATGGAATATTTCCAGTGCAGGTAGAAATGATGTCCCAACCAGGCACTTACGGTAGGTCCAAATGCATATTGTATCCAGCCTCCCATGGGATCCCCCTCCAAAGTGGTCACCCCGGGAACGTTCAATCCATTTGTACCAAAATATTCCCTGGTGTACTTTTCAAAGGTATGTTTATGTTGATTGAGCCAATCAAGAAAGCCTTGCTCAAGTTCCAAGTGGTTACCAGCATAAGTAGGCCAATAACTCAATTGGGTATTGAGGTCATGGTGGAAATCACCTTTCCAAGGTGGCAACTTGCCGTTGTCCGCTGTCCAGACACTTTGGAGAGAAATTGGCGGTGCCCCTTGTCTTGCAGCAGCACCAAGTTTGTACATATCCATATAATATTGTTGCTGCAAAAGTGTATCCGGAAGGGTAATGGCCGAAGCATTCCAGAAGTTGTTCCACCAGGTAAAATGATCTTTTTCGTACTCCTCAATTCCTTTCCAAAATGCCTTATCCGTGACTTCTGAAGCTAAAATAGAGGTGTCCTGACTATTCCTTTTAGAACTGATACTCCAACTTCCTTCTAATTGATCTCCGGTTTTCTTCCACCTGGTATTCACCTGAAATTGAAACCCATCCCATCCTTCTTGATCATAGGTAATTGAATTTTCATTTTCTGCTATTTTTCCCGCAGAATAGCCTAGTCTCCGCAGGTCCTGTCCGCTGACCGGATTCAGCGCTTCTGTGGAACCAGCGCCTACGTAAGGAGGTGGAACAACTTTAGGTAACAGGTCCGTATTTAGATTTTCAAAACGATACCAACCTATAGGTTCTGTGGCATGCACGAAGGTCCGTAAAATGGTTCCGTTTTTCCAATGGATGACGCAGACAGCTTTTTGGAGATCCAATTTAACCGATTCCACTTCCCCCAATCCGGAAATATCAAACTCAAGAGCGGCACCTGGAATTTTGGAAGGTCCTGCTAGGGTGTCATAGGGAACATCAAACTGTCGTTGAACATCACCGTATTGCTTCCCTTCCCATTGTTTTACCACCCAATTGAAATCATATTTTTCAAAGTCAAGGTTTTCCATTTGTCTCAAATCCCAAAGATCAGCCCGATCAAGTGAAAACCTCAATTTTCCTTCCTTTTGCCATACAAGTGCACCCAGTGTGGCATTTCCTAAGGGAATACCTTCATCCCAACTCTGGGCCAATTCAGGGAAGGAACGCTCCATATAATATAGTGGGAGTTGCTCTTGCGGCTTTTCTTGACAGCCGAACATAAAAAGCAAAAAGAATAGGGCGGATGAAAGACTAAAGCGAAGTAGTTTGTTGAATTCCATTACTTTTCGGGTTGATAGGATGGGTTTGGATATGGCAATTGTACATCCATTTCCCCGATCCAGTTTTGTAATTTTTTGTTCAATTGATTTTTTTTCTTTGGCAATTTCAGGCTTAGGTCGGAAACTTCTTCCTTATCCCTTTTTACATTGAATAATTCTCCACTATTCGTTTCAAAGGAGTAGATAAGCTTAAAGTCTCCATCTCTGATCGCAGCGGAAGGTCGGCCTCCAAGTCCACCACTGTAATGGGGATAATACCAAAACAAAGGTCTCTCATCCATACTTTTTCCAGTCAACAAGGGTTGCAGGCTGATCCCGTCGCGGTGCTGTTCTGGCAATGTCTCTAAACCTGCCATAGCTAGAAAAGTGGGATAAAAATCGGTTCCTATTACCGGGACTTCACTCGTGCTTCCCACCTTGATGGTTCCGGGCAAACGGAATATCAGCGGAACACAGATACCCCCTTCATGCAAATAACCTTTACCCGTTCTGAGGGGTGCATTGGAAGTGGGTATCTGAGCGGCCAGATTGCTGGTGGCCATTCCCCCGTTATCAGATGTGAAAATAACCAAGGTGTTCCGTTCAAGCCCGGTTTGGGAAAGAAATCCCATAAGCCGACCAATATTTTCATCCAAACTTTCCACCATGGCTGCATACTGCGGATTGTCTTGGTGGTATTTTATGTAAGTCTGGTCTTGTTGGCTAAATCCCTCACCATCAAGTCGTATTTGGTTAAGCTTTTTCTGGTATTTTTCAATCTTTTCTGCCTTTCCTTGCAGGGGCAAATGAACAGTATAAAAAGAGAGAAAGGCAAAAAACGGTTGCGCTCTTTTCTGTACCATATACTTTATGGTTTCATCCGTAAGTCGATCAGTAAGATACTCTCCTTCCGGCCCGTCAGTTAATTGGGGATTATTATAGGGTGAAAAATACCCGCCTTCGGGATGTCCGGTATGATTCCCGCCTACGTTAATCTCAAACCCATGATTTTCGGGATGATCCTTCTCATTTTCACCCAAATGCCATTTTCCTGCAAAAAAAGTGCTGTACCCTGCAGATCTCAATGCTTCTGCTATCGTTGTTTCATTTGGATCCAAAAATAGCTTAAAGGGGTGAGAAGCCAGTTTTTGGTCTGAATGTGGGCCATAGTGGCGGTTTCCGGGTATGTAGTCCGTTAGGTTCAATCTGGCAGGGTATTTTCCGGTCATTATGGCCGCCCTAGAGGGAGAACAAATGGGGCTGGCAGCATAAGCATTGGTAAAGGTCATTCCTTCTGAAGCCAGTCTATCAATATTGGGGGTTTCATAAAAAATGCTTCCAGTGTAACCAAGATCATGATATCCCAAATCATCTACGAGAATAAACAGGATGTTTGGACGCCCATCTCCTTTGGTCTGAGCATGGATTACTTCTGGGAGCATCGACAAAAGGAAAATGAATCGGAGCAAGTGTGAAACCATGTTACTTTAGATGATCAATTTGGTCTTTTAGTTTCTTCCATACCAATACTGCAATGGCTCTATAGCCTTCTTTATTTGGGTGTACCCCATCACTTTCAGTAAACAGCTCCGGCCTATGATCCAAAGGCTCATTAAGATCAATAAAATGCACATTCTTCTCCTTTGCAACCATTTTTATCATACCAATAAGTTCTTGAAGTCTCGGTTTGCGGACAGTCAGTCCGGCTATTCTTTCGCTATTGAGACCAGGGGTTTCCAAAACCATGGGTGTCGGTGCAGCTATAAAGATTTGGGGGTTTGATGGCAATGCTGATAATTCGTCGATAAGGTCAATGTAATCCTTTTCAAATTCATCCTTGTACTCCCAGCATTTTCTGTCACCGCAAGAACCCAACCCGCAGGTATCATTCGTGCCTAGACTGATGATGATAATATCCGGATTTACTGCCTTTATTTTCGGTAATTCATTCCAAACCGTCGGTATTCCTTTTCTAAGCAGGGTTAAACTCCCAATGCCAAAATTTTCAACAGCATAATTTTCTCCCAAAAGCAACTGCAATTGGGCCGGATAAGAATGTTTGGAAGGATCATCCAATCGTGCGCCAAAAGTGATGCTGTCCCCGACACAGGCCACTTTTATTTTTTTATCGAAAGTATAACCCGAAATGGCAAAACCAATGGTCAATAAAGAGACACAAAAAACAAAGAGCCTGATGTATTTCTCTAACCTTTTCATAATTTTAATCTTCAACATGGTAAATTTTAAAATTTTTGATTTGCGGTTCTCCCTTTGATTCAGAGATTTTCACCCTGACAGCATCCACTTCCAATGTATCAAACTTATGGATAAACTTGTGTCCTATAACTGTTCCTTCAAAAATGTATTGCCAGCCATTATTGGTTTTACCCTCCAAAACAAATTTCCTGACCCTTTCCCCTACTACTATATCTTCCTGTAAAGCGATCTGATTGATCATGGTCTTTTTATTTAACTTGATTGTAAGCTCTTGGCCAATTCCCGAAGTTTCTGCCAAAGGTGAACTAAACCTACTCTTTATTTCATCCCCCCATTCCCTTAAACGTTGCACATCGGGTTGGGGCAGCAAGCCTTCAGCGTTCGGTGTAAGGCCCATAATGAGTGTGGAATTATGGCCGACACTATTGTAATAAATGTTCATAAGGTTCTCCAATGGAAAGATATGCTTCTCATCATCAGGTTCCCAAAACCACTCGTGCCCGCCATTATATCCCCGCAATGGAGCATCACTCATGGCCGGCATGAAATAGGTACCATTTGGATCTCCCTCCTTGAGCAGTTGAAAATCGTCTTTAAAAACAACCTCTTGATTGGTTGCATGGGAATAGGGAAAAGGATAGGTACCCCAACTCGGATAAGGGACCGTGCCGGATTCACTTCCTCCCCAACGGATGTCAGCCCGTTGGGTATTGTGGTAGAAAATTCCGTTGGGCTGATATTTTTCAAAAACGGATAGTACATCCGGCCCGCCCTTTTCCGGACCATGTGCACCACCATCAAACCAGACAATGGCAAGATCTCCATAATTGGAACAAAGCTCCCGAACCATTTCCTCGCACATTTTATTATAATGCGCCTGTCGGTTTTGGGCAAATTCATTATCTCCTTGAACCATAAAATCATGTACACCAAAAAAGGAATTCCAGCGGATCCCGATGTAAATCCCAGGTTGGACTCCATATTTATGACAGGAATTCACAAAGTCTCTGACAATATCTCCTTTTCCTTCCTGCCATTTCACTGCTTTCAGGGAATAGGGATTAACCTCACTTTGGTACAGGGCAAAACCTGTTTCATGGGTAGCGGTCAAAATCGCGATCTTAAATCCCGCATCCTTGGCCGCTTTTACCCATTGATCCGTATCCAAGTTGGTAGGGTTAAAGATATTGTAATCTGGAATAGGGGTAATTCTGTTTTTTGCCTGATTGTAGGCCTCCCCGTCAAAGACATGCAGGTCGTAATGGAATACCGCCACTAGTTCTGCATTTTGCCAATTTAGCTGGGCTTGGGTTGGAATCGGGATAGTTACCTTATCCTGGGAATTCGCATAACCCAGAATTCCAATTAGAAATAGAAAGGTAAGCTGTAAGTTTTTATTCATTTCTTTAATTATTTTCTTTAATGCCCGGCTTAGCTATGATCTCGAAACAAAATCCATGTCCAAGTTGCTCTAACATCCCTTCATCTTTTACAAAGAAATACAAGATCCAAAGTTTTTGGATATTCATCCATTTTGTTGATTCCCACTTTAAATGATAGTTAATTTTAGATTGAAAATTACAAAATAAAAGCCTGCCCATCCTACTTGTAAGCTAAATTGGAATTATGTAAATTATCAACATCCAAGGGAATGCCTGTAAAAAGGAAAACCTCTTGTATGAAAAAGTGAATTTTTAAAGACCGGGATTGACCAAAATATGGAAGATAATTCAAAATCAGAGGAGAGCAAAAAGGATAATGCAGAACTGGAATTTGAGAAATTCAAATTCAAGGTGGGAATTGTCAAATGGTTTATCGGAAGTGTCACGCTTGTGGTGATTTCCATGATAATTGAATGGGGGTTTAAGGACAGGGCTGCCGGAATCAACGAAATAAAGGAATATGACAAATATGCTACGGAGTTGATTATTCTGAACAATGACCCGGTCAAAAAAAGAATGTTGGCTCAGTATTTCTCTATGGTTACTCCTTCTGAAAAACTGAGAGAGGGTTGGGAGGCGTATTACAAAGTGGTAGATAAAGAATACCGGGAATTTATAAAACAGGATTCATTGGCCCAAATCCGGTTGGCAGAATTACAACAAGACACTTTAGGAATGAAAAATGTTTTGGCAGAAAGGGAATTGGAATTGATCAGCGGACAACTCCTGGAAAACCAAAGGATTAAAAACCAACCCATCGTTTTGCCGGACAAGCAGTCGGTTCAACCTATTCTTTATATTCAAATTGGCGATAACTCCAACCGTTCCAAAGCAAATGCTTTAAGATCAAAAATTTCGGGAATAGGCATTCAGGCACCTGGAATAGAACTTGTGGAAAGCGCGAAAAACCTCGCATCCAATGAAATCAGGTATTATTGGGAAAACGATGCCATTTTTGCAAATTCCTTACAAATCTTGCTGGATGGAGAGGGAATTCAAACCAATATCAAGTTTATTCCTACTTATAAAAGCAAAACCAAGGAAGGGACTTTGGAATTATGGCTGAAATAAAAACCAAACGGGTGTCCAAAATCAATGATGCTTCAGTCCAAACTTTTTGTAAAATCCAATTTTTTGGATTTGGCTGAAAGCCAATAATTTTAGAAATTGCTGAGATGAAGGACAAAATCTGCCTTATTACAGGGGCCAATTCAGGGATTGGATTTGAAACTGCTAAGAGCCTCTGCGCAAAAGGCGCCCATGTTCTTCTTTGGTGCCGCTCGGAAGAAAAAGCAAAGCAGGCCTTGGCCAAAATCAAAGCGGAATACCCCGACGCCAAGGCGGATATTATTATTTCCGACCTTTCCTCTCAGAAAGAAATCAGAAAAACCTGTTCCGAGATTTTAGAGAAATATACTCATCTGGATGTTCTTATCAACAATGCCGGGAGTTGGTTTTCTGATTTTAAGTTGACACCTGAAGGAATTGAAGGACAATGGGCCATCAATCACCTTGCCCCTTTCCTCTTGACCCACCTGCTACTCCCCGCCCTTAAAAAATCCTCAGACCCGAGGGTTATAACGGTCAGTTCAGATTCTCACTATCACGGCAATATCCATTTCAATGATGTAAATCTTGCCCATAATTATCATGGGATAAGGGCTTACGCCCAATCCAAATTGGCAAATGTACTTTTCACCCAGGAGTTTGAAAGGAGAAAAGGCAAGCTTCCCGTCACGATATGTGCCGTACAGCCTGGTTTGGTCAAAACGGATATAGGATTGAAGAATACCATTTCTTTCCATGGACTCATGTGGAAAATCAGAAGATTGGGTGGCGTTTCTCCGAAAAAAGGCGCAGAAACTTCCATCTATCTTGCCTCAGAGGCTGGCGTTAAGGGAATCAGTGGAAAATATTGGGACAGGTGCAAACCTAAACAAGCTTCAAAAAAAACAGAAAACCTATCTGATGCTATAAAACTTTGGGAATTGAGTATGGATATGTGTGGCATTCAAAATTATTTCGGCCAATAATCCATCCTAATCGCCAGGTCAATGATCCCTGTAAACCCGGAAAACCCGTTCCAACATTTTCATTTTCAATGAGGTGGGACAAAATTTCATCAGCTTTACAATAGTCCAACTCACTTTTCCCGGAACTATCACCCCTTTGCCTTGAAGCAAATTTTTAATCCCTATTTTGGCAACCTCTTCTGGCATTAACATAATCAATTTGGCGCGCTTTCCATGAGAATTGATCCTTTTCAGTCCGTCGGGATTAGTAAGTACAGGACCGGGGCAAACTACCGAAACCTTGACATTACTCCTCGCCAATTCTTCCCTTAGTGCGAGTGAAAAAGCATAAATGAAATTCTTTGTCCCTGTATAAACACTTTTGTAGGGCAATGGTAAGGTAGCCTCCATACTGCTCATATTCAGAATATAAGCTGAAGAGCTTTCCTTCAACATGGGTAGAAAATAATAGGTCATCATCGTCATGACCTGATTGTTCAAATTCAACATCTGAAGGTAAAAGTCGGGCGAAATATTTTCAAATCTACCGCCTGCTCCCATACCAACGTTGTTGATCAGGATATTGACTTTAATTTTTTGTTGCAGACAGTATTGGAAAAGTGCTGTGACAGCCGAAGGTTCTGTAAGATCTGCCCCATAAGTAACCACTTCCACAGGATATTTGGAACAAATATCTTCTTTTGTTTCCTCCAATCGGGGCTCCTGAAGGGCTATAAGCAAAAGATTCATACCTCGGGAAGCACATTCAAAAGCAAATGCCTTTCCTATTCCCATGCTTGCTCCTGTAATCAAGGTGAAATTCTCGTTTCCATACATATCATAAAAATAACCATTTGGGTCAAAAGTCCAAGAATCCAAATTTCCGCACAATCATAAATCCCAAATAACTAAACGAAATTTTCAACAGTTCTTTTAATAATAAAGCCATTCAGCAAATAATCTCAGGATAGGTAAACAAAGCCCTGTTTATTTGCTTTGAAATTCATAGGCTAGCTCTTTTACCTATGTTTAATCAAACCAAACCAATGAAGTACCTATTCTTTTTTCTTTTTTTTGTAGGAATCACAACCCACAGTTTAGCCCAAACATATTCCATCAGAGGTAATGTTTTGGAAGAAGGTAAAAAGGAAATTCTTCCTTTTGTAAATATCATTTTGCTATCCCCTATTGATTCCTCACAGGTAATCGGCACAGTTTCCGATGGAAACGGTCAATTTGAATTTACCAAAATCTCAGAAGGGGATTACATCCTTAAAATCCAGTATTTGGGGTTTCAGAATTTTTTCAGAACTATTGAAATCAGATCAGACATTGATTTGGGCAATATCTATATTCAGGAGGAGGCTACGGACCTCTCTGAGGTGATTGTGGAAGCAAGGCGGTCTACAGGAACCCAGAAAGGTGATACTACCATGTTCAATGCAGATGCTTTCAAGACCATGAAAGATGCGAGTGCCCAGACACTTTTGGAAAAGCTTCCGGGTGTCAATTCTGAAAATGGGATTTTACAGGCACAGGGAGAGAACATCGCACAGATTCTAGTGGACGGCAAACCCTATTTCGGAACTGATGTGAGAACAGCCCTGCAGAACCTGCCTGCAGAAGTGATTCAGAGTATCGAGATTTTTGATCAAAAAAGTGAAAAGTCCCAACTAAGCGGATTTGATGATGGGGAACGCCTGAAAACCATCAATATCATTACCAAGCCCAATCGGAGAAAAGGACAGTTTGGTAAAGCAACAGCAGGTTATGGAACAGATGAGCGGTATCTGGCGGGAACAAGTGTCAATATCTTTGATGAAGACCAACGGATTACGATCACGGGTCTGAGCAATAACATCAATATCCAGAACTATTCCAGTGATCCCAATATACAAAGTGAAGGCAACCAACAGGAAGGGATTATCACTACCAATATCCTGGGATTGAATTATTCTGATTTGTGGGGGGAAAAAATCAAAATCACAGGGAGTTATTTATATACCAAAAAGAAAAATGTCGGTATTGTAGATAGGTTCAGGGATTTTGTGACAACAGATGAATCCAACAAATTCTACAATGAAACAAGCAGAGATGTCCGGGTAAACAATCAGCATCAGGCTGACCTGAGGCTGGAATACAATCCGAATGAAAAAAACAGATTCTTATATATACCGAGATTTTCAGCAAGATTCGAAACCGAAAACTCAGGTTTTTTTGGACAGACAGATGATGGTATCAATCCGATCAATGCGGTGGAAAACATCAAGAATGGATATTACCAGGACTACGATTTGTTCAACAGGTTCTTTTACAGCCACAAATTCAATAAGCCCGGAAGAACAATTTCTGCAAGGACGATATTTGCAAAAGGCTGGAACAATGATGAATCTGATAGAAAAGCGGTAAATACCTTCTATGACGAAGCCGGAACGAGGGAAGAAATTCTCGATCAGCGAACAACCCGCGAAAGATATGGCAACAGATGGAGTACCAATGTATCTTATACCGAACCCATTGGCCAAAAAGGACAAATGGAAATTGAATATGAAATAGGAAACCGGGCCAATGATTCCGAACAACTTATTTTCAATGTGGAAGACGGGGATTTTGATAATGGAAACCTGGCATTGGACACTACCTTAAGCAATTCATTTGTAAGCAAATACCTGACACAAGAGTTTGAATTGGGCTACCAGTTCCTGACCGAAAAATACAAGATCCAAGCAGAATTGGAATATCAGGATGCCAGACTCAATAACAACCAGAAATTCCCAAACCCTGAGCAGTTGAACAGGGTTTTTCAGAATTTTCTGCCGACAGTAAGAATGGAGTACAAGTTTTCTGACAACACCAACATTCAGTTGGACTATGATACCTATACCAACGAACCTCAGATTTCGCAGTTACAGGCAGTCATCAACAATACCAATCCACTTCAGTTAAGGACCGGCAATCCTGCATTGGACCAATCTTATACGAATCAGTTAAGGTTGAGATTCAGAAGCAATAATCCTGATACAGAAAACAACTGGTTTTTATTTGCCCAAACCCGGCTAGTGGATAATTTCATCTCAAACAGTACCCTGATTGCAAGCGAACCTACCGAAATTCAGGATGGGATTATCCTGGAAACAGGTTCCCAATTGAACAAGCCTGTCAATCTCGACGGCTTTAAGGAATTCAGGTCATGGCTGAGTTATGGATTGCCTTTGGGATTTATCAAATCCAATTTCAATATCAATGCAGGTGCAGGTTACACCCAAAGACCGGGACAGGTCAATGATCAGATCGGATTCAACAATTCTACCCGGCTTAGTACCGGTTTCTCGCTCAACAGCAGCATCAGTGATCAGCTGGATTTCAACATATGGTCCAGATCCTCTTTCAACGATGTGAAAAATACCTTAAACCCCAACCTGAACGACGACTTTTTCCAGCAGAGATTCAGAGTCAATTTCAACTGGATTATTTGGGAAGGAATAATCTACCGCTTGGATCTCAATCATCAGATCAATGCCGGACTTTCAGAGGGTTTTGATACCAATTTTTCACTTGTCAACATGAGTATCGGTAAGAAAATGTTCAATAACCAAAGGGGGGAAATCAGTTTGATGGTTTATGACCTACTCGGTCAAAATGCCAATGTCAGACGAAATATTACTGAAACCTTTATCGAGGACGTTCAGACCAATGTATTGCAACGATATGTGATGCTGAGTTTCACTTATAACCTGAGAAGATTCAGTAAGGGCATGGATGAAAAGGATTATTCTGAGATGTATTCGGTTGATTAATGCAGGATCCTTTTGACAATTTTGGCTTTTTCTTTGTTCAGATGATGAAGAAATGCCAAGGGAACAGGCAAATGCTTCTTATCCTTTAACCAGATCAGACTCCACATCGTAGTGATGGGCAATCCTTTCATCGGTATTATCTTTAGTTTTTTGTTTGCCAGTTCATTTTTGATTCCGATCAAAGGCATAATGGAATAACCCAGGCCCGCCATGACTGCTTGCTTGACGGCTTCATTGGAGGTGAGTTCCATTTTTTTAGCATAAGTTATTTTATTCCGTTCGATAAACTTCTCCATGATTTGACGTGTTCCAGAGCCCTTTTCCCTGAATATCAAAGGTAGGTCCCGGAATAATCCCTCCTCAACAGCTTCTTCATCAAAACCGGATGAGGGATTGCCCACCAAAAAAAGATTGTTTTCCAATAAATCCAGTTTCTCAAAATTCAGGGAAGTAGGCAAAAGCGAAACCAAAGCAAAATCCACCTCATTGTTTTCAAGGCTTTTAATTACCCGGCTTTTGTTGGTGACATCCATCATCAGCTCAATTGCAGAATGCTCCTTCATAAAATCAGCCAAAAAATAGGGCATGACATACTTTCCTGTGGAGACTACAGAAATT
Organism: Aquiflexum balticum DSM 16537; assembly: GCF_900176595.1. GTDB lineage: Bacteria > Bacteroidota > Bacteroidia > Cytophagales > Cyclobacteriaceae > Aquiflexum > Aquiflexum balticum. The sequence goes on from NZ_LT838813.1 coordinate 4,778,267, forward strand.
TTTAAACGGCCTGTCAACAACCCTTTAAATGCCATTGTCTTGTAGTTGATCGCATAGACCTGATGAATGATATTTTCGGCCGAAACTGCCACCTCATGCCCAAAATCGGTGATATGGATCTTCCTTCCGATCACCTCAGTCAAGGGTATATCAAATTGTTCCTGAAAGTTTTTTAACTGGATAGAAACAGCCGGCTGGGTTAAGTGAAGCTCCTCCGCAGCTTTGGTCACACTTCCTGTCTGTACGATTTTGAGGAAAACCTGTAATTGATTTAAGGTATAATTCATAAATAAATTTAATCTATAACATTATAAAGTTAAATAAAAATTTATGAATCAAATAAAACAATTTTGTACCAGAAAACAAAAAAGAAAATAAGAATTATGATAAAGGCCAGATCAGATTTCAATGAATTTAAAGAAAGCAACCCTTCTATAAAAGATCATCAGGAGTTGGAACTTATCAAAGGTGAGTTCTCTGCTGAAGATGCTCGTGATATTCTGCTGCAGTTATTTACTGATAAAATCAATTACCATCAGGCCAGAAATCTGAGCAGTTTGGAAAGATTTGGTAAACTGAATGATATTTCAGTCAGACGACTACCTGAACTCAAATTTCAGATCCAAAAAATCAATGATCTTTTCCAAAATGCTGATCTCTCCCGTGCTACCATCAAGATTCAAGCTACGGTAAATATTGAGATCAAAGAATAAGTCTGTCGTGTTTAATGGTTTTTATAAAATGACCCAAATGCAGGTCTCTTTGACACTATTTCTCTGACATGAATATTGACTTATTGCTGGAAAATCTTACCAATCCTGCTTTATTGTTTTTTGTTTTGGGCCTGATTGCTGTTTTTTTAAAAAGTGATCTGGAAATCCCCCCCAATTCTTCCAAATTCATTTCCCTTTATTTATTGTTTGCGATAGGATTCAAAGGTGGTCAGGAATTGGCCCATGAAGTTTTTTCGTGGGAAATCGTTTGGACCATTCTCTTTGGTATAGGTATTTCTCTCGCCATTCCCCTGTATACTTTCTTTATCCTAAAGAAAAAACTGAATATCTATGATTCCGGTGCTGTAGCAGCTGCCTATGGCTCTATTTCAGCGGTTACTTTTGTGACTGCTGTTTCTTATCTGGAAATGCAGCAATTGACACTGCATGGTCATATGGTGGCCATTATGGCCCTGATGGAAGCACCTGCTATAGTAGTAGGCCTGATATTAATTTCTTCCTATGACAAAATGAATGCGGGCACTGAAACGGTAAAAAAACGAAAAGTGATTAAACATTCCTTTACCAATGGCAGCGTGCTTTTGATTTTGGGGAGTTTGCTCATAGGTTTTCTGGCATCAGATGCCCAAGCGGAGGGAATCAAGCCTTTTACCAATGATATTTTCAAGGGCTTCCTGGCCATATTTCTTTTGGATATGGGCATCACAAGCGGTAAAAAACTCAAATCCTTCTTCTCCTATGGCTGGTTTCCGATGATATTTGCCATCGTCATTCCCCTATTCAATGGATGCGTGGTAGCTTTGTTGAGTTCATCCGTAACAGATGACATCTCCAACCGCTTTATCCTGGCCATTCTATCCGCCAGTGCCTCCTATATCGCCGTGCCCGCTGCGATGAAAATGACCGTACCCAAATCCAACCCCGGACTCTACCTGCCTATGGCCTTGGCCGTCACCTTTCCCATCAATATCACAATTGGGATGCCTTTGTATTTTTATCTGGTTTCGTAACTAGTGCTGTGTTAAGGATGTTTAGACAACCTTTCCCGCAGAGTCGCAAAGGCGCAAAGATGTATGTTTTCATTTATCCTTAATTTTATTGTTAAAGTGGAATTATTCAAAGAGTTTTCCAGTTTTCCGAACTGGTAGCATTTTGCGACCGATTCAGTTTTACAATTTCAGAAAGTCCCTAAGATATTTTTTAATTCCCTTTTATACGCTGCGCTTTCAGTTATCCCATTATGCCCTACCCCATCAAGGATAATCAGATCTACCTTGGATTTTAATGCTTCTTTGAGTCTCAATGAAGATTTATAAGGGATAACTTCATCTTGATTTCCATGAAAAATGGTAATGGGCATGGTGCAGTTTTCTAAATATTGATGATTGGCAAATTTATACCTGATAATAAATGATGGAAGAATGGGGAACAATTGACCTGCAAGATCAGTCAAACTGTAAAAAGGTGCCTGTAAAATCAATCGTTTGGGATTGTTTTCTGAAGCAAGGTATGCGGCCATTCCGGTTCCAATGGAATAGCCCAATATGATGATATCCTGTTCATTGTATTCCTTCTTAAGTTGATCATAAATCATTTGATTGTCCTCAAACAATTGTTTTTGGCTGGTTATTTTTCCTTCACTCTTTCCATAACCTCTGTAGTCAAGAATAAAAATATCATAATTCAATTCGGTGTAAGTAGCAGCTACCTGTCCCCAACCATCTATTGACCCTGCATTACCATGTAGATAAAAAATCAGACCCTTTGTATTATCCGTCTTGAATAAAATACCATGGAGCAATTTTCCATCCGCTGTTTCAAAATTCCGCTCTTCGAATTTTTGCCTAAAATCAAATTGGTGATTTTTATTCAATGTTTCAGGAAAAAAAATCAATTTTTCCTGAAAGTAGTAAAAAGCAACGCATACAATCATGTATATCCCTACTATTACTATTAAGAAGTATAGAAGTTTTCCCATCATTTTTTTTAATTATTTCATGTAAAATAACGCAAATCCAGTGTCGGGGTAAATTTTAACCTACTCCAAACTCTTCCATCAAAGTCAGGCCATAATTCCTAATGGCATCTATGATGGGAATGGCGCTAAGCCCCCTCTTGGTAATGGTATATTCCACCTTTGGCGGTACTACAGGATATACCTTTCTGGTGATAAATCCTTCCTTTTCTAACTCCCTCAACTGACTGGTCAGCATCTTATGGGTAATGTGCGGAATGTCTTTTTTGAGTTCACCATATCGCATCACTTTATCTTTCAGCCTCCAGAGTATAGGCATTTTCCAGGTCCCTCCTATCCTGTCCATGGCAAACTCGACAGGGTTATAATACAGTTTTTTGTTAAATAAGAAATCAGGCATAATCAATCAATTTTCCATTTCTCACCAAAAGGTGCATATCATTAACTTTAGTAAGTATATTGATAAAGGTAATATTAAAATCAAACTTTGTTTCCATACCAAAAAAAACTTCAATCATGAATCAAGTACAGGAAAAACAAAGTTACGTGCACTTCCACGGTGCACCGCCAAAAGGTAAAATTTTGATGGTTGCCAGTTCCCCTGCTGTATCCAAACAAACAGGCTGGCCGATTGGATTCTGGGCTGCTGAACTGACCCACCCGCTTAGGGTATTTCAGGAGGCAGGATATGAAGTGGAATTGGTTTCCACTGAAGGGGGAAAAATGGAAATGGACGGATACTCAAATCCTACCGGCCCAAGCGGCTATTCTGCCCATGATGTGATTTCATTGGGCTACCTGCAAAAGCCGGAGTTCAATACCATTCTGGAAAACACCAAAAAACTGACTGAAGTCAATCCTACAGACTATGCTGCTATCTTTCTGGTGGGAGGTCAGGGACCGATGTACACATTTCGGGGCAACAAAGACCTGGAAAAACTTTTTGTTGCATTTTATGAAGGTGGCAAGCCCAGTGCGGCAGTTTGTCACTCCACTACCCTACTCTTGGAAGCAAAAAAATCCAATGGGGAGCTTTTGATAAAAGGAAAAACCTGGACGGGTTTTGCTGATGCAGAGGAGGAGTTTGTCGATCAGGCAGTTGGCATGAAAATCCAACCTTACAGGATAGAGAATGAAGCCAAAAAGATTTCGGGCACACACTTCAAAGTAGCTTCACCTTTTGCTTCCTATGCCATCAAAGACGGTAATCTGATCACAGGTCAGCAACAAAATTCAGGATCGGCGGCAGCGGAGATGGTAGTGGAAATGCTGAATGACTTATCAAACTGAAAAACGCTTACCTTTCTGGTAAGCAGTAAAGTCCGAAGTCGGAAGTCAATTATCAAGGATGAAGGAGAAGGTAAGAAGGATAAAGGACAAGGTAGAAAAATGCCGTAGTCCATTCCGACTGTTGATCCGGGCGAGCATGGCCTAAATAATAGCCCGGTAATTTATTTCCGGGATTAATGATTAGAATTGGATCCTAAAGTGCCTTAGGCACGGACAATATAAAAACAATCAAAAAGTGTCAAGTATATTCAGGACGTAACACAATTAAAAATTTTATTCAAAAACAATACATTATGAAAATAGCAATTATTGGAACCGGAAATGTCGGTGGGGCACTCGCTACCAAATGGGCAAAAGCCGGACATGAAATCAATCTGGGCGTACAGGACATAGCAGCATTTAAAGGCAGAGAACTGCTGGACAATCCCAACACGAAAGTTTATCAGGTAGTAGAAGCTGTTGCCCATTCGGAGGTAATCCTTATCGCAACTCCTGCCCCCGTGGCAGTAGAAGTTACCAAAAGTCTGGGGGATACCTCGGGCAAAATCATCATAGATGCCATGAATATCATCATGAACAGAGGACCACAAGTGTTCAAAACGACCTCAGAAGCCATTTTGGCAAATACCCAAACCAAGGATGTGGTCAAATGCTTCAATACGACCGGATTTAACAACATGGTCAACCCGGTTTATGGGAAAAAGGCCATTGACCTATTTGTAGCAGGTGACAGTGAAAAAGGTAAAGCTGCCGCCATCCAACTGGCCAAAGATGCCGGTTTTGCGGAGTGCTACCCTATAGGCGGAAATGATAAATTTGAATTGATGGAGCAGTTTGCCTGGTTCTGGATCAACTTGGCCATGTTTCAGGGACAGGGAAGAGAGATTGGGTTTAAGTTGCTGAGGAGATAGGGGTATGATTAATCAAGATAATAGAATTTTACATGCTTTGTTTGGGTTTTTCCCTCAATGGCTCCGTGCTGAGTGGTATGTGCAAAAAATGCCCTAACCACTATTTCGTCTAATTCCTGTTCCTTGAATATGTTTTTGAAATGTTTGGTTATGACACATCTTTCTCTTCCAAAAAGTTGAGCAATTTGATCTTGGGTAAGCCAAAGTGTTTCTTTATCCTTATCTGACCTCAACTCAAAATGTTCGGCAAGTTCATTTGGAAGATATAGAATGATTTCGTTTTTCAATCTTTAATCAGGCTTTTCATAGATTTTCATATGTGGACTAAAAGTTATGCTTAGTTTTCAACAGATTTATAGTGTTGAGTTATTTCTTCTGTTGTTAATTCAAGAAATCCAGCAGCGTTATTATAAAAGATATCACGTTTTTCTTTTTCGGTCAACCAATCTATCGAATAAATTACCTCTATATGCCCCCTTATTGTTGTCATGTAATCGGAGCCAAATAGTAGCCTTCCACCCAAACCCTCTTTAAAAAGCTTTTTCACGGCACCCTCCCAGAATATCTTGGGCATGAAATAGCTCACTGCAGAAATATCACAATATACATTCGGGAAATCCTTCATCAGTTGAATTGCTTCATCACTGTATATGCCACAAAAATGGAATAAAATAAGCTTGAGGTCCGGGTATTTTTTCAAGATAGGTCTAAGTAATTCAGGATTACCATATTCTTTCTTTGTAAGATGAGCTGTTTTTTCATCCCGCAACCATGGCGGCGGGGGACCCTCTGTATGTATACCAATAGGAATATTAAATTCTTGCGCAATTTTCCAATAAGGATCCAGTCTTTCATCATGCGGATGGATGCCGTAATACATATACATGCTTTCTCCCATGCTCCTGAAACCAGCAGAATCATAAAGAATAAATAATTCTTCATAAGTTAGAAATTCCTTGATAAATGGTTCGTCAGTTTCATTAAGCTGATTGTATGGAAACGAGACTCCTCCCCAAAATCTTTTGTCTTCCTTCATCCAATTCAAAACATGCTGTACAGGCCCGCCAGAAAGCCCTATCACAATGTTGTTTTGGTCAAAGGCATTTTTAAACCAATCCAATTTTGCCTGATCAAGTTTAGGGCCGGATTTTAGGCCCTTTCCATATACCTCATTACCTTCGAATCCTTTGGATACATGGATATGTACATCTATAATCGGTTGTCCTTTTAAAAATTCATTCAATGCCTTTTGGTCAATAGGTTTTTCATAGAAAAACAAAAAATATCCCATGACTCCTATAACGGCCAATGCCATGATTATTAATCCTGTAATTTTTAACCCTTTACTCATATTTTATAAATAATTAAGTTTAACTCCCTTATTTATACATAAAACCCAAGCTTAGTATTTTATAAACATCAAATAGTCAATGGTTTATAAAATTTTATTTTCCAAAACTACCAAATCCTAAAATACCAAAAAATACCCTAAACAGGGTATTTTCACTTTCCTAAAACCAAAAATATCACAACCCCACCGTACCCAATGTTTTCCTAATCGCCTCCATATTTACTTTCAATGCCTCCTCATTTTCCAGATCATTCAGTGCCTGATTAAAGGGTTCTGTCCTTAGGGGTCCGTCATAGCCGATGTCCACTATGCCCTGCATAAATTCTTTGATGGGGATTACTCCAATGGCCATGGGGAGTTCCCGCTTGCCGTCTACTTGGGTTTCACGGGTGAAGCCGGCACGGGCATCGTTGATGTCGACCACAATGATATCCTCAGGTTTGAGGCTTAGGATATCTTCCAGGGTATCAGCAGCGCAGTACCAATGGAAGCTGTCCAGAACAAATCCCACATTGCTTTGTCCTATTTCTCCGATCAGTTCCTTGCCTTCTTTCATCGTACTGATAAAAGGATAGCGTGCCCCAACCACCAAAGGCCTTGTCCCCAAATATTCAAGACCCAACATGATGCCATGGTCTTTCATGACTTTGGCACATTCACCCAAGCGATAGGCATGTTCCTTCATGTTTTCATTGTAGGTAAGCTCAGCATGTGAGGAAAAAATCCAGGTGTTGATACGGGTGGCACCTTGTTTTTCCATGGCCTCACAGAACACTCTCAGTTTTTTGAAGTCATCATGGAATCGGATCTTGTCCCGCCTGTATTCCACCGGAATATTGATGGAATCATAACTGATACCATGCGATTTCATTTTGGCCAGAATTTCATCCAGTTGTCCGGCTGAATAGTTTTCCATCACTTCCTGGGTAAATGGACTGATGGCCTCATAGCCAAATTGAATGGCGTAGTCAAGGGTCTGAGAAAAGTTTGCTTTCACCCCAATGATTCCGGGATTGAGGGAGATTATAAATTTTCTGCTTGGATCCTGCTGTGCATTCAATTGGAGAATCGGCAGGGAAGCCAATCCCATGGAGGCAATAGAGGTATTTTGGATAAATTTTCTTCTATTCATAGTTTGAGGGTTAATAGGACAATATAGGTTTTTTGAATTGGGTTCAAAAGGATAAATTGACCGTTGGATGCAGTTTGTGTCCTTATGGCAAGTATTTGTTTCAGTTTGAATCAATAATCAATAACTTTTAAGTATTTACTACCAATGACCTAAATCGGAGCAGCCGTCATGCTGACGTAGGAAAGCCTGCCCCGATGCTTTCGGGGCATCTCATGAGGTTCAGGAAAAGGATTGTTTTGACCAAAAAGGTTAAATATTTTTCCAGTAATTCAACCGTCTAATTGTACCGCTGGAGATCCTTCGTGCCTCAGGATGATGGCTGCCCAGCGGGTACCCTGATATCATTTTCTACTTTGATCATATACAAAATGTTGTAAACTTGCAATAACAATCAAAAACCCAAACCCCATGAACCGACTGAAAATTATTCTATTCGCAATTCTAACTTTCAGCCTCCAATCCCTTGTAGCTCAGGAAAGCAAAGTATTCGACAACCTCAGCATGAACAGTAAAATCCTGAATATGGAAAGGAAATACGCCATTTACCTCCCGCCCGGATATGAAAGTTCTGAACGCTCCTACCCTGTTCTCTACTTGCTACATGGTGGCGGTGACGACCAAACAGGTTGGGTACAGTTTGGGGAAGTACAGCATATTGCAGATAAAGCCATCAAGGAAGGAAAAGCTACAGCCATGATTATCATCATGCCGGATGCCAATACCGGAAGACGGGGCTATTTCAATGATGTCAACAATGAGTGGCGATATGAGGATTTCTTTTTTGAAGAACTCATGCCTGAAGTGGAGAAAAAATACCGGATCAAATCCGAAAAGCGTTACCGTGCCATAGCAGGACTCTCTATGGGCGGCGGCGGTTCTTTTTTCTACGCCATGCACAGACCCGATCTCTTTTCTTCTGCCTGCCCACTGAGTGCTGCGGTCAGAAACAATACTTTTGAAGAATTCAAGCAGGGATTGGAAAACCAAAAAGTCACTGTTAAAAATCCAAATACCCTAACAGCCTACTATGACAGACATCAGGCCTTGAGACAAATCGAACTCAATGATGCCGAGGGGATGAAATCCGTCAAGTGGTATTTTGATTGCGGTGATGATGATTTCCTGTATGAAGGAAACAGTTTGATTCATATTGCCATGAAGAAGAAGGAAATCCCTCATGAATTCAGAATCCGTGACGGCGCCCATAATTGGACCTATTGGCGGGAATCATTGCCGGAGGTTTTGGGATTTGTTTCGGATACTTTTCATCAGAAGTAAGAGTTTGAGGAATGGATTCTGTTTGAAAATTGACTCTTACCAAGTACCAATTTTAATGTTTGAATATATGGTCTTGAACTATAAATAACATTCAATTATAGAAAGGACTTTGCCTTGTCACCTCGAGTTTACAACATTTTTTCAGAAACATACGAAAAAGGAATGACATGGTAGTAAATTAGAGTAACCTTGAGCAGTATGGCCGTCCCATTGTATAGTGCCCCGTGCCTGTCCTCGAGTGTGGTCCTGTTTGATTGAGAACGAAATAGTGGTACAGCAATATGCTTGTCCGAATGGTAGCCTGCCTTTTACAGTTCTTCAAACAGGCTTAAGGCCAATATTTCTTTATCAGGTAGTTTTATGAAAAAGATCCATCAAAACACAGCTGGTATCGATATAGGCTCCAGGAGCATCTATGTCGACATCGAAGGAAAAGAAGTCGCGAGTTTTGAAACCTTTACTTCAGACTTCAGGAAAGCCGCAGTTTATCTAATAGAAGCAGGTGTCACTTCTGTTGCCATGGAAGCGACCGGCAGCTATTGGGTTATTCTCTATGATATCCTTACAGAGGCAGGACTTGATGTCTGGCTTGTTGACGGACGCCAGACCAAACAGGTCCCAGGCAGGAAAACCGATGTGAAAGACTGTCAGTGGATCAACCAACTCCACGCCCATGGACTGTTGAACAGGTGCTTTGTAGCTGAAGGTCTGATGAAAGAGCTCCGCTCTTACCAAAGGCTCAGAGAGGACCATATCCGGAGTATGTCCATGCATATAAACCATATGCAGAAAGCACTTATTGAAATGAATATCAGGCTTCCCGAGGTTCTCAGCCAGGTGCACGGTGCCAGCGGAACGGTAATGATAGAAGCCATCCTCCAAGGAGAAAGGGACCCCCAGAAACTACTTTCCCTGTGCCATCACAGTCTGATAAAGAAAAAGGGTGAGAAAATAGTAAAAGCTCTTGAAGGGTTTTATACCGAAGCAGGACTGTTTGCACTTAAACAGGCCTATGAGGCATACAGGTTTTACAAAGCCCAGATATCAGACTGTGATAAGAAGATCCAGGATACATTCAATAAGCAAAACATGGACCTGTACGAGTTCCCAAAAGGTATGAAGCGAAAACAGATCAGGCATAATAAACCCGATGTTTCGGATTTGGGAAAATACCTTCTGAAAATATTCGGTGGCAAGGATGCCACCAAGCTGTCCGGGTTCACCGATTATACATGGTTTCAAGTGTTGACCGAAACGGGTCCGGATCTTTCCAGATGGAAGACCGAAAAACACTTTACCAGCTGGTTGGGGCTATCCCCTGGCCAGCACCAATCGGGTAGAAAGAAAAAGAACAAGTCCAAAGGCAGACCGAAAGCCGGCCAGATATTCAGGGTAATTGCCCAAGGGCTATTGAACAGCAAGAAAATTGCACTCGGGGCATTCGGCAGAAGACTATGTGGAAGAAAAGGTCCGAGGGTAGCCATCAAGGCCATGGCAAGAAAACTTGCAGAGCAATATTGGAGGTTAATGGTAAAAGGATCTGATTTTGTAGAGTTCGGTATAAAATATTACGAGGAAATCATGCAAAAACAGAAAATGAAATTGATACAAAGGCTAGCAGTGGAACTGAACATGGATATTGTCCCACAAGAAATTGAAGAGAAAATCCTTAATTTACATGAAGAATGATTTTATGTCATTGGTACGTAAGGAGAGGTCTGTTCCCTTTTGTCCTTTCATTATAATGACATTGAGGTCAAATTAATTGGGCCTCGTCCGAGCTATCGGGATCGGCCACATGGGGTTGTCGTTTATGGAGGAGGGGGAGTGAAAAGCGGCTGCGCCGCTTTTCACTCCCCCTCCTTTATTCACCAAATTCCCCGTTCCCCGAGCTTGCCGAGGGGTATTTAAGGATTATTTCATTCCGTCAAGTCCCGTCCTTCGTGGTGTAAGAGGCATAGAACCTCAAGGCAGATCAGATATCTCCTATCGTCGATATGACAAGGAGAAGCTATTTACACGACTGATCCAATAATATCATTCAAGAGCCCAATCAAGTCCCACAAAAAGTCTGATATCCGCTATCTCCATTAGGCGGTGGGGACTGATAATGGAGTTGGGCAGGATCAGGAGTGTAGGGTGTTTTTAATAATTGATGAATATCTTTAAATAACTGGTAATCATTTTTTAATGATGCATTATCTAAAGCTTCTTCTACTCTATGGTTTCTGGGGATAAAGGATGGATTGTAAGAACTCATGGACTTCTGTACGGCTTCCAATGTCCTGCCATTCCGGGTCACCTGTTTCACCCAATGCAGGAACCATTCCTGAAAGGCTGAAGTTTCAAAAAAAGCTTCACCAGAAAAATCTCCGGTTTGTAGTGCAACAAATGTATTGGTATAATCCGCAGCAAATTGCTGCATCAGCGCCAATAGGTCTTCGATGATAGGCTTGTCAGAAGCTTCAAATTCCATCAGCCCTAATTTCCCCCGCATCATTTGTAACCACTTTTCCTCATACATTCCCGGAAAAGCATTCAAGGCCTCTTGGGCCAATTCAATGGCCTGCTTTTGGTCAGTATGAATCTGAGGCAATAAGGCTCCTGCCAAAACTGATAGATTCCAATGCGTGATATAGGGCTGATTGCCATAGGCATAGCGGCCATTGACATCGATGGAACTGAAAACTGTTTTGAGATTATAAGTATTCATAAAAGCGCAGGGACCGTAGTCAATCGTTTCCCCTGCAATACTCATATTATCCGTATTCATCACGCCATGGATAAAACCAACACGCATCCAATCCACCACCAATGCTGCCTGCTTTTCCATTACAGCCATGAGCAGTGCCAAAGCAGGATTTTCTTCTTCTTTTAAAAAGGGATAATGCCTTTCTATAGTGTAATCGGTCAACTGTTTTTGCGCTTCTAAAGGCAAAAATTGGCGCGCATACTCGAAAGTCCCGACCCTGATATGACTTTGGGCTATTCGGGTCAATATGGCCCCTGCCTGACTTCTCTCCCGGTAAACCGTTTCCCCACTTTCGACCACAGCCAAGGACCTTGTGGTTGGTATGCCCAAATGATGCATACTTTCACTGATCAGGTATTCCCGCAACATGGATTTAAGGGTAGCCCTGCCATCACCCCCACGGGAATAAGGAGTCCTTCCCGAACCTTTCAACTGAATATCCACAAGATTTCCGTTTGGAGATTTTTGTTCACCGATCAGAATGGCCCTGCCATCACCCAACATGGTAAAATTTCCGAACTGATGTCCTGCATAAGCCTGTGCCAAAGGTTGACTTCCCTCAGGGGTTTTGTTTCCTGAAAATAGCAGGGCAATCTCCTGAGGCGGAAAATCCGAAAAATCCAAACCCAATGCCTTGGATAAATCTTCATTAAAAATAACCGTTTTGGGTTCTTTGACAGGAATTGGTTGCTGATAGGTGAAAAAACCGGAAGGAAGTTTTCCATAAGTATGCTGAAGATTCCAACCTGCTGTTTTATTGATAAAATTGACCGAAGACATATAAAAGGATTTTAAACAACCTCGATAACAGTTTCAGGAATCCAATGATTCAATGCCCAAGAAATTTATGTCTATATTTTTCCCGAGCTTCAATCACAAATTGGGAAACTGAATTATTTTGGCTAAAGCCGATTTTGGTTTGGCATTTCTTATGAATGGGCTAAAGCCACATTCCTATTGATAAATTCTCAAATTTTGGAATGTAAACCCAGATTAATAGCCTTCTATCAATTGTGTCCTGCTTTAGCTGGACGATAAAAGAAATCATCACCGTCCCCAGGCTTTAGCCAAATTTAAACCTTCAATTTAAAAACCTGCTTTTCTTTTGTGGCCAAAGCACCATTACCATAAAAAAAATCAATAAAATTTCAAATAATCTATCCACAACTGAAAGCTTCCCTCCTGCTTATCCGCCAAAATAAATCCAATCCGCTGAATTCCTTTAAGGACCTCAGGATCAATTCCCTGTTGCACAGTAGAACCCATTCTACTGATTTCGAAGTCCTTAAGCGGAATGGTAAGGATTTCCCAATCCTCTTTGGTTGCTCCAAACTTCACCCGGAATTTGGGGAGATAAAAAGGAGTATCCTTTTCAATCAAAATCTCAAACTTCCGCTTAGTGTCTGACTTGAAGCGGATTTCACAATATTTAAATGCCGAAAGGTCATAGTTGCCCAAAGCACTGCGCAGGGATACAAAGCCCCCATTATTTTTCAAAGAAACCTCTCCTGCAAAAAGAACGGCATCAGCATCCAAACTTGCCTTGGATTGGGAAAGTCCACCCATGACCCCATCGTTGATAATTGACCATTTGCCAAAATCTTTCTTGGCTCCAAAATCAAATAGTAAAGCATCTTTCATCAGCGAAGGAATTGGATAAATACAAAGAAACAAGAAAAACAATGACTGCCACATATCTTGTAAATACAATTAAGCAAGATATTGTTTGAAAGAAAAAATAAATCAATGGTTCAAACAAGGAATCCCATCTCTGGAATAAGGTCCAAAGGGAGGCATAATTCTATAGGTTTTTATCAGTTCAGGAATATCCGCATCCTTCATCTGATAACTTGGGGTATACCGGACCTGATCCCAATAAGTTGACCTTGGTTCAACTGCTCTTTTGTCCCCGGTTTCCAACATCCAATACTCCAATCTTTTTCTCAATTCCTTTTTGATTCCGGCAAATTCCGGATCGGCTGCCAGGTTATTGATCTGGTAAGGATCCTCTTGGACGGCATAAAGCTCTTCTTCTGGCCTTAATCCAAAATTAAGTTGGAAATAATCAGGTGCACCTGGCTGTGTCTTTCCTTCCATAGCCATGATCAAAAACTTGGTGATGGAATGGTCCACATCGCCAAATTGCCCCACAGATTGATGGACGGATGGATCCCCGGCAGGAAAGCGCTCGGGCATGATATTGCGGATATAGAGGTATTCATGGGTCCTGACGGCACGCATAGGATAACTTAAGTCGCCTTTTCTTACGTTGGCATGTCTTTCTCTTTCCAGGAAGACTTCCTGGTCCCCTTTGGTTTGCCCTTCTAGAATAGGCCAGAGGGATTTTCCGCTCATGTTTTCGGGCTGTATGCCTGTGGCTTCCAGAAAACTGGGAGCAAAATCAACAAAGTTGACAAAACTTTTTTCTTGGGTACCTGCTTTGATTTTTGTAGGCCAGCGCATGGCCAATGGCATTCTCGTTCCCAGATCATAGAGATTGGCCTTGGCCCGGGGAAAAGGCATGCCGTTATCACTGGTCATGACAATGATGGTATTGTCCAACTCCCCTATTTCCTCCAGAAAATTGATGATCTGTCCACATTCCCTGTCAAATCTTTCTACTTCAAAATAGTAATCCAGGATATCATTGCGGATGCAGTCCAGGTCGGGATAAAATTCCGGAACCGCAACGTCGGAAAGCTTCATCCCGGACTGAATCCCTGTATTGGCCACATATTCCCTGTGTGGGTCAGAACTTCCAAACCAAAAGGTAAAAGGTTGCCCCTCATCCTTGGCCTTGTAAAAAGTCTCAAAATCGTTATAGACTTTTCCGGCAGGATTGTGTTCCAGACCGGAAACCTGAAAGTCTCCCGGTCCCCAACCTTTTCTGGTGGAGCCGGTAAAATAACCGGCTTCTTCCAGCAAGGACACATAAGTAGGAAACTGGGCCGGCCATTCCGACCAAAGATTGCCACCCTGCTCATTTTGGTGCGGATACCTTCCGTTTAGGATAGATGCACGCGATGGAGAACAGGATGGAGAAGCAGTATAGGCATTTATAAACAAAGCCCCTTCCGCAGCTAACCTGTCAAATGTAGGAGTCCGGACCAAATGATCGCCATATGCACCTGCATGGGGAAAGGACCAATCGTCTGCAATCAAAAACAAGATATTTGGTTTTTTCTCTGAATTGGATTTTTCTTCAACCACGGATGAAGACAGCAAAAGGAAAAGGAACAAAATTTTCATAATTCAATCAGATTCGTGAAGACCTCCAATTTAATAAAACTTAAGGTATAAATTCTTTCTCCTTTGTCATATTAAAAAAGATCCTTAATCCAACAAGTTGATTGGCGAGAAAAGCATTAAAAACACATTCGGAGGCAACCATATTCAATAAATGATCACATTTTGAACCCTTTGAGCCTTGGTGACTTTGTGGCCGCTATATTGAAAATCACCACAAAGGCACTAAGTTTCTACAGTTACGAATTCAAAACACACAATTATCCCAAAAATACCCCATCTACCATCTTTTGAAAATTTTTCTGTCCAACCTGAATAAAATTTTGTTTTTTTGCATGATTAAAATCAATAGAGCTTAACTCAAACCAACAGGAATCTTGAAAATACTTACCATCGATATAGGAGGCACCAACATCAAAGTTAAAGTAAACAACGATATAGAAAGAAGAAAAATCCCATCAGGCAATTATATGACGCCTGAAATGATGGTTTCTTTAGTGATTGAGTCCACCAACGATTGGGAATATGAAGTGATTTCAATAGGTTTTCCCGGAGTAATCAAAAAAGGCAAAATAGTAGTTGAGCCTAAAAACCTGGGAGAAGGCTGGTTGGGTTATGATTTTGAAAAGGCATTTGGTAAACCTGTCAAGTTGATCAACGATGCCGCTATGCAGGCATTGGGTTCCTATCAAGGTGATACCATGCTATTTTTAGGATTGGGCACTGGCCTGGGTTCGGCACTGGTAGCTGAAGGAACTGTAGTTCCTATGGAGCTTGCACATTTGTCTTACCGTAAAGGTACTTTTGAAGATTATCTTGGTCTGAGAGGTCTCGAAAGATTGGGACTTGAAAAATGGCAACAGCATGTCCTGGTTGTAGTAGGAAGATTTAAAAACGCGTTTTTACCTGATGATATAGTCTTAGGTGGTGGCAAATCAAAGCTGCTTACCGATATTCCTGAAGGATGCAGATTGGGCACCAACAACAATGCTTATTTGGGCGGATTCAGATTGTGGGATGAACATTATCATTTGGGGTAAGCTTCATCATTTATTCTCATCCTATTCCTTTTGCTTCAATTCTTTTTGCTTTTCTTTTTCAAGTTTTTTAAAGTAACCTCTGAACAAGAAATTGCTCCTCATGGCTAACATATTTTCATTGAATCTTTCGGTACTCTTTTCCACATTCAACATACTGTTCAGAAGTGCCTCTCTAAACGTACTATCCTTAAGAATCAATCCTGCGGTGCCTTCTCCTTCTTCAAGATTTTCGATAAGAATTTTCACATCTCCCATTATTTTGGAAGCCTGATCGCTGGATTCTCTTATTTTCTCAAGAGAAACTGTAAACTCCTCAGCTACTTCTGCATCTGTAAAAAGTTTCTGAACCAAACCTTCTCCGTCTTTCAGATTGACCATCAGTTGGTTTCCTGCCCTTGCCATTTCAGAAGCTCTTCTGGATGCCAGCTTCAATTCACTCACCGCTTCCTTGATATCTCCGGTCAATAATGAATCCGAAAGTAATGCCCAGAGGCTTTCACTTTGATTCAACTTTGTGGTGATTTCATAAAGATTTTCTGTGGTTTTTTCAAAATACTCACTACTTGTTCCCAGTCTCTGTAGCATGGCTTCTGTGCTTACAGGAGTAATGGAGTAAATCACATCTCCCTCAGCCACATTTTCCGCAAAACCATCTTGGGGTATGATTTGTATGAGTTTGTTGCCCATCAATCCATCTGTGCCAATTGAGGTCAATGCGTTTTTCTTGATGTAGGGAACCATCTTTTTTTGAATATACATGACGACATGCAGCGAAGAATCGTTTGCCATATCAACAGACTTCACTGTACCTACATTCAAACCTTTGAAACGCACATTATTGCCAGGAACAAGTCCGTTTACATTTTCAACTACAGCCGTGATGGTGATAGAGGCACCAAAAATATTCTGATTCTTTCCTATCATATACAGGGTAAATACCAGAAATAGTATTCCTGCGACCACAAGACCACCCAGCTTTGCATTATCGATTGTTTTCTTCGTTCTCATAATCAGTCAAAAAACTCTTTAATTTTTGGATCCGTCGATTTACTCAAGGCATCATAAGTATCATCTGCATAACAAGTGCCATCAATAAGCATGATGACCCGGTTAGAAGTGATTTTGATGCAATTCAGATCATGTGAAATGATCACCGAGGTAGCATTATATTTCTTTTGAACACTTAGCATTAATTCACTGATTCCCCGGGAAGTAATCGGGTCCAATCCAGTCGTAGGTTCGTCATAAAGGATAACTTTTGGCCTTAAAATCAATGCTCTTGCCAAAGCAACTCTTTTTTTCATGCCACCCGAAAGTTCTGATGGCATCATATCGATTGTATGCAAAAGACCTACATCTTCCAAAGCTTCTTTTACTGCTGCTTCTGCACCTTTTGCACGTTGTTCTTTGGTCCAATGTATACGCAGCGGAAACTCCAGGTTTTCTCTGACAGTCATGGAATCATATAGGGCATTGCTTTGGAATAGAAATCCGATCTCCGACCTTAAATGATCCAATTCATCTTGTTCCAAATCTTGGATGGGTCTGTCCAATACAATTATTTCGCCCTCATCTGCTTGGATCAAGCTGATGATACATTTGATCAGCACAGATTTTCCTGAGCCTGATTTACCAAGAATCACCAGATTTTCCCCAGGAAATACTGACATACTAAAATCCTTGAGCACATGATTGTCCCCAAATGACTTATTGACATTTTTTACTTCAATAACCGGTTTTTTGACTGACTCTTCCATCTTTCTGCTAAGTCAATCCCAATAAATCAGTGATCTGCACTGCGATCAGGTCAATGATAAATACCATCAATGAAGCTACTATAACAGCGGTAGTTGCCGATCTGCCAACTCCTTCTGTACCTTTCTGGGAACTGAACCCCTTATAACATCCTACTATTCCAATGGCAAATCCAAAGAAGAAAGTCTTGATCAAAGAAGGAAGAACATCTCCGAAGGATAAGACTTTAAATACCTGGAACCAATACAAACTCCAACTTACCTCACCCCTGATATTTACTCCCAAAAATCCCCCGTACAAAGAAATCGCATTTGCCAAACTGGATAGTATGGGAACCATTAATGTGGCAGCCAACACTCTGGTCACCACTAAATATTTGAATGGATTGGTACCGGAAACTTCCATGGCATCAATTTGTTCGGTCACTTTCATGGATCCCAACTCAGCACCCAAACCAGAGCCTATTTTACCTGCACAGATCAGGGCTGTGATGACGGGGGCAATTTCCCTGACTAAAGATACTGAAACCATCGAAGGCAAGAGTGATTCAGCACCAAATTCAACTAGGGTTGGCCTGGATTGTATGGTCAGTACCAATCCCATGATGAATCCTGTAATCCCGACCAGGGTCAATGTTTTATATCCAATCCAAAAACATTGATTGATGAATTCTTCATATTCCTGTTTTGGTTTTGAAAGTTCTCTAAAAAAGCGTGCAGTGAAGTGGGCCATTTCTCCGGCCTCTTTGAAAAATTCATTGTCCAGAAATTTTAGATTTTTCACCTGATTAACATTTTGAATAGATCAAAAATGGGTATTCCTGAATAGAAATACCCCAATGATAATCAAGTCATTTTATGATGCTTGTCATATTTCGTGTAAGACAAGGCCAAATCCAAGTATTTTTTTCCTGAATCAAGCTTCCTGTTTCTTTTATCTGCATCAGATTCGGTTTTGGCTGCCAGCAGATTGACTTTTGCTCTGATATTGGCCCGGAGACATTTATAGTATTGAAAAATCTGTGTATCCTCCTTTGTAATCATACAGTCAAATTCAGCCAAATATGCATCTAAAAATACATCAGAAAGATCCTTCTTTTCATAATTCTCCAGGTCCATACAGATAAATGCCACCTCATAGAGTACATCTATCTGCCGGAAACTTTCCTCAAATTCAATACAGTCAAAAATAATGGGTTCTTCATACAAGAAGATATTTCTACTGTGTAAATCTCCATGCACATCTCTGAAAAACCCATCTCTTTCCCTGCTTTCAAACCTGGAGAAATGTTCTTTGATAAATCCATCACTCCAATTTATCAAGGAAGCTATCATTTGAACATATTTTTGATCCAAAAATTGACCTGCTATTTCAGACACCGATTCCAAATCATTGAAAATCCCATAAAAGGAATCTATTTCTGTTTCCTTTTGAATGACTTCAGCACCCAAATGAAAGGTGGCTACTTGCTTGGCCAATCTGACTACCTGTTCTCCTTTGACACTATTTTGCTCCAACAATAAATCCATTCTTTTATCGAATTCCATTTTCATCATGCATACCGCATAATCTATAATTTCACCTTCTGCTTCGCCAAATACCCAATGGTGCTTGGATTTGATTATTGGAAGTACAGAAAGATAAATCGGCGAAAATCTTTTATTGAGTTCAAGTTCCTTTTCACAGTTCAACTTCCGAAGATCCAAAGTTGAATAGTCCAGAAAAGTAAGTTTGATGGGCTTTTTGATTTTAAAAACAAATTCTTCACCAAGAATGACCCAACTGATATTGGTTTCCTCCAACATCCCTTTTATAGGCTTGCCATGATACAAGCCTTCGGTCATCAGTTCCAGAATTTCATTTCTGTTCATTTGGTCTCAGGATATATTTATGTGCTTTTATGAGTATTTCTTCAAGGTTTTCATTCGTGGAATCCAAGAGCAAGAAGGATTTTTCTATGGGTTCAAATTTATCTTTGATTTTCAGGTAGACAGAGTGGTCGGCTTCACTGTCTTTTCTAGGAACTGAAAGCCTTTGCTGAATGATATTTTCATCAGCCTGCACCAAAATTAAATGAAGTGAAATCTGATTAGCTTCTGCTATGGAATAAATCAACTCACGGTATTTCTTTTGAAAAAAGGTAGCATCCAAAACCACAGACTTATTTTTCCGAATCCAATCTTTAGCTCTTTCAGCCATCTTCAGATAGACATCTGTTTTATTTTTGGAAAGGTACTTACCTCTCAAACCCATTTCGATTCTGAGTGCATCGCTACTGATATATTCAGCCCCCATTTTTGCAGCAAATCTTTTCGCAAAAAAACTTTTTCCGGAACCGGGAAGACCCATGACCATGATTAGCATAATTTCCTTAAGTATCCAATGATCAATTTGGCCGATTCTACAGCTTTTTCAAAGAAATGTCATTTAAATTATTAGAAAAATTTTCAAATCTGAACAAATTCAGTCCTGGAATGTATTTCACTATGCATGAGAAGAAAATTCCTTCCCCATTTATTCCTATTTTCTCCCGATTTTCACTTTACTTTGCAGCCATGAATTCAATGACCAAAGCAGATTTACTAAAAAAAGCGCAGGAAATACTTCGTGAGCAAATCAAAGACGTTCAGGAACAGCTTACTGAATTGCAGGAATCTTCGGAAGTAGAGGAAAAAAGTTCTGCTGGAGATAAGTATGAAACCCATCAGGAAATGCTGCATCAAACCAGAAATATTTTGGAAAAAAGGCTATCTGCAGCCAAAATAATGCTCAATCAACTCAATGCAGTCCCTGTCAAAGAAACGGATAAAGTTCAGGAAGGGTCCTTGTTGAAACTTCCCATGGGCAATATCTGGGTTTCTGTCCCTATGGGCAAGGTGGTTTTGGACGGAGTGGATTTTCAATTGGTTTCGCAAGACTCTCCATTAATACAGGCATTGTGGGATTTGAAAAAAGGTCAGACCGGTAATTTCCGAGGAAACAACATCAGCCTGACCGATATCTTCTAGTCTTTTTATTTTATAAAATCGGAAAGACATTTCCTCCATCATATTTTGAAATTTCAAACCGCGTTTTTTATAGATGCGGTTATTTTTTTTCCCCTTTTTCGTTGTCCAGAATAAATTAACCTCAAGTTTCATTTTTAATCCTGATGGATAATAATTGTAAACTCCAATCAATCATCTCTTAAAAATTTTGTAGCCAAAATATGTGCGATCATACATGAATTTATAAAAAATAAATCCAATAAATACATCATTGTTACCGTTTAAAATTTTTTAAGTGTTCTTTGTTTTTATAATATTATTCTATTAATTACTGAAAATCACCCGGTTTTAAGTATTTCTTTTATGTTTATGTGAAATGCATAGAATAATATATCAAAAAACGAAATACTTTTTAAAAGACATATTCAACAAAAATCAGAAATCAAAATTGTCTGGTTTAAAATTGGTTCTGTTCGAACAGTTCCTGAAAAGGACTTTTAATTTCAAAATTTGGGTGATTTCTACTTGTGTATAGAGGCATTTTTCTGCCTTTATTAAAAGATTTTAAAAAAGTAGTGTCATTTATGAGAAAACTTTACTCTGTTTCTTTATTCTGGATTGTTTTTATCCTAGCCTACTTCGGTCAGATTAGCAACAACTATGCCGCTCCTATCATCAGAGATGTCTATATTTTTTCTGAATGCGAAAAAAGTGCTTCTATGCGGGTCAGGAACGGGGTTGCTCCATATACTTATGTTTGGAGTTTTGGTGGCAATATAATCCAGACGGATTCCAATTTGGGTGAAAGTGAATTCAGTACCATTGAACAGGCACAGGCAGGCGATTATACACTGGAAGTTTTTGATAGTAACGGAAACACCTATTCTGAGATCATCAATTTTAAAGGAAGCACTAATTTTATTCTGAATATACTTTATGAGGAAGATCAGCTTTGCGAAGGTGATTCCTACGGTATAGTTTACGGTACCATAGAAAACGGAATTCCTCCATTCACTATCAATTTTTATGATGAGTCAAATACTTTGGTTCAAACAAATATTATCAATAACCGGAATCTGGATCTCAGTGGTGTACCTGCTGGTAAATATCTTGTAGAGGTGATTGACGCCACTGGTTGTAAAGAATTAACAGATATTGAAATTGAGGAAATTGAGCCTTTGATTCTAGCTCCCGCAGATGGTGTGGGAACTTTCCCTGAGACCTGTATTGAAAATGGCGGGATAACCTTTGATGCTACAGGTTTTGAAGGCACAGTACAATTCCGAATCAGAAGGTCCAACGGCACTTATGTCACCGGATGGATTACCGCACCTGCTGGTGAGATCAGATATAACCAATTGGCTGCTGGAGATTATGTTTTGGAAATTATAGACAGGTTTAGGTTTGAAGATTGTCCGGCGGAATTGGTTTTTAACATCGGAAATGAAACTTTATTGGAAGTCATTCCTTCTTCTACAGGCGTAACCTGTTTTGGTGAATCTGATGGTACGATTTCCTTACAGGTAAACAGATTATTTTTAGCTTTTCCCTTCCCTCCTGCAAATATCCTGGTAGATATACTCAGGCCTGACGGAACAACAGCCGTAAGCGGTCAAAGTATTCCTATCGGAGCAACTACAGGCCAGGGAACATTTACCGGGTTTGGACCCGGACTCCATACTATTATAGTCAAACATGGAGGTGGTGATTACCCGGAATGTACATTGACCTACCAAATTAATGTAGTAGCGCCTCCTAGCCCCTTCACGGCTTCCATTACAACTACCTCCGAAACTTGCTTTGGCCAAGGAAATGGTACCGCAAGGGTAAACAGGTCAGGCGGATGGGGCGGTCCTTATACCTACCTATGGAGCAATGGTCATACCGGTAGAACAGCATCCAACCTAGCTCCAGGAAATTATTCTGTAACTGTCACGGACAGCGGCGGTTGTTCCATTGTCCTGAACACAACCATTCAAGGCCCCCTAGGACCTATTGATGGAGACATTGAATTATTGAACGGACTAGGTTGTGCGGGTTCAAATGACGGTTCTGCAAGAGTATTTGATATCTCGGGAGGTTGGGGTGGCTACACCTATCTTTGGAGTAATGGTGAAACCACTGCTACAGCCTTTAATTTACCTGCGGGAACAAATACTGTGACTGTAAGAGATTCTCAGGGATGTGAGGAGGTTTATACTGTTGATGTACCTGTTCCTGACGCCCCTCTTGTCAATTCTACTCCAGTGAATCCTTCTTGTTTTGGAGGTAATGATGGAAGTATCCGGGTTGAAATTGCAGATAATATCATCAGTTTTTCCGTGACTGTCAATGGCTTAACCCAATCAGGTAATGACGTACTTTTCACTGATTTGCCGGCAGGCCAATATGAAGTAAGCATTCTTTATGGTGGAAATTGTAGCATTACTGAATTTGTGGATATTGTTAATCCACCACAGATTACCCTCAACGAAAATAATCTGGCCATCAATCATCTGCTTTGCGCAGGTGATGGAAATGGTTCAATATCAGGACTGATCGCCAGCGGTGGAACTGGTGTTCTTACTTTCCAATGGCAAAAAGAAGTGTCGGGAACATTTGAAGATATAGTCGGTCAGACAACTTTGAATCTTTCCAACCTTTCAGGCGGAGTCTATAGAATAATCGTAACCGACGAAAACGGTTGTACAATTTTTAAAGACTACATAGTCAACGAGCCGGCACCATTGGAAGTTACTCCTCCAATTGTAGTGGATGTGGCCTGTTTTGGAGAATTGACCGGTTCTGTAAGCTTTACCATTTCAGGAGGCACTGCGCCTTACTCTTATGCTTTGAATGGTGGAGCATTCACCACAACTTCCATCGGCGATGTCACCATCAATGGATTGGGGGCAGCAACAGATTACTTTGTGGAAATCAGAGATGCCAATGGCTGTGTAGTTCCAAATCTTAATTTTGACGTTACTTCCCTCCCACCAATTAATATTACAGATATAGTCATTACACCGGAAACCTGTTTTGGCCAAAGTAATGGCAGCATCAATATTGAAATTTCAGGTGGAACAGGTAATCTGGGTGTAGAATGGTATGTAGCAGGTAATTTTTCTACCATCATTTCTACGGATAAAAACCTGATAAATAGAGGTCCAGGACAATACACTGTCAAAGTCTATGATCTTGGAAATAATTCTTGTTTCGCACAGCAGACAATTACCATTCCTCCGACACCTGAATTGACATTGGCCTTGGACGGACCTCCTTTGAATGTCTTTTGTTTTGGAGATAATACCGGAGCAATCAACATTGCTGTCGACGGTGGAACTGGTGCCTATACATTTGAATGGACAGGACCATCCAGATTTACCTCTTCCCAGAAAAATATCAATGGTCTGGCAGCTGGTCTATATAATGTAAGGGTTACAGATGAAAATGGATGTTGGAAAGAATTAACCGATATTTTGATCAGTCAGCCACCTAGTGGAATCGTCATCAATTTACTCAACCGAATTGAACCCAAATGTCATGATTCTTTGGATGGTAGAATAGAAATTCAGATCGGTGGCGGAAATCCGGGTTATACCATTGCTTGGGAAATAGAAGCCAGTCCGAGTGTATTTATTCCAATTTCTGGAACTACACAAACCCTTTCAAATATCGGTGCAGGCATTTACAAAGTAATAGTTACGGATTCCAATGGCTGTTCCAATGAAAGGATCATAGACCTTACCGCCCCTGCCCCAATCCAGGTTTCTTTGATCAGCAAAGATGATGTCTCCTGTTTTGGAAGAAATGACGGTAGAATTACTATCAACGTTACAGGTGGAACAGGAATCTATTTCTTCAATTGGGACCATGGTTTTATAAATCAGAACCCGTCCAACTTAGCAGCTGGCTTATACAGTGTTACCGTAAGAGATGCCAATGGATGTGAAACCAGACTGGAAAACATCGAAATCATCCAACCTGATCCATTGGCTATCAACTTAGTGGAAATCATTGAGCCTTCCTGTAATTATGATGACGCATCAATTGAAGTTGAATTTGTAGGTTGGATCCCTGGATTAAGTTACAGCAGATGGATTGATCAAGCTACAAATACCGTCATCGCTGAAAATCAAAATATTGTCACTAACCTTACTCCTGGATTTTATAGGGTAGAATACAGCTTATCAGGAGCATGTATGGTCTCCCAAACCTATAGTGTTCCAGGTCCTCAAAGCCCGCTTAAATTATTTACCAGTCCACAAGACGCCACCTGCGTAGGCCAAACTGGTATCCTGTTCCTTTCAGCCTCCGGCGGTGTCCCTAGTTATACTTACTATATACGGGTAGGAGGTATTTGGGAAATTGTCACCAACTCCATTCTTTCAGGATTGGCCGTGGGCGATTATGATGTGAGGGTTACCGATTCTGCAGGATGTGAAGACTTTTCAACCATAACCATTGATCAGCCCAATCCTCCGATTTTTGATGCTGAGGTAGAAAAGGATGTATCCTGCTTTGGGGGAAGTGATGGTGCCATCCGGTTCGATCTTTATGGAGACACATCGGGAATAACCTATCAATGGTACAGGAGGACTTCTGTAGGAGGAAAAGTGCCAATTAATGAAACCAGCTTAGGAGGACTGATTGCCGGCACATATTACATAGAAATCACTTATGCAGGTATTTGTACCATAGAATCGCCTGACTATGTCATCAACCAACCTGCTCAGACTGTACCTACACCAACAGTAATCCAACCTGTATGTATTGATGATTTTGGTTCATTTACTTTGGAAGTTGCCGGGGGTTCGCCAGGAAAAAATATATTGGTTACCTCTTCCAATGGATATTCCAAATCATTTATAAATGAAGATACAGGAACCTTTGTATTTGATGAATTATTGGCAGGGGATTACAACTGGACCGTAGAAAATCAAACCTGTCCAGAAATTACAGGAACCTTTACCATCATACCAATTACAAAACCTCAATTTAATGTCACTTCTCAGGATATTTCATGTTTTGGAGAAAACGACGGTATCATTGAAATCATCAGCCCAATTGTACAGGGAGGCAGGACATTTACGGTGTATATCAATGGTGTCAGCCAAGGTAATCAAACCTCATTCTTCAATGTTGCTCCGGGAAATTATCAAATCAGGATTGTAGACAATCTCGGATGTCCATCTGATCCAATGATGGTTACCTTGACACAACCTGATCGACCTCTTGAAATCACGAACCTTTCGATCTCAGACGTGAACTGTTTTGGAGGAAATAACGGTGCGATTCAATTTGAGATTTTAGGTGGCAGACCTCAATATAGAGCAGTACTGACACCTACTTCAGGTTCTCCTTTGAATTTACCAAACCTCAATGAAGCTACCTCATACAATTTCTCAGGTCTGGTGCAGGGGGCTTATACTTTGGAAATTTGGGATTTGAACGATCAATGTCAAATCAGCACAGTGGTCAATATCACCCAACCTGCAGCCCTAGACCTGACAGTAGATGCAGGATTAATTCTTTGCGAAGGCGGAACAACTACCATTGAATTGACCCCAATAGGCGGAACTCAGCCATATACTTATATATGGGAGAAATTCAATACAGGATCAAGTACTTGGGAAACGCTTCCTACGGATACCAAAAGACTGAGCAATGTAGAAGCTGGACAGTATAGATATACCGTTTCTGAACAGAATAATTGCAATACCATTACAGATGTTATTACCATTGCAGACGGTTCTGTTGTAGCCTTGTCATTTGTTGCAGACGATATTCTTTGCTATGGGGAATCAGCCTTGGTGACCCTTCAGGCAACTTCTGCTGGCTCAACCAATTTTACCTATTTTGTAAATGGAAGCCAGATTTTTGGCAATCAATTCCAGGCCAAAGCAGGAAGCTATCTTGTCTATGCAGTTGACAATGTAAAAGGATGTATCTCAGGGGATGTGATCATTAATATGGCCCAACCTGCTGCTCCATTGAGTCTAAAGGATTATATCTCCGTAGATTTGAGTTGTTTTGAATCCGGTGATGGCAGTATTTCACTTTCATTGACCGGCGGCACTGCTCCCTATACCATCACTTTCCAAGGCAATACTTATAATGCCAATGAGGATGAATTGGTGACTTTCACAGGTCTAAATGCCAATTTCGCTTATAATTTTGCTGCTGTTGATGCAAATGGTTGTTCGGTAAATATACCACCCAAAACTCTGGGTCAACCGCTTCCCCTTCAGACCAATGCAAACTTCACCCCTATTCTATGCTTTGGCGGTACGTCTGAAATCAACTTACAAATCACAGGCGGAACAAAACCATATTCAATTTCATGGGCGTATTCAGCAGATGGAGTAACCTTTAATCCTATTGCAGGATCAGATGATAAAACTACGCTTTCCGGCCTGGCTGCTGGTTTTTACACCTATACAGTATCTGATGGAGGCTGTGCTGATATTTCAGAAACTCTGACCATCAATCAGCCAAACGAGGTTTTATTGGTTGGCCTGCCTACAGATGTGTCCTGTTTTGGAGGAACCGACGGAACGGTTACGTTTACTCCTTCAGGAGGTGCATTTACCAACTACAGAATTTTCTTTAATGGTGCTGAAATAGCTGGAAATACAGTAAGTAACCTACCTGCAGGAACGTACAATGCATTTGCTTTAAGCGGTACATGTAGATCAGAAACCATTCAGATTGTGGTAGAACAACCTGCGGAGCCTCTGAGTGCAACAGTAGAGTTTATGGAAGAAGTTTTGTGTACAGATGATCTATCCGATATTGAATTACAGATTACCGGTGGAAACGGTGGCTATTTGGCCTATTTGAATTCCGTCGAATATACGGTTGACCCCAATGGTCTGATCATTTTTGACGATGTGGTTCCGGGTACTTATGCAATCCGGGTAGTTGACAGCAAAGGATGCGAATGGACCAGAACCATCACCATCCTTAATCCAACTCCAATCGAAATTTTCAATGAAGAAATAATTAATGTCAGCTGTTTTGAAGGCTCCGATGGAGAAATAAAAGTCAATGTTACAGGTGGTACAGGTAATTATACTTACCAATGGTTGAATTCTTCCAATCAGCTTGTAGGTACAAATAAAAACCTTTCCGGAGTCCCCGCAGGAATCTATACCCTCAATGTTTGGGATGAAAACAGCTGTGAAGCAACAATGGATTTTGAGATATTGGATACTACCCCTGTGGATTTCACTTACAGCTTTACTGACGTCACCTGCTTTGGGGCCCAGAATGGCAGTATCACTGTAATAGGAAATGGCGGAAATCCTGGGTATACACTCATCATAGACGGGATACAGTATCCTAATCTCACCGTGGCTGGTTTAAGACCCAATACCTACATGGTTTATATCATGGATTCCAATGGTTGTATTTCACCTGTCAAAGAAGTCGTGATCAGTCAACCTACGCCGTTGAATTTAGCCATATCCACTACCAACGTCAGTTGTTATGCCGCAGGAAACGGTCAGGCAACAGTAGTAGTGACAGGCGGTACTGCTCCCTATTCCATCAGATGGTCAGATGGCAATACTTCAGCGGACAGGGTTGGATTGGCACCGGGCAACTATGAAGTAGTGGTCACAGATGCCAATGGTTGTATCATTAGAAACAATGTGATCATCACCCAACCTGATCCTATTTTGATAGTAGATAACGTTAATCCTGTCTCCTGTTTTGGTGGCAGTGATGGCTCTATCCTGTTGGATATCAGTGGTGGTAATGGAGACTTTTCTGTCATTTGGACCAATAAAGCTACCAGTGAGCAGGTTGGAACAGGACTTATTGCAAATAATCTGATTGCCGGAGTGTACAGAGCAACAATCACAGATAAATTGGGATGCGAGCTTTTCAGGGAATTTGTGGTGACCCAACCAGCTGAACCTTTGACACTCACCCCTATCATTTCCAATGTGAGATGTGCATTTGAAGGAAACGGAAGTATTGATCTTATAGTAACAGGTGGTACAGCTCCCTATACCTATTCATGGTCTTCAGGAGAAACCGTAAGAAACATCAATGGCAAATCCGGCGGAACTTATACCGTCAACGTGACAGACAGCAAAGGTTGTATGATCATGGAGACTTTTGAGATCACTGAGCCTCAACCGCTTTTGGTAGAAGTAGAAAACTTAGATAATGTTTCCTGTAAATTCGGAAATGACGGAAGTATAAAATTGAATGTTTCCGGAGGCACAGGAGCATTTACGATCCAATGGAGCAATGGCATGACAGGACCGGAAATCAGTGGTTTGAGAGCAGGAGAATATACTGTTTTCATCATTGATGAAAACTCTTGTTTCGAAAGCATTGCCTATACCATTACCGAACCCGCAGAAGCATTGACGGTATCCGGAATTTCATCAGTAGAACTTTGCCTGTTTACCGATGTTCCTGAATTGATTATTGATGTGAAAGGCGGTACTGCACCTTACACCTACCTCTGGTCAAACGGTGCAACTACAAAAGACCTGTTAAACATTGCTCCAGGTTCCTATACCGTGGTTGTAACTGATGCCAATAACTGTATTGCTGAAGGCACTTTTGTTGTTCCTCCTCCTACTTCGCCTCTACAGATTGAAATGAATGGCAAATTCGCTATCTGTACCAATGGTGAAAGAGGCGAAGCAAGCGCAACAGTAACCGGAGGAGTAGCACCATATAGATATAGATGGTCAAATGGTGCAACTACCTCTGCCATAACAGATCTATTACCTGGAACTTATTCGCTGACAGTGACAGATGCAAACGGCTGTACCATTACTGATGAGATCGAAATTGCACCTCCGCTTAACCTTAGAATCAGTTTATTGGAAATCAATGCTGTTTCCTGCTTTGGTGGAAATAATGGCACAATAGAAATTGGTATCACAGGCGGAAGGGCTCCTTTCAAAATCAATTGGAGCCATGGCTTACAGGATCAGACTTTTGCTTCCGGTCTCGTGGCAGGTGTGTACACGGTTACAGTAGAAGATGATCTGGGATGTATTACCACTGCGGCTTACAATATTCAGGAACCTGAAATTTTAGATCTCAGAGGTACAGTTCAGGATAGTAAGTGTGCGGGAGATAATCAAGGAATTATTACCCTTAATGTATCCGGCGGTACAGCTCCTTACACTTATAGATGGTCCCATGGTGCCAACAACCGGGTATTGAGAAATCTTGCTCCGGGAACCTATAGTGTAGTGGTCACCGACCGTGCGGGCTGTTCTACCGGAAATACCTATATCGTCTCTGAACCGGATCCTTTGGTTATTGAAAGCAGCCATTCTGAAGATCTTTTATGTTTCGGTGATCAAAATGGATTTATCAATATCAACATCACCGGAGGAATTCAGCCTTATAGAATTACATGGGCTGATAATAATCAGTTGGAAACACTTAATAGGTCCAACCTATCCGCCGGTAGCTACACCGTACAGGTCACTGATGACAATGGATGTATTCAGATCAAAACTTTTGAGATAAAACAGCCTGAACAATTGGAGGCAAGAATGTTTACAAGATTTGATGTCAACTGCGAAACCAGGGAATTGACAGGAGTGGCCTGGGTAACTGTGAAGGGTGGAACGGAAGAATACGATATTACTTGGAACAATGGTGCAAGAGGTGTATCTGAAACCACTTTCTATGAAGATGGAGAGATCAGTGCAACCATCATTGATGCAAACGGCTGCTTGGTAGAGGTTTCAAAAATTGTGGAAATGCCAGTAGCATTCACAGACGCTGACTTCACCTATACAGTGATATCAATAGGTATTCAGGGAGAAATACTTGTAAATGACCCTGTTCAATTCAATGATCAGACTTTGGGAGAAGTAATAACCTGGGAATGGGATTTTGGAGATGGCACTAAGAGTAACGAACAGAACCCTGTTCATACCTATACCAAGCCCGGTATTTACACCATTTCACTGATGACTTTTGATGCATTGGGCTGCGTATCTCAAACAGAAATGGTAGTTGAAGTAGTCGCGTCTTATAGGATTTTGGTTCCCAATGCCTTCACACCAAATGGAGATGGCCTCAATGATACTTTTATGGCTAAAATGAGGGGAATTGAAGATTTTGAGATGCATATTTTCAACAAATGGGGTGAATTGATCCATTCGATTTATAGCCAGGAAGATGCAGGATGGGACGGTAGACTTAAAGGGAAAATCAGTCCAAATGGAAATTATGTTTATAAAATAATATTTAAAGCAGTAGACGGAGAAAAGGGAAGTAAAACAGGGGTATTCACTTTGGTATTGTAAATATCATAACCCTGTTTTAAAACTCCTCCAATAAGTTAATAATCAGTAGCACACCCAATGAATATACAGTGAATTTTATTGAAAAATCGGTCGGTAATTACTCTTCAATCGTCTTATGAAAAAGATTCTAATTTTTGTACTATCAATGATCATCTTAAGTGCTGTACATGCTCAGGATGTTCAGTTCTCCCAGTTTTATGCTGCACCGTTGTTTTTGAATCCAGCATTTACGGGAGCATCAGAACTCACCAGAGTTGGGGTTAACTATAGAAATCAATGGCCTGGACTGGATCACTCGTTCAATTCATATTCTGCTTACATTGACCATTATATGTTTGATATCAATAGCGGCATAGGTTTGATTTTTAATGGAAATAGGGAAAGTCAGGCCAGGTTAAGCACCAACGAAGTTGGACTGACCTATTCTTACAGATTGAAGTTGGGATTCGAATCTTTTTTAAGATTTGGCGGTCAGGCCAGTTATATTTCCAGAGATGCTTATTTTGGCGATCTGGTATATGGCTCCCAATTGGATATACAAAAAGGTGGGATTGATGATTTCAGTGGCGAGTTTTTTCCAGATGACTACCGGCATAGATTTGCTGATTTCAACTTCGGAATGCTTTTTCATACCCAAACATTCTGGTTAGGGGTTTCCGGGCATCACTTATCCGAGCCTAACACATCTTTTGTGGACGGGAATATCAGTAAATTGCCCATGAAACTATCTGCTCATGGCGGGTTGAAAATTGATTTGGGTGAAGGTTTCATCAATAACTATTATAGCAATAGCAGACAGGAAAGATCGGTAATGCTTGCATTTAATTACAAGCATCAGGATCCTTTCAACCAACTTGATGTAGGTGCCCAATTTTTCCTTCAACCCCTTGTTTTGGGAGTTTGGTATAGAGGGTTCCCGGTTAAATACGCCCTTCCAAATCATGAATCAATCATTGGACTGGTTGGACTTACTTTGGAAAGTGGATTGGATATTGGCTATAGTTTTGATTTTACTACTTCAAAAATGGCTTTGGCCAATTCGGGCGGGGCACATGAAATTTCCATCCGGTACTCTTTCCTTTTCGGAGATCCAAACCAAAGAAACAGAAGAAGTACCATTATCCCCTGTTTTAGGTTTTAACAGACCAAACTAGAAGTTGATGTAGGTCATCACTATCAGTCCCTTATTGTATTGGAAAAAATTTTTCCCATCTACAAGCCTACCAAACTGTACGATCTGATTGAAATACCCACCTTCAACTCTAGCTGTGTTGGAAAACCTGTATCCTGCCAACAAGCCAATGCGGTTCTGGTCAAAAACATTTTGGTTGACATTTTTTCCAAATCCAATAAAAATCTCATCGTAAGCAGCAAGATAGGGTTCTTTATTGTCTAGAGTATTCCCTTTGAGAGGTATATCTGCACGGAACATATACCTGATCCTGTTCAAATAAACATATTCATCTGATCGGGTAGCATTGGGATCCAGACTTCTTCCAACCCACCGCTGTTCCAACATAAACCTATGAGAAAGAGCAATAGCTCCAACTGGATTGGAAATTGTAGCCATTTGAAAAATCCTATGCTCTGGAAATCTGATACCGTTTCCGGCAAGAGGTACGTCTCCGTAGTTAAAAGTGTCAATAAATGCATATCCAAACCTCAATACTACCTGCGGATGGATCTTGTAATTGATCCCGGTTCTATAAAGATTTTGTTGTGGATCTAAGACCCAATCTGTTCTTCGTAGTTGAAACTCTCCATGAACACTCCATTTATCATCTATTTTATAGTTTAGGAAAAAGGCGTACCAGCCTATTTGATTGTCATCTCTAGCCCTGTTATTTTGAGCCAAAATGGTATTTGAACCTGAAATAATCAAGAGGAATAGGAGGGTATTGAAAATGATTGATTTACTCATTTTTTATTTAATTGTTTTTTTTGACAATCTTACTGTAATATCAATCAGCTTAAGGTGATTTAAATCACCTTGTCAAAGGAAATTACTTTCAACAACAGTTGCCCCTTTCCTAAGCATTTCATCAATAGCGAGATCATAATCTCCGGGATTTAAATTTACTGCCTTGGTAGCATCCGCCACCAAAAACGTCTTGAATCCTTCTTCTAAGGCATCCAAAACCGTGAATTTGACACAATAGTCGGTAGCAAGCCCACATATATAAACATCTGTCACATTTTCCTTTTTGAGAAATGAGGACAACCCCGTATCTCCCATCCTATTATTGTCAAAAAATCCACTGTAAGAGTCCACCCGAGGATTTGTTCCCTTTTGAAATACTTCTTTCCAATGATGCTTTTCAAGATCTTTATGAAATTCGGCACCAAATGTTCCCTGAACACAATGAACAGGCCACAAAATTTGGTTTACCCCATTTAAATCGATAAACTCCCCTACCCTTTTCCCTTCATGATTGGAAGCAAAACTTCCATGGTCAGCAGGGTGCCAATCCTGTGTGGCAACTATAAAATCAAATTTCAACTGTAAATTATTGATGATCGGCACTATTTGATCACCTTCCTTTACAGCCAAAGCTCCGCCCGGCATAAAATCATTTTGTACGTCTACTATAATCAGTGCTTTTGTGTTCATGGCAAATGGATTCAAATAATACAACAGGTATTCAAAATTGTGGATTTTTGCTGGAATGACAATAGGAAAGTTCAGATGCCTTCTGAAACCAAGTCTACCCAAGCATCAAAATGTGATTAAATGAGAATGGATTTAACTCTCTGGATCTTAATTTTTTCCAATAATTTAAGGCAACAAAAGACCCCATAATCATTCCGCTATCCAACTCTAAAAAAATTATGGTTGACCCGAAACCAAATCCTATTCCAAGATTTGAAAGATAAAACACAACCAGATTATCAGCGAAAATCAGAACTATTTTCTTTGGATATCAGTTGACAAAGCTGAGTTATAACTTTAAAAATTTAAATTATCATGGAAATAACCAGAAAAGCAAAAGAGGAACTAGAAGCTCGTATTGAGAAAATTGAGGGATTTATAGCTAAGAAAGGTCTGGGATCTACTTATTTGCAAAAAGCCCAAAAAACACAAAGAGATCTCAATCTGGCAATTGTTTTAGGAGGCATAATCTTGATTGCTGGTATCGCCATTTGGATGAATGGAGAAAATAAGGAAAGATAAAAGTCGAAATCTAAAGTCTTTCTGTTTAAATGTTTGTTACAATTGCGCCACAATCAATGCGGCAATACTTTTAACTTGAAGAAAATCTGATTTCAGGGCAATGCTATTTGGATGTGTATCTGTAGAGACCACTTTTTCAATAACCCCAGATGATTGAATTCTGTTCAGCGCATCATTGTTGAACAAGCCATGTGTGGTGATGGTATAAATTTTCTTAGCTCCGGCAGCTTTGTAAGCTTTGGCAGCATTGATCAACGAGCCACCTGTCCTTACCATATCATCATAAATTACCACGTCTTTGCCTGCCACATCAGCAGAGATACTAGTCACTTCAGTTTCTTCTCCAGAAATTCTTCTTTTAAACACGAAGGCTGCATTTACCCCCATTTCATTTGCGAGTGATTCTACCCATTTGGCCCTGCCAGCATCAGTACAGGCCATGACAAAACCATCATCCGCCAATTCTCTTGCTGCCTTAACTACGATGGGTTTACAGTATACATGGCTGATCAATGCCTGCCCTTCGAAATAATGGGGAATACCTTCTGAATGAAGATCAAAAAAAATAAAATGATTCCCCAAGCTTGTCCTTGGCAGGGATGAAAACATGACTGCTCTTGATTTTGCAGTGACCACCTCCCCTGTTTTGACTGCTCTTTCCATGGTACTGTAACCAAAATAGGGAAATATAATTCTGATAGACCTTGCCCCATACTTGATCAAAGCATAAGCCAAATCATATATTTCCAAAGTATCACTGTCTGAAATTGTCCCTCCAATCAAAACCACATCTCTGCCGTTTACGGGAGTAAGAATTCTTTGATAGCGCTCCCCATCAGGAAAGATTTTCACCTCTATTTCCCCACCTTCAAAATCTCCAAGCAGTAAAATCTCCTCCTGAAGGTATTTATAATCCGGAATGCTAAATATTACTTTCTTCTCCATCATAATTCTTCATTTTAAAAACCAAGTCGGTACGCAATTGATATAGACTTTCTTCCAAACCAACCGGATAAATATGTGGATTTACCAACCTTTTATGGGCTTTATCAAACAGATTCAGATTCCTCCGCGCATTTTCTTTAATCTGTCCCAAGTTCGGTCTTTCATAAACCTTCTGCCCGGCAATAAAAATCGGTATCAAGAGTTTTTCCTGCTCCAAACCTTTTGTCATGATCTTCTTCCTTTTGGTTGGATCAATTGGATCAATAATGGTAAATGATGTTTTTGAAAGATCTTCTGTTTCTAAATAAATCATATCAGCAACAGCTTTTCCATTTCTGATAAAACGAATGGCATTATGTTCTCCTGGAATATTGATTTTGATGGATTGCTGGGAAACCTTGACTTTAGGTTCCCACTTCCCCTCGGTGTTTTTGATGGCAGAAAGTTTGTAGACCGCCCCCAGGGCAGGTTGGTCGTAGGCTGTTACGAGTTTGGTACCTACGCCCCAAATATCTATGGATGCTTCCTGAATTTTCAGTGAGGTGATGATTTGCTCGTCCAAATCATTTGAAGCTACAATTTTTGCATTTGGAAATCCCGCCGTGTCCAGCATTTCTCTGGCAATATTGCTGTAATATGCCAAATCACCGGAATCGATTCTGATCCCCAACATTTCTTTACCTTTTGCACGGAGAATTTTACCGACTTCAATGGCATTTTTTATTCCATTGATGGTATCATAGGTATCAACCAAAAACACACATTTATCAGGAAAAGCATCAGCATAAGCCTCAAAAGCTTCTAATTCAGTATCAAAAGACATGATCCAACTATGTGCATGTGTTCCAGAGACAGGTATTCCAAAAAGTTTTCCGGCCATTACATTACTGGTGGCAGAACAGCCGCCAATATAGGATGCCCTGCTGGCAGCCAAAGCCCCATCAATACCCTGTGCCCTTCTCAGGCCAAATTCAAGGACCGAATCCCCCTTGGCAGCATAGGTAATTCTGGCGGCTTTGGTTGCTATCAAAGTCTGAAAATTCATGATATTGAGCAACGGCGTTTCCAATAACTGACATTGTATCAATGGACCTTTAACTTTTACCATTGGGGTATGCGGAAAAATGACTGTTCCCTCCTCGACTGCTTCCAAGTCACATTTGAATTCCATATGCTCCAAATATTCCATGAAAGCCGATTCAAAGGTGGGGGTCCCATCACTGTTTTTCATTTCTGCCAAATACTCCAGATCATCTTTATCAAATCGGAAATTCCGACAAAAATCAATGACATAATCCAGCCCTGCAGCCAAAGTAAAACCACCTTGAAATGGATTCTTTCTGAAAAAAAGGTTAAAAACTGCTTCTTGTTCTGCCTTCCCGGATTTCCAGTAGGCATAGGCCATCGTCAACTGATAAAAATCTGTCAGAAGTGCCAATGAACTCTGATAAAGGTCTTTTGTGATTTTCATGTAGGATTGAATACAAAATTTGTAGTGTTCAAATTTACTGTTTACTTTCTTAATCCTTTCTTACTTGTTATTTTTTATCCGACTTTTGGAAAAATCTGAAACCAGTTGAACTTTTCAGTTTTTTTAGGTTACAAATTGGAGCATCATCTCGACTAAAGAATGTAAAGAATGAAAATAAAAGAAATCTATTCTGAAAGTCAAATTTTGGAGGATATCAAACTTGGAGGCAGCAGGACGAATGTTGCAGTCAGTTTTTTGTTCAGGGAATTCTATGCACTTCTCGAAAACTACATAATCAGAAATAGTGGCAATGAAGATGATGCTGCAGATATCATTCAGGAAACATTTCTGGTTTTTATCAAGATTGTTGAAGACGGAAAGTTCCGGCAGGATTCTTCTATAAAATCAATCTTGTATTCCATTTGCAGAAACTTATGGATCACAGAGATAAGAAAAAGAAAAAGCACCATGACAAGACATGAAACATACGAAACCGAAAAGGATGAACCCTTACAGGATTTCAGCGAAAGCCTTGCCAAGCATGAAGACCATAAGTTGGTCATGGACCTTTTCGGATCCTTGGGTGAAAAATGTAAAAATATTTTACTCCACTTCTATTATGAAAATCTCTCCATGAAGGAAATCATGGAAAAAGAAGAATTTTCAAGCGAACAGGTACTTAGAAACAAAAAACACAAATGCATGAAGTCTCTTATAGAGAAAGTTCAAGCTGATCAAAAATTATTCTATTCATTAAAAAATGCCCTTCAAAATGGTGAATGAAAAAAACATAGCGCTCATAGACGATTATTTGGACGGTAACTTGTCCAAAGAGGATAAAGTAAGCCTGGAACGGCGATTTGAAACCGAGCCGGAACTGTCCGAACTCCTAGGTTTAGTGAAGTTTACCAAAGAAAGTATCAAACTGAATGGACAAAAGAACAAAATAAAAGAAATCCACCAAGAATTCTTAAAAGAAAAATCCATCAATTCAGGAAAATCATCAAAAGGTAAAGTCAGAACTTTACATTGGTGGATAGGCATTGCAGCCTCTTTTTCGCTATTGATTTTGGTTGGAGTAAATCATATTTCAAGTTATCCTGAAAAACTTCTTTCCGAAAAATACTATTCATACGAACTGCCCACGATGAGGTCAAATGAAAATGGCAAAGAAACTCTGGAAATAGCCTTCAAAAACCAGGAATGGAATAAAGTGGTATCAGAGGTAGAATTTCAATCGGATGATCGTCAATCTTTATTTCTGGCAGGAATATCAGCCATGGAATTGAAAGAATATGAAAAAGCCCTTTCGTATTTTGAAAGGATTGAAATAATCAACCATGAAAGTGGTGATGCATTATTCAGTGATGAAACAGATTACTATAAAACAATTTCATTTATAAGCCTATCAGATTATCATAATGCTCTAACAAAGGTGAAAGCAATCAATTCAGATGAAAACCACAAATACGTTAATGTATTTTCTAAAACCGATATGGTCAAATTGAGGATTTTAGAAATGCTTTGATGAATTGAATGAATCCTTTCTTAAAAAGCTGATGTGACCCATCAGTTTTTTTTTATTAAAAATTGAAATCTAAGGTTACATTTTATCAATCTGTTTCGACAATAAACTGAAATCAAACCAATAAAAAAAAATGAAAAATCTAAAATCTATTTTCTCATCAACAATCATCTTGGCTGCCATGATTTTCAGTTCGTGCAACACCGAGGAAGAAGTACCTGCTTTCGGAAATGGAGAAGGCAAATTAGGAATGGCGTTCAAATTGGCCAACGGCAATATCAATTCTTCGAACGCAAGGATAGCTAACGCTTTGGTTCTGGAATCCGGTTTTATACAAATCAAAGAATTGGAACTTGAAGTCGATGGAAGAGATGATAATGGCGAATTTGAGAAAGAAATTGAAATCAATTTCAAGGATATCAAAAAGGTAACTTTTGACCAATTTGACAGTTCCACAGACTTTTTTATTAATATCCCGGAGGGCGAGTATTACGAAATAGAATTGGAAATTGATCTGATTGATTACAAAAACGAACCGTCGATTTATATTGAGGGAACCTTTAATGGGACTCCTTTGGTATTTGAATATTATGGTGATGAAATTGATTTTGAGGTAGAAATAGAAGCTGAAGATGATGATGAATACTTTAAGATCGACAGAATCAACAATCCTTTGGCACTTTTTGAAATCAATGCCTTGAACTGGTTCAGAAATGTCTCCGAATCTGAATTGGAAAACGCGGAAATAAAAGATGGTAAAATTCTTTTGTCCAAAGAGGTAAACAGAGAAATCTACAAGAAAGTCGTGGAAAGCATTATAGCATCTTCAGAAATAGAAATTGAATTGAATTGAAAAAGTAGCTGATCTCCTAATCCTATTTGAAAACCACCTTTTTAGCAGGGTGGTTTTTTTTTGGATATTTAAATGTTAAACAGTGTTTTTTTCTTTTTAAAAAGTAAAATCATCAAACTGAAAACCAAAACAACTATAGCAATCCAAATAAAGCTGGTATAGTGGACACCTTCGCTTTCAGTAATATTTCCGGTCAGGATAATGTGGGCCCAAAAAGCCGGGTGGTGATACTGACTCATTTTTGGATCGTTTAATAGATCCAACTTTGACAAGCGAAGTGCCGAAGTGTAGGTTTCCCCCTTTTTCAAGTAATGGTAGAATCTTCCTGAGATATAGGCAGTGGCTTTATCTTCAGCTTTCCACAACGTCGTAATGATGTTTGGGCAGCCTGCAAATGCAA
This sequence comes from Aquiflexum balticum DSM 16537, assembly GCF_900176595.1. Lineage (GTDB taxonomy): Bacteria > Bacteroidota > Bacteroidia > Cytophagales > Cyclobacteriaceae > Aquiflexum > Aquiflexum balticum. Next base: position 4,817,361 of record NZ_LT838813.1, read on the forward strand.
AAGCCCTGGAAATTCCCAAAATCCCTTCACTTTCACTCAAAGAACCTGTGTTTGTTTCACATGCACTCAAATAGACAAGAGAGGTATTGTCAAGGTTTAAGTTGTAAATCTCATGCGTAAAAAGCCTACTTTCTACATCCCCGGGATAAAAAACTATAAAAGCCTGATCGGGAACGGATGGGTCCGGGATGGCATGCGTAGCCAAATGGATGACATTGGCTCGGTCGGCGTCCTCAAGGAATCTGGATTTTGTAGCGAAATCGTTCACGTAAATTATTCCCTCGATAGACCCTACCTCATCCGAAGAATAAGGCAAATCACTAAAATATAAACCATTATTGTCCCAATTATGGTTTTCAAAAGGAGCGAAACCAAGTTTATTTAAATTTTTGGAATTAGGGATTTTTTGAAATTCAACAAATTTTAATGAAAACTGCCGCGTAATTTCATGGGACTCAATTAAAAATCTACCTGATTTTGTTTCTAAACTCCCAAATGGCAAATCGGATAAATTTCCATGTGGAATAATCAATAGGCCTTCAAATTTCAATAATTGTTTATCAACAGGACCAAAAAGCTTATCGAACATTTCCCTTCCCAAATCTCCTTTTTTATACCTTTCCCCCACTTTATAGTTTCTGACCGAATTTTTATAGGCTTCAATTTTTTCTTTGAAATCTTTCTTTTCCCCTAAATCAAAAAATGAAAGATTTTCCTTATCCATAGAAAAAAGATAGAGGTTGTTTTTGGCTTCAAAGAAAGCAGTCAAAAAAGTCTTATCGTTTAAGATTTCTTTTTGGAAATAAGGAATATTAAAATTCCTTGATTGCATCTTTCCGCTCAAATACTGAGGGAAATCATTGAACCGATCTTGAAGTCTTGACAGTTCAAGTCTTTCATCTATCAGTAGATTTTGCAACTCCTGCCTTGCTTTATCATCGGATTCCTGAAGAATCTTTTGTTGAATTTGAGAAATGGAAAATTTCAGGTCCCTTTCAATTTGGATCAAATCCTTTGGAATATCAGAATCAAGTTTAACCTGTCTCTCATTTAAGCTATAATCCAACCCTGTGGCCTTACTGTTTTCTGCCCATTCAAACGCCTTCTCCAGAAACTCTCTGTCGTTTGAATTTTGGTATTGATCCACTAAAAAACCAACCGCCTCTTGGTAACTTTCCAAAACAAAATCTCCAAAAAATACCCTGGCATCGTCATTATCATAGTAATTGCTGACGTTGTTTGCAATCTCAAAGGCTGATTGATAGGTGGCTACGGCCGTCTCCCTGTAACTTGGATTATTTTCCTTATTTGCCAAAACTGCAAAGGCTTTTGCTTTTCCTGTCAAAGCTTTGAAGAGAGAGAAAGATTCAAAACCAAAAGTATAATCGAGCGGGTTGGAAAAAATACTTTTATCATCAAATAGTCCGTCGATTTGGATGATCGCCTGATGAAAATATCCGGCTGATCCCTCAAAATCCCCGGATTCAAATGTAATCTCTCCCAATAAATTATGGGTTGAACCTAGGCGGAAATCACTTGCCCCATTGTTCAATGCCTCATTGCTTTTCAGAAAACCAATTAAAATATTTTTTGCTTCTACATATTTCTTTTTTTGGAAATAAACTTCTGCCTGTTGGTTTTTATAATCATATCTATTTTGGAATTCAGGTGATATCTTATTGAGGTAAAATAAAGCAGAATCCGGTAATTTTTTTTCCAGAAATATCCCGGCTATTTGGGAATTGGTCCTATCCTGATTTATCCCGAATCTTAAAAGATCTTTGTAAATCAACAATGCTGAATCTGCCTTCTGAAGATTTACCAGAGAAGACCCGATGTTGTTCAAAAAACTATAAAGCGCATATTGATAATAAGGATCAAGATTCTCAAAGGATTCTTCACCGATGGTCAGGTTTTTAGCTTTTGAAAAATAATTAATTGCCTGATTATAATTTCCTGAAGCAAAATATATGACTCCCAAAGAGTTAAATAGTCTTGAAGATTCATTCTTTGATTCTTTGGCTGCAAGCAGCCTTTCCGCTTCTTCAAGAAAAATAATACTGCTATCCGCCTTGCTTAGTAAATAATAAGTTTCTCCCAAAAAAAGATTGGAACCGAAAAAAATTGAATCCTGACTTGAACTACCTCCCCTGAATTCAAGTGCATTTTTATAATATTTTATAGCTTCCTGAAGCTTTCCACCTATAAGGTTTAGACTTCCCAACTTTTCATAAATATCCACCAACACCTTGGTTTCCAACTCGGAGGATGATGGATTATCAATGATTTCCTTTAAATATGCAAGAGTTAGGCTGTCGGTATAATCTGTGGGTTCGTCTGATTCGTATAAGGCAATGGCTTGCTCATATTTTTTTATGAGCACATCCTGCGAAACTGCTGAAGAGTCCTGAAAAAAGATTCCCAGAAAGAATATCAGCCATATTAAATGCATTGATAAATCAGGTTAAATTCAATGCAATGATAACCAAATTAATTATCTTCTGGCAACAACTAGTAAGTAAGGAGGTCTCGGTTTGGTTCTTGGATTATCTGCCATAACTCTGGCGTAATCGGAAAATGGGTTTTGGTAAGGAAGATTCAGAATTTGATTATTCTTTTCAGTCATTTCATCCAACAAGCTTTGGGGAATATCCGCAGTAGTTTCAAAATAATAGATACGGATATCGATACTGTTTAAGGCGCTTCCACTATTGTCTGCCAGTCGGTAATACAATTTGAAATCTTCAAAATCACCGTTTAAGGGATTTTCTCCCAATGCACCGGACTCAATGCTTTCTTGTAGGTCAATCTCACCTGAATCATCGTCAATGGAAACACCAAAGTCTTCCAATTTTGTGCCACCTGGACCTTCTACATCAAATTCGCAATCGTCGTCATCGATATCATCATCTTCATCATCATCCTCACAGGGGGTGGAAGCCAATGGATCGCCATTGAATATGGGAACGGCAAACCTTTGATTTTCTTCTAAAATATAAATAGCATCCAAATAATTGACCCCTGAAATAGTAAAGAATGTTGAACACTCCGGTGCACCGTTAGTAGGTCTGAAAGTGATCTTATATTTTAGACCGGATTCGCTTTTATTCACATCAATTTCACCCGTGAGGCTATCCAAAACCAATCCCTCCGGAACAGCTTCAAAGGTCCCCGATAATTTTTTTGTAGGTTGTAATAAATTTTCGTTTTCTATATTGATATGGATCAAGGTGTCTGAATAGGCAAAATCTCCACAATTAAAAGTAGTTCCTGTCGAACCTAAAAGCTGCTCTGAGCCATTTGAATTTCCATCTGGATCCTCATCCTTGACACAAGCATTGGAGAGAGATGCAACAATGCCCAAAATCAATAAAAATTCAATTTTAAAATCTTTAAGTTTTTGCATAAATAAATGCCTTAAATGAATGTTGTAATATGCTTTTATAGTTCTACGCTCCTTTGCCAGTGACCCAATATCTTATTTCAAGCAAGACGGAAGACCGAAGTCAGAAGACCGAAGTACTGGACAATTTAGGGTCCTGCCATGAATTATATAGAATTTCAATTTTACTGGCATCATTGCGTACATACATGGATGCTTTTTATTGAAAGATTCGAAGTTCAATCATTGATAATTCTTTTTAACCGCAAAATCAATGCCTCTGGTTCAGAATTTTTAATTTTTATCCTACGCATTTAAATAAAATCCACCTTCACGCCTGTTAGTCGAACCAAAATGGATTTATGTAACCGCACTACTTAAAAATATTTAATATGACTCCGATTAAAACCAATGCCATACCCAAAAATACTACCAAACTGTATGTCTCCCCGAATACAAAAAACCCAAATACCAGCGCATAAATTATCCCTATATAACTCAGGCTAGCCACTTTTGAAAGTTGTGCGTTTTGGTAAGCCAATGTCATAAAGTATTGGGCGAATTGTGTCAATAAACCTACTGCCAACAGACTGACCCAATCCCAACCCGTAGGCAAAACCCATAAATAATAGGTTGCAATCGCGGCAATGGGAATGGTTATTAAGGGAAAATAAAACATGATGACCAAGGGATGCTCTGAATTTTTCAACTTTCTGATCACATTATAGGCCACTCCCATAGCAAGCGATGCGATCAAAGCAATACTCAGATCAAAGGTGGATATCCTGGGATCAAATCCTTCAATGACGATAACACCAAGAAAAGAAACACCAAAATATAAAAACTGCCTGGCCTGTACTTTTTCCTTAACGATAAATATACCCAAGATGGTAGTAAAAACCGGAGCAAGGTAATTCAAGGTAACTGCACTGGCCAAAGGGATATTCTGCAACGTATAAAAAAATGCCATCAATCCAACTGAACCGGCTACTCCTCTAATGATAAGGAGTTTTTTATTGGAACCAAGAACCGGAACATTTTCTTTCTTCAATAAAATATAGGTCAAAACCAAACTGAATACCGAGCGGAACAAAATAATCTCGATAGCGGGAATATGCGGTATCAATTTAACCGATACATTCATCAGGGAAAATAAAAACCCCGCCAAAAGCATGTGCTGAACACTTTTATTATTCAAAATCCGAGTTGATCAAGATTCAAAACTAAGCGAAAAATAATTGTAAAAGGATTCAATCTTGTAAATTAAACCTGTTTTAGAAAATTTTCATAAACAATTCGGCTTCCTAAATGTATCATTAGCGTAAGTGATTTCAGTAAAGGTTAAATCTAGCAACTTCCTTACCGGCACGTTGGTCGTAAATCTAAAATCTTAAATCTTAAATCTCCCATGGCAATGAAAACAGGAAAAAAAGCACCTGACTTTACCTTACCTTCCACAAGTGGAAAAGATTTCACCTTATCCAAAGAATGTAAAGGCAAAGCATGTATTATTTATTTTTATCCCAAAGATTTCACCAAAGTCTGTACAGCTGAGGCCTGTGATTTCAGAGATCAGTTTGCCGCATTCAGGGATTTGGACATACCGGTATTAGGGATTAGCAGGGATGACATGGCCACACACTTGCGATTCAAAAAAGAGTACAAGTTGCCCTTCGAATTGCTCAGTGATGAGAAGGGAAATGTATGCAATGCCTATGATGCCCTAATACCATTGATCAGAGTCCCAAAAAGAATCACCTATTTCATCGATCAAGATCATATCATTCAAGGTGTCTTTTCAGATATGTTTGAATCTAAGAAACATGTGGAGGAAATGATAAAGTTGATAAAACCGTAAAATCTAGTGTTTATTTTGAACAATTAGTTAAAAAGTGTAACTGATAATTAGAAAACACTTAGAAAAAAGAATATCCTCCAAGCAAAAGCTTGAAGGATTGTTTTATGGAATTGAAAAGAAGTAAACCTTATATGGCTGACCATTTATCCAGGTAATATCCAATCTTCCATTCCAAGTTACAGATTCTAAAAATGATCTTGAATACCATTGGGAAAATTAACTTTTTTGATTGCTTGAAATTTATATTGGATTATCATAAGTTGATCTTAGTGATTTTCAATTAAATCTTTACAGGAGCCAGTTGTATAGATTTGAACACCTAAACCCTCTATATTTTTTTCTTTTTTTGACCATTCATTACTGTTTACAAGAATCAAAGTTTTATCAAATAAATCAGAGTCATTTTTAAACCAATAAGTAAATGGAATATCTTTCTCTTCAAGAATTAAGATTGTATTTTGATTAAGCATTCTTTTATCTATCCAATAAGTGTCATTTCCCATGGGTGGTCCAGGGTGATGAATAAATTTTAACTCAATACAAGAGTCTTGGAGATTCAAATATTTTTTTTTGAATATCTTATCAATAAATCCAACATTTCTGAATTTCCACTTTTTTAAACTTTTTTCAACTTCTAAATGATCAAAATCAAGAATAATTATCACTGTGTCTTGAGGATTGGCTCGCTCATAATAACTGATATTAAAATCCTCAATACGGTTTTTAGATTTAACTGTAACTTGACAAATTCCATCAGTAACAATTACAATAAAACATATTATCAAAACAAATATTCGGTTAGTTGCAATTTTTTGTTCCATATTTTGCTTTGTCAATGTGGAAATCAATTTCGTCTTTTTGTTCTTTTGTTTTATTCTTCCAACCTTTCACTTCTTCATATTTAAGTCCTTCCCAGGCTAATCCTTTATAAAAATCTTTAGGAATTCCAGTTGGATAAGCAAATGTTGTCAAAAAATTATTCAAGTTTGAATACCCCAATTGAAGATGGATTTGTTCGAGCATATCTGCCATCCGATCTACCCAGAAGTTTGCCATATAATTATGATGACTATCATTATCACCAACATATATACTTGTATATGCTTCGAAAGTTTCTCTAAAATCCAATTCCTTTGCAGTGAGATTGGATGCGTTAATGGCTCTATACATCTCGGCATGTATCATCTCATGGACAATAGTCTAGCTACTTCCAAAGATGATCTATTTATATTTGCTTCGTTGAAAGTAATCTCTATTGGCTGATTAGGCCCTCTATATCAACATAAGAGTAATTGGGAATAGTGCTTCCAGTTGCCGTAATCCTTTTTGTAAACAGAAAAATAGGGGACTTCATCTGAAATGTACAAGAATGTATACCTGTATCCTTGCAAGAAGACAGGTTTTGAGAAGTGGTAGATGGCTAAGGGTTTCAATTTCGATTTCCCATCATAAAGTTCAGCCTCTTCAAGCAATTTCTAGCTTAGAAAACCTCTTTTCATTCCTTTTACCCTTTACTTGTTTGAAAACAAAAAAAAGATAAAAGCAACACAATAAATATGATTACTTGACATCTATTTGGACTGGAAATTGAGTTTCTTTATTTTTTATTTTTCAAAACCATTTCTAGAAGCTCTACAAGATTAGAAGGATTCCTCTTAACTATTTCAGAGAAATTTACCCATATACTATAACCTAATTAATTAGAGTAATAATCCTGGTCATCATAATCACATAAATCACATGTACCACCTTGTATTACTTCAACGGAATTTCCAATAGCTCTTTCTAATTTCTCAATTTTAAAAAATTCCGTAAATCTATAAAAATATTAGGATGCATTGGGTTTTTATAATGGAATTAATGTTGGTCGATGGTAAATAAATGGTTATTTCAATCGAAAAGTGACCATTAAAAATAGTTCCCAATTGCCATTTATTTTCTTATATACAGAGATGTCCCCTCCTCCTTCAATATATAAAAAGGCGTATCTATATCCTTGTAAGAAGACAGGTTTAGAAATCGTCTTATACTCCTTGTATTTTCTCAAGGCAATATCTAGATCAACTATCTCTGGTTCGCTAAGATGATTATAGTAAGCATCCAATATACTATCATACCGATCCTTATCTGAAGAAAGATGTACTCCTTCAGGAAACATCTCCGTTCGGAACCTGAAGGGTTTTCTACCATCACTGCAAATAAGTTCGGCATCATCTTTAGAAAAGATATCTCGTATATCCACCGAACCAAAGTGATTAGGAAAATTTCGCTCCAAGTTAAGTATAGCTTCCCCAGTACATGTATCTTGTCCCGAAATAGTCCAATCCATTAGAGCATCCTCAAAGACAATGATCTTTCGACCAGCGTCCAATTCCTTTTGGAATACAGCAGTCATCAGGGATTTGATCTCTCGCTCCTCCCTCGATGAGCAGCTCAGACATATTAAACTGACTATTCCGATGATTATGAAAATGTAAGCTCTCATTTCAATCACATGCTTTTATTCCTTTAGGGAGTGTCCCTGAATAATTTTTATTGTAATATTCTGCACCTAATCGGTTTTTAATCCTTGTTTGAACTGATATGGGCAATGTTTTAAAAATGTCAGTTTCTTGAAGCCCTCCCCAGGCCATATCTTTGAAGAACTGATCTCCAAGAGCATTTTCATTATATCCTGAAACATTGGCGAAGTTTCGTAACTCTACTGCAATGTCATTTAAAAATTTTGTTTCAACAAAAAGGTTATGATGAACATCATTCGGGTCTGGCCCATATTTGGTAATATATTTATTTAGCAAACAGTTTAAATCACAATTTGATGGAAACTTTTCTTCAAAAAGCAAATAAGCATGTAAAGTTTCATGTAAAATAGTTTTTGCGAATGAAAGATCAGTAGCGTTTTCATTCCCTTTTTGATTGATCCGGATAATTGCGAATCCATTTTCCAACCTAGAATCTGTACATGCAGTAGCACCGCCACCACAATCTCCATAATTGAATTTTATGTTATAATTGGCTGGTACAGGTTGATTTCCATTAAATTTTTGAAAAATTCTTTTGAATTCCTGTTGTGTTGAACCAATAAGTCGTTCAATGATTTCTCGGTGACAATTTGAAAGTGAAGACAAGTCAATTTGTTCCTCTGGAAAAGGGATACAATCCGACCCAAAATGGTTGGTGTTGTTACATGGAGTAGTACCAGTACTCCCTCCTCCACTTGGACTTCCAATTCCGCTACCCCCTCCACTTCCTGTATAGGTTGGCGATACTATTGGGGCTGATGGCCAGCTACCGCTACCCGCCCCTCCTCCAAAGGGGTTGGGATTATGGCAACTTGTTATGGATAATGTTGCTGTATTACTTCCAATACCCATGTGTATTCCATAAATATAGGGAAATTCCACCGTAAAGCTTGAGCAAATCATTAAAGCATTATGGGTTTGAATGCGTTTGGAAGGATCGTCTATTTGATAAATATGATAAGAAGTTAATCTTCCCTCTTCCACTTCAAAAGTTCGCAAATGCCTCTCTGAATAGGTAAATATATCCATTCTTCCCGACCATTCTTTTGGGATTCTATGGTATGTCATTTCTTTGGACTTCTGTCCATAACTGAAATACCTTGCCACCAATACCGAATATCCCTCTTCCGATCCTGGCTGCTCCACAAACAGCAGACTTTCTTCAATCAAGTCATCTCCTAAGTCGCCATATTGATCAAAAAAATCATTGCAATGCCTATTTATCCTCTATTCTGAATATTTTCCCATCCTGCATGACCATCATTCGGTCGGCCATTTTGGCCAGTTCCTGGTTGTGGGTAACGATCACAAATGACTGGCCGAATTCTTTTCTAAGATCAAAAAAAAGTTCATGCAAGGCCTGGGCACTTTTGGAATCCAGATTCCCGCTGGGTTCATCGGCAAAAATGATTTTTGGGTCATTGATCAATGCCCTCGCGACAGCTACTCTTTGCTGTTCCCCCCCCGAGAGTTCTGAAGGTTTATGTCCCAACCTTGTTCCAAAACCCAAAATTTCAGCCAATTGAGCAGCTCTTTTCTTGAGTTCGTTCACGGGTCTATTTGCAATAAGACCGGGGATAATGATATTTTCTTCTGCTGTAAATTCCGGCAGGAGATTATGAAACTGAAAAATGAATCCGATTTCGCTGTTTCTGAATTCAGCCATTTTATCACCTTTGAGTTTGGTTACATTTGTGTCAGCTATCCAAACCTCACCACGGTCTGCCTGGTCCAATGTCCCCAAGATATGCAATAATGTACTTTTGCCTGCTCCTGAAGCTCCCACGATAGAAACAACCTCTCCCTGACTGATATTTACATCCACGCCCTTGAGGACATGCAGCTCCCCGTATTGCTTGTGTATTCCCTTTGCTACTAACATTTTTTGAATTAATGACCGCAAATATAAAAATTGATTCCGCTGCAATTTCACAATTGACATTTATTTACCAAAAAGAGCTGACCTTAATTTGATAAATAAGCAAGTAGCCTTAACTTCGGGCAAAAATTTTCTAAAGGATGAATATACACGAATATCAAGCTAAAGAACTTTTGAAAAGCTATGGCGTCAGAATTCAGGAAGGAATTGTCGCAGACAGTCCTGAAGCTGCCCTGGAAGCTGCCAAGAAACTCAATGCATCAACCGGAACTTCCTGGTATGTAATCAAAGCACAGATCCATGCCGGAGGACGGGGTAAAGGAAAAGTTCAGGAAACAGGATCCAATGGTGTAGTATTGGCCAAGAGCTTGGAGGATGTTCCGGTAAAAGCCGGGAATATTTTAGGAGGAACCTTGGTGACCATTCAGACCGGAGATGAAGGAAAAAAAGTCAACAAGGTCTTGGTAGCCGAAGATGTTTATTATCCGGGGGCATCAGAACCTAAGGAATATTACCTTTCCATATTGTTGGATAGGGCAAAAGGATGCAATGTGATCATGGCCTCTACCGAAGGTGGTATGGACATTGAGGAGGTAGCAGAAAAACATCCTGAAAAAATCATCAAAGAGTGGATTGATCCAAAATTAGGTCTTCAGGGATTCCAGGTAAGAAAGATTGCTTTCAAATTGGGATTGGATGGGGCTGCATTTAAAGATATGGTGAAATTCATCACTTCCCTTTATAACGCATATATAGGATCTGATTCCTCACAATTTGAAATCAATCCGGTATTGAAAACCTCAGATGATAAAATACTTGCTGTCGATGCCAAAGTCAATCTGGACGATAATGCCTTGTTCAGACACAAAGATCTTGCGGACCTGAGAGATTTGGCTGAAGAAGATCCTTTGGAAGTTGAAGCTGGAAAATCCGGCCTGAATTATGTAAAACTTGATGGTAATGTCGGTTGTATGGTAAATGGTGCCGGTTTGGCCATGGCTACCATGGACATGATCAAATTATCCGGTGGAGAACCTGCCAATTTTCTTGATGTAGGTGGAGGCGCCAATGCAACTACAGTGGAAGCAGGCTTCAGAATAATCCTTCAGGACCCGAATGTGAAAGCCATTTTGATCAATGTTTTTGGAGGAATAGTTCGATGTGACAGGATTGCAAACGGTGTGGTTGAAGCTTATAAATCCATCGGAGATATCAAAATCCCAATAATTGTAAGGCTTCAGGGAACCAATGCAGAAGAAGGTGCCAAAATCATAGATGAATCCGGATTGAAAGTTTCATCGGCAATCACACTGAAAGAGGCTGCAGAAAAAGTCAGGGCTGCTATAGCTTAATGATTTGATTAATAAATAAGCGTGCGTAGTTCAATTGGATAGAATATCGGATTTCGGCTCCGAGGGTTGAGGGTTCGAATCCTTCCGCGCGCACTAAAGCTCTGGAATAAATCCAGGGCTTTTTTTTTGACCCTTTGCCTTTTTTCTTCACTGATTTTTATCATGTTTCTCAATGATATCGAATAGGGTAAATAACATCATATTAAAGTACATTTAGTAAATGTTAAAACTTAACCCAAAAAAATCATGAAAAAGATACTCGTCCCAACAGATTTCTCAGCCTGTGCTTTATCAGCAGAGAATTATGCGTTTTTTTTGGCAAAAAAAACGGACGCTGAGATGGTGTTTCTTCATATTATAAATACTCCGGTGGATTGGTCCAAACTCAGTAAGGAACAGGAGAATTTATTTCCGGATACCAAGAAAGCCATATCCGATGCTAAAGTCCATTTAAATGAATTGATCCATAAAGCCCAAGGACAGGGAATCCGGTCCAGCAAATTATTGGTGTACAACAACGGGAACATAAAAATACATGAATTTGTAGCCTCAGAACATATTGATTTGGTTGTAATGGGTTCTCACGGTCAATATGGCTTCAAAGATCACATATTGGGTACCAACACCTACAGCATGCTCCGAAGATCTAAAATCCCTGTAGTAGTAGTGAAAGAAAATAACACTATGGCAAAATTAAAGACATTGGTCGTTGCCACCAACCTAAGAGAAGAGACAGGTCATGCATTCAAGTCTATAGAAACCCTTGCAGAAGTGTTTGGTGCAAAAATCAAAATGGTTTATGTCAATACTCCGACATACTTTCTTGAAACCAATGACATCAAACAATTGGGAAGGGAATATTTAAGAGAATACGCAAATTACGAACACGAAATTGAAGTAATCGACGCCTTCAAAGAAGAGAGGGGGATTCTTCAATATGCAAAAAATATCGATGCGGAAGGGATTGCTGTGGTAACAGCCGGTAAATCGGACCTGATGCAGTATTTCTCCCCCAGTATCACCGAAAACTTGATTGCAATGACAGATCTTCCTGTCATCAGTATCAGAAAATGATATAGGATTTGCTCAAAGTCAGGTTCAGTGCAAAGAAAAAAGGCAATCCACTCAATGGGTTGCCTTTTTTAAATAAAAAAGCAGAAGAAATTCTTCTGCCCTTTTTATGAAAACTAAACCAACTATTATTTAACTACCACAATTAGAACAAAAATAGTACATAAATATAAAATTCAAAATTTTTACAGGAAATGCTTAAGAATAACCTACTTTTTATTGCTGACCTTGTACAAAATACCTAATGCCAAAGCTTGACTGTACTGAATCCCCGGATCCATATCAATATCATACACATTGATACTTGTAAAGGTCACATCCACATATTTGCTGACTTTAGCAATGATGGTGAGATCAAGTCTATGGTCAATGGTTTTAAAAGCAAGGGTCTCCAAATTGGCAAACATTTGGTATCTGGAGTTCAAAGTCAAATTTTCACTGAATTTTTTATTCCAAGTAGCAAACAATTGAAATGCAAGCCATTCTGACCTCATGGTCTGTCCGGCGGGTACCCCATAATTTTCCGGGACATTATTGATAATAGTGGTATCAGTAACAAAAGTAAACCTGGGAGAAAACGGGGCCAACCTTAAAGCAAACTCTTCGTTGGGTTTATATTGAAAACCAAAACCTGTGGTAACAAATGCAGGGGACAAAAAACCAGAGATTAGAGTGGGATCGTCCTGGGTAAAATCAAAACCATCCGTAAATTGGGAGATAAAGTTTAATGAAGTAAAATAACTCCATTTTTCAGTGATTTTATAGCCAACCTTAGAATCAAAGAATATCCTGTCATTTGATTTTCTGAAATCCTGACCTTCATTCTTTACCAGGCCATAAATAAGTTCCAATTGATTGTCCCACATCCATTTCTCTTTGGCGTAGTTGGCTTTCCAATTCAAAATAGAACCAAAAGCAATGGAATTTACACCCCCTGCTTTCCAATTGCCTGAAAAGGCCGCCTGATTAAAATTCAATCCGACGCTAAAGTCGGAAATCCAATAAGTTGTATCTTTTTTAGCCACGTTGGCACTATCTGCTAAATTCTCGATATCCTGAGCAAAAGTGAAATGGCTAAAAGCAAGCAACAGACAAATTGTAAATAATTTTTTCATATGATTTATTGATTTAAAATTGAATAAATAAAATTAATCTGGGACAAAATATGATTGAATTGATTGTTAAAATTCAATTAAGACACAAATCTCAAAGATTTCTAACAAAAAACCATCTCAGAAAGAATTATTGTTAAAAATTTGAACAATTCATCCGATAATAGTTAAATTTTCAATATGAAAAACTTATTTAATTCTTTGAATATTCTATTTGTGATTTTTTTATCAAGCGCTTGCAGTACAATTGAAATATTCAAGGAAAACACCGAATTCAGGCCGTACAAAGAATATCGGTCTTTTGCAATTCTCAACAAAGAAATTGGTCACAGAGGATTCAAGGATGAATTAATCGATGCCGTAGTCTCTGATGGTCTTCAAAATAGTTTTGAAGACCTCGGTTTTATCTATGATAAAATCAATCCGGAATTAGTCATCAGCTATACTTCTAATGAAGACCTTCGACAAAAAGAGGTGTACAACAACCCCTACCCTATGTGGGGAGGGAGAATTTGGGACCCTTGGATGTTTGACCCCCGATTTCTACCTCAACAAAATACTGTATCCACCCAGAATTATCAATTGATGCAACTCTTAGTAGATTTCGTAGATACCAAAAACAATAAAATGTTGATGAGACTTACAGCTGTAACAGAAGTCTCCGATCAAAAACAGAAAAAGAAAAAAGTAATTCAGTCAGTTGAGCAAATAACCCAGACATATCAATTCCATATCAAGGATCTTTAAAAATACAAAAAATGCAAACCGAAAAGAGAAGAATTACCACTCTGAAAGAGTTCTACCCTTATTATTTGTCAGAACATCAAAACAAAACATCCAGAAAACTTCATTTTATTGGAACCGGTTTATTGTTTATAATCTTGTTTTTGGCCGTTTTTTTATCCAAATATTGGATTTTGATTTTTATCCCGATAGTAGGATATGGCTTTGCTTGGATAGGACATTTCTTTTATGAAAAAAACAAACCTGCAACATTCCAATATCCCATTTACAGCTTAGTTTCAGATTTTATTTTGTTTTTTGACTTAATTCGGAGGAAAGAGGCATTCGATCCAAGTAAAAAGCAAAAATAATTTTGGTTTTTTTTCTTTGTGGTATTGCAAATACAAAGTAATAATGTATTTTTGTAACAACCATACTGTATTTCAAACCAAGTATTTTGTATTTAATGGTAAGAATAGTTCTCATTGATGACGATCCGATCAGTACTTTTGTAACTGAAAAACTGATCTCCAAAAACATAAAAGTCCCTCATAAGATTTTTAAGTTTCAAAGTGCGACCAAAGCACTGAATGATTTAGAAACAATTGATCCAAATTATCTTTTTTTGGATCTGAATATGCCTGAAATGACAGGATGGGACTTTTTAGAGGTCTTCAAGCCACAACAAGTAACTCCGGAAGTTTACATTTTGAGCAGTTCGGTGGATGAAAGGGATATTGTAAAAGCCAATGGGTACTCCATTGTCAAACAGTATTTATCCAAACCATTGGTCAAAAAGTACATTCAAATGATTTTCAACTGACATTTTTTTGTCAATTTTTATATTTTTTTCAAAACTCATCTGCTGATTTTTGGTTACCTTTTAAAGAAAAACGAAAAATATGGCAAGATCAAATCCAGAGTTGATTGCGGCTTTCCGTAATACTATTTCAAAGTTAAAAAAAGGTGCACCTTATCAATGGGGACACATGGGCGCGTGCAATTGTGGCAATTTAGCCCAGGAATTGATTTCCTTAAGCAAAGAAGAAATCCATAGATATGCCATGTCCAAATCTGGCGACTGGAATGAGCAGTTGAATGACTATTGCCCTACCAGTGGTTATCCAATGGATTTGATGATAGGGAAATTAGTGGAAAAAGGTTTGAGTATTGAAGAATTAAAACATCTGGAAAAACTGTCAGATCCAAAAATATTAGCCAACATTCCTCTACCCAGGAGAAACCAATTAACAAAAAATAATATCCATGACCTTATCTTTTATCTGGAAACATGGTTGGAACTGTTGGAAAATCAATGGCTTGAATCAAACTCTCACCTCTCAATTGATACGAAGAAAAAAAATATCCCTGTACAGGTATTTGCTTAAAAATTTATTTTGCTTTAATTAGCGTCCAACAATCCATTTGACAATATTTGAAACATTAATTAATCACGCTATGGAGGATTTTGATGATGATTTTGAAGATGACTTCGATGAGGATATCGAAGATGATGAGTTTGCAGAAGATTTTCAGGACGAGGTTTATGACCTTGATGAAGAGAGCGAACTTGTAGATGAAAATTTTGTTGATTTTGACGATGATGATGAATTCGACGATGATGAATTTGATGAGTTCGACGATGAAATTGACTAAATGATTCTAATGGAAAGGAAGTAAAATTTACTTCCTTTTTTTTTGTAAATTTTGTCTTGAAAGGTATCTGTATTATCTTTCGGACAATTCAGGCAATAATTAAAATATTTAAATATGCTATTAGAAATTTTCAGTTCACCGATCGCCTCAGGAGCACAGCTGTTTTTGCTTATTGTATGTATTCTGATCGGTTTAGGTGCAGGATTATCTGCAATAGATTTTAGAAGTACCAATCCACCTAAGGAATCCGAAAAAAAATAATAAAAAAGAGGTCTTTTTTGACCTCTTTTTTATTGATGGACGTTTTTCCTTTTTTCATCAATGAACATTTCCCATAAGCCTCCTTATAGGCTTGCTCAATAATAATAGCAGCATCCCCGCTCCTAAAGCTGTCATGACTATAATGATATATTGACCGGGCATTTCAGCCAAAGCTTCTTCAGTTCCTCCGCTCGCTTCCCCTGCAATCAATCCCGCAAACAGATTTCCCAATGAGACCGAAAGGAACCAAATCCCCATCATCTGCCCTCCATATTTTGGCGGGGCCAATTTGGTAACCAAACTTAACCCTACTGGACTTAAGCTCAATTCCCCAAAAGTATGCAGCATGTAAGTAAAAATCAGCCAAGTTGGAGCTGCCAACTCACCAGAAGCTGCAATCTTGGCTGCGAAGTACATTACCAGGAATCCCATTCCCAGCAATAAAAGCCCCATGGCAAATTTTAACGGCGAACTGGGTTCAAGATGCCTTCTGCCCAACCAAACCCAAAGTGCGCCGAAAAATGGAGCAAAAATGATGATAAACATCGAATTGATGGACTGAAAATATCCTGCAGGAATTTCCCAACCCAAAATAGTTCGGTCTGTAAATCTTTCGGCAAATAGATTCAGTGTTGAACCCGCCTGTTCAAAACCTGACCAAAACAAAGCTGAGAATAAAAATAAAATGGCAATAACTCCAACCTTTTTTCGATCATCTGCATTAAGTCCTCCAAAAAGAATGACATAACCAAGATAAACAAAAGCCACAATAGCAATGATTGTTCCCGAAGCACTTGCTATTGCTGAAACATTCATGGGAATAAAGTCCAAAAATAAGGCTGTCAATATCAATAAAACCACCGAACCAATCCCAAACAGAATCCTTACCAATCGTTCTCTATCCCTTTTTTCTTTATCTGTCAATACCGGTATTGCTTCACCATAACCAATCAGATTTTTTGCTGAAACCTTATATTGGATCAAGCCAAATACCATTCCCAAACCGGCCAATCCAAAACCCAAATGCCAATCATATATAGCCATTGTACTGCATGCAATCGGTGCTATCAATGCCCCTATATTGATCCCCATATAAAAAATGGAAAATCCTGCATCTCTTTTTGAACTACCCGCAGGGTATAATTGGCCTACTATGGAACTTATATTGGGCTTTAGCAGTCCGGTACCAACTGTAATCAGTATCAAGCCCAGAAAAAAAGAATTGGTATCCAATGATGAAAGTGATTCTTTCGCCTCCGAACTATCTCCAAGTAGGAGAAAAAGCCCGGGGAGAGCCATTGTAAAATGACCCAAGGCTATAATTATCCCTCCATACCAAACAGATTTTTTCAAACCAAATAGTCTATCGGCAAACCAGCCTCCCGGTAATGCCAATAAATAGACCCCCATAGTGTAAAGACCATATATAGCTCCTGAAGTTTTGTCATCAAATCCAAGTCCTCCTTCAATAATCGCTGTGGTCATAAATAAAATCAAGAGCGCTCTCATCCCATAATAACTGAAGCGCTCCCACATTTCGGTAAAAAATAAGGTCATTAAACCCTTTGGATGTCCAAACATTGTTGGTCCGGGAAATAAATCAATCTGATCGTGACCGGAAGTATTATCATTAAATTTTTCCAAAATTATTTAGGTTAGGTGGTAAAATGGATCTCAAAGAATTACAATGATAACAGATTTTTTCAAATTGTACTATCCTTTGTTTACCTGCGAATGATCCTGACAAATAATGGTTTAAATGATTTAAAGCCTTATTTTCTTCCAACTGATCAACGAAATTTTTTAGCTATACCAAACTAGCGAAAATTGATTCCGTAATCGATTGTATTAGCAAAAAAAGGACATTTTTTTATTTGTGTTATGTAATAATATCTATCTTTGACCCGCGATATAAACCCTAAAAATATATTTATGAGTGTACAAGAACTCGATATTAAAGTTGAAAGAAAAAGTTTATCAGAACTTGAACTTGAGACCAAAGGAACAATTTTTTGGAATCTTAGTCCGGCTGAACTTGTAGAACATTCCCTTGCCAACAAAGAAGGCAATCTGACAGATGTAGGGGCACTGATGGCTGATACAGGTGAATTTACCGGACGTTCACCAAAAGACCGGTTTATTGTAAAAGATTCAGAGACTGAAAATACTGTTTGGTGGAGTGATATCAATATTCCTTTTGATGAAGCGAATTTTGATAGACTATATAATAAAATGATCAGTTTTTTGGGCAATAGAAATCTATACGTTAGAGATGCAATTGCCGGTGCTGATGAAAAATACAGATTAAACCTGAGAATTATCAATACTTTGGCCTGGCATAATATGTTTTGTTATAACATGTTTTTAAGACCTGATAAAGATCAACTTGAAGATTTTGATCCGGATTTTACCATTATCTGTATACCTGAATTCAAGGCAAATCCTGATACTGATGGGACAAGACAGGAAAATTTTGCTGCTATCAATCTGACCAGAAAAATACTGCTTATTGGTGGGACTGCCTACGCAGGGGAAATGAAAAAAGGAATTTTCTCAGTATTGAATTATATCCTTCCCCACAAGCATGGGGTTCTTTCCATGCACTGTTCAGCCAATGTTGGAAAAGAAGGAGATACTGCCGTCTTTTTTGGACTTTCGGGTACAGGCAAAACGACACTTTCAGCAGACCCTGATAGGAGTTTGATAGGTGATGATGAACATGGTTGGAATGAGGACTCAGTTTTCAACTTTGAAGGCGGATGCTATGCCAAAGTAATAGATCTGAGCAGGGAAAAAGAACCTGAAATCTGGGATGCCATCAAGTTTGGGGCTATAGTCGAAAACACCAGGTTTTATCCGGGAACCAGAACTGTAGATTACAGCAACAAACAGGTAACTGAGAATACAAGGACATCTTATCCCATATATCACATCAAAAATGCCCTGCCCAATTCAATTGCCGGCATACCAAAAAACATCTTTTTTCTGACAGCCGATGCCTTTGGAGTAATCCCGCCCATTTCAAAATTGAATAAAAGCCAGGCCATGTACCACTTTATTTCAGGGTATACAGCGAAAGTAGCCGGCACAGAAGTAGACGTAACAGAACCAAAGACAACTTTCTCAGCATGCTTTGGAGCTGCATTTCTCCCATTACACCCTACCCGATATGCTGAGTTGTTTGGCGAAAAAATGGAGAAGCACCAAGTCAATGTTTGGTTGATAAACACCGGCTGGACAGGAGGACCTTATGGAGTAGGATCAAGAATGAAGCTGAAATATACAAGAGCAATGATCTCAGCTGCGCTCGAAGGCAAACTCGATCATGTAGCCTATAGGAAACATAGTGTATTTGGAATAGGAATACCTGAATCATGCCCCAATGTTCCCGACCATGTATTAAGCCCAAGAGCAACCTGGGAAGATAAAGCTGCCTATGACCTGAAAGCCAGAGAACTTGGTACTGCTTTTATCCAGAATTTTGAAAAATACCTTGATTTTGCCACTGACGATATTCTTGCCGGAGCACCGAAGTTTTAGTTAATTAACCCTTTTCAAGAAAAATAAACCCAAATCCAGGGAGTGCCAAAGCACTCCTTTTTTTATTTGCAAAATTGAAGATGCTCCAAAATAGATTTCTTACTTTTGGGCAAAAATAAATTTTATGAGCAAAGCAGAGATACAAACCGAAAAAGGCACCATGAAAGTGGAGTTCTATGATAATGATGCCCCAAAGGCTGTTGAAAACTTTAAGGCACTTTCAAAAAAAGGGTTCTATAATGGATTGACTTTTCATAGAGTTATCCCAAATTTCGTCATTCAGGGTGGTTGTCCAAACGGGACTGGCACCGGAGGTCCCGGATATAAGATTGATTGCGAATTGGACGGCGAAAATCAATACCATGACCGTGGAGTACTTTCGATGGCCCATGCCGGCAGAAATACAGGTGGATCTCAATTCTTTATTTGCCATAGCAGAGACAATACAAGTCATCTGGACAGGAGACATACCTGTTTTGGTAAAGTAGTGGAAGGTCTTGAGGTTATAGATCAGATCCGTCAGGGAGATAAAATCGAAAAAATAGTAATACTTGAAGATTGATGAAGCAAAACACTGTTTCAAGAGTCAATTGAAAACCCTGAAATATGGGTAAACCAAACTTGAAAAAGAAAACTTATTGAATAAAAGAGGCTGTCCTATTTATGGGCAGCCTCTTTTATTTTCTCAAAACAAAGCCCCTGCTATTGTCGCTGTCATCAGACATGCCAAGGTGGCTGCCATCAAAGCTTTCATTCCCAACTTCGATAGGTTCCCCTGCTGATTTGGTGCTATGCTGCCGATTCCTCCTACTTGTATGGCGATAGAACTGAAATTAGAAAATCCACATAGAGCATAAGTGGCAATTACAATCGATTTAGGGGAAAGAGCATCGGCAGACTTCATATCTGCAAGACTCAAATAAGCAACAAATTCGTTGATAACTGTTTTTTGTCCTAACAAAGACCCGACTTGTAGGGTTTCGCTCCAATCCACGCCGATAATCCAAGCAAATATCCTAAAAACCTGCCCGAGAATATATTCCAACGAAAATCCTGAAAACTGTCCTCCTGTAGATGAAATCACCCACGTATTCAGACCGGAATATTCCCCTATCAGACCCGAAAGGATATAATTCAAAGCAGCAATTACCGCTATAAAAGCAAGCAGCATCCCGCCCACATTCAGCGCTAGTTTTAAGCCTTCCGAGGCTCCTATTGACATGGCATCAATCAGATTAACGCCCATATTTTCCCCACTGACTTCCAACTTGTCATTGGTTATTTCCTTATCTGTCTCCGGGATCATAATTTTGGACATCACTATGGCAGCAGGGGCGTTCATGATACTTGCTCCAAGCAGATAGGCCGCAAACCTGCTTTGCTCGGCCAGGCTATCCCCACCAAGAAAAGCCACATATCCGGCCAAAACACCTCCGGCAATTGTGGCCATTCCACCTGTCATCAAACACATTAACTCTGATCTGGACATGGTAGGAATAAAAGGCCTGACCAATAAGGGGGCCTCTGTCTGGCCAAGAAATATATTTCCCGCAGCTGAAAGGCTTTCTGGTCCCGAAAGTCTCATTGTTCTTGCCATTACCCATGCAATGCCAAAAACCACTTTCTGCAAAACCCCCAAATAATATAATCCCGCCGATACAGTAGAGAAAAATATAATAGTTGGCAGTACCTGAAATGCGAAAATAAATCCAAATGAATCTGTGGCCAAGTCACCAAAAATGAAGGTGGCACCGTCAGCAGAAAAACTCAGGAATTTCACAAAAGCCCTGCTCACTGTGGCAAATATTCTGGCAACAAACTCTACTTTGGTAATTAAAAAACCAAACAAAGCCTGCAAAATCACACCTATGCCTACCAATCTCCAATCAACCTGTCTCTTATTGGATGAAAAAATAAATGCCACCAAAATCAAAACTACAATACCTACCAATCCTCTGAAATAATCCATCTGATAAAATGAATAAATGAAATTAATGTAAATCTTTTGACAGCTGAATAAAATTCAAATGATTCTTCATTCTATGGAAAATGGTAAAGAGGCTGTCTCTTAAGTGAAATCTCCAAAATTTTATGCAAATATTATTGGGTTACATTTGACTAAACTTTGCGTCTTTGTGCCTTTGTGGAATTTTCGAACAATTTCGGCCACAAAGTCACAAAGATCCTAATTGTAAAACCGATACTTTATTTGGTAATAAAATTTGAAAGACGATTTATGGTGCAGCCTCTTTTGAATCAGTTTCTTCTGTTGATTTCATCCCTGATTCTAGCGGCCCTTTCATAATCTTCGTTATTGATAGCCTTATCCAGCATCTGATTGAGTTTGTCCAGACTAAAATCTTTGAGTGAGTCTGAAACTTTCGAAGTTGATCCCGATGTCCGGCCTGGCTTCACCTGCTTTTGATGCTCTTTCCTTTCGTCATCTTCATTAAATTCAATGGCTGCCTCTGACATGACTTTAGATACACAATATATCTGGGCATCAAATCTTACGGCGATTGCAATGGCATCTGAGGGTCTTGCATCAATCTCTACTGTCTTAGAAGCATTTTTACAGACTATTTTAGCATAAAACACACCTTCTCTCATATCTGAAATCAAAATATGATCAATAGAGAAATTGAAGTTTGAAGCAAAAGATTTGAATAAGTCATGCGTCATCGGACGATTGGGAATAATCTTTTCTATCTCTATGGCAATAGCTTGTGCTTCAAACATACCAATGACGATAGGAAGTCTTCTGCTACCCCCTACTTCACCCATTACCAAGGTAAATGACCCTGATTGGGAATGGTTTGACGATAATCCTAAAATCTCTAATTGAATAGTTTGGTCCACAGGATTTATTTTTGGGCTTTTATAGCTTCAGTTAACTTTGGTAAAATTTCAAAAGCATCTCCAACAATCCCATAATCAGCTGCTTTAAAGAACGGCGCTTCGGGATCTTTGTTGATTACCACGATGTATTTTGAAGAATTCACACCCGCAAGATGTTGAATAGCACCCGAAATTCCAACTGCAACATATAAAGTTGGGGCAACTTTTACTCCTGTCTGTCCAACATGCTCATGATGTGGTCTCCAGCCAATATCCGATACCGGCTTAGAACAGCCCGTTGCTGCCCCGAGTTCTTTCGCCAAATCCTCAATCATTCCCCAGTTTTCAGGCCCCTTCATACCTCTGCCACCGGATACAACAATATCTGCTTCTGGCAATAATACCTCTCCTGTAGCTTTATCGGTTGAAGTGATTTTTGTAGCAAAATTATCTTCCGGAATTGTCAAGGCAATTTCTTCCACTTTTGCCTCGGGTCCATCGGTTTTCAGATCCACCGCGTTTTTTTTCACAGCAAGAATTTTATTCTCTGCAGTGACTACTGTTTCCGCAAAAGCCTTCCCTGTATAGATACTTCTTCTGACGGTGTATCCGGAACCTGTCTCCGGTAATTCCACAACATTGGAAACCAAAGCTGCATTTAACTTCACAGCCAACCGGGCAGCTACGGCATCTCCTAAAGATGATTTTGCCAACACCAAAGTCTTGGCTCCGACCTTATCAAAAATTTGGGCAACCGCTTCGGCATGCGCCTGAATGACTCCATCACTCAGCTTCCCATCATTGACATGAATTACTCTGCCGGCACCGGCATGTCCTGCTTTGGCCAATTCACTTGAAGAAATTGTTCCCAATGCGACAGCGACTACTTCTCCCGCTGATAGTTTTTCGGACAAGGCTTTCCCGTAAGAAACAGCCTCCAAACTCGTTTTTTTGACTGAACCTTCCGCGTGTTCTATATATACTAATACTGACATAATATCTCTGATTTAAAATAATGTTTAATGATTAAAGCACTTTGGCTTCATTTTTCAACAATCTCACCAATTCCGCAACATTGTCTTTATCCACAAGTTTGACAGAACCTTTTGCGGGGGGCAACTGATAGGAAGTCACTTTGGTATTTGCGCCGTCCACGGTTGGTTCTATTACCTGCAAAGGTTTGGTTCTTGCTGACATAATTCCTCTCATATTCGGTATTTTCCATTCTGCAATCGGTTCCTGGCATCCTGCTATCAATGGCAGTTTTGCTTCCAGATATTCTTTTCCACCTTCAATTTCCCTTGCCATTTTCACGTTTTCCCCCTCAATCTCCAATTTCATCACAGGAGAAACGGATGGAATCCCCAGCATCTCTCCGACCATGCCATGGACCATACCACCATTGAAATCTATTGATTCCCTGCCCATCAAAATCAGATCATAACCATTTGATTTTGCAATGCCTGCTATCTGATTGGCCACAAAAAGGGAATCTTTTGGAAAGGCATTTATTCTGATGGCATCATCAGCACCGATAGCGAGCGCTTTCCTCAATGTGGGTTCAGTTTCTGCTTCTCCCACATTCAGCACAGTAAGACTTGCTCCCAGCTGCTCTTTGAGTTCAACTGCCCTGGCCAATGCATAATCATCGTAAGGTCCTATGATAAATTGAACACCGGTTTTATCAAATTTGGTATTGCTATCTGTAAACTGAATTTTGGATGTGGTATCCGGTACATGGGTAATACAAACAAGAATCTTCATTATGTATATTTAGGTTATTTATTTTTAAATTGCGTGAATTTAGTCATAAGGCCATAATTAAAAAAAGAATTCATGAGCAAATTGTCACGTATCGAAATGCTGAAATCTTTTGCCGAACAAGATCCGACTAATCCTTTTAATTGGTACGCCTTGGCCTTGGAGCACCAGGAAAGTGATCCGGACCTGGCAAAATTCTACTTCAATAAACTCCTTATGGAGCATAAGGTTTACTTACCCACCTATTATCATGCTGCCGGTTTTTTTGCATCTGAGGGCGATATAGATAAAGCCAAAGAAATTTTTGAAAGCGGCATCAGACTCGCCGAGGAACAAAACAATGACAAAACCCTTAAAGAATTAAAGAACAGCTATCAGAATTTCCTGTTTGAAAATGACATCGATTAAGTGGGAAGTTTTTGAGAATATGCTATTACTTCCAATATCCTTCAACATTTAGGATTACCCAGTCTAGAATCTTATGTCTTGTATCTTGTGTCTTAAGTCCTGTGTCTTAAACTCAAAAAGGCGCCGGCTTATTACTCCCCAAACCACCTGGGAAGGGCTCATCATAATCACCTCCATTGGCTTTGCTCTGCACCCGGATCATATTGCTTGAATCAAAATTCTGACCTCCTGCTCCACTTGGAAACTTGTGCCCATAGAGTGGGTCCTGTGATTTGTAGGGAATATTCACTTCCAAATCCGTGAACTTGGTGTATTTGCCGATAAATCTGAGTTTGACATTGTCCAAGGATCCATTTCTATGTTTGGCTATGATTACTTCTCCCACTCCGGCTGTGGATGCGCCGTCCTCATCTTCTGTGATGCCGTAATATTCGGGACGGTACAGGAACATGACCATATCTGCATCCTGCTCGATGGCACCCGATTCCCTCAAATCAGAAAGCTGCGGCCTTTTATCGCCGCCCCTGGTTTCTACCGCCCGCGAAAGCTGAGAAAGCGCTATCACCGGAACACTCAATTCCTTGGCAATCTTCTTCAAAGCTCTGGAAATACTTGCAATCTCCTGTTCCCTGTTACCGCCTCCTCCTGATTTGGAGTCACCCGACATCAACTGCAAGTAATCAATCACAATCAACTGAATATCATGCTGGGCTTTTAGCTTTCTGCATTTTGCCCTCAATTCCAAAATTGAAAGTGCAGGAGTATCATCTACGAATAAAGGAGCTTTGGATAGTTTACCGGTCTTATGGACAAGTTGCTCCCATTCATAATCGGCAAGATTTCCTTTTTTGATTTTATCTGAATCCAGCTCAGCCTCTGAAGAAATCAGACGATTGACCAGCTGGATAGAAGACATTTCCAAAGAAAAAATGGCCACCGGTCGGTTGTGGTCCACTGCAGCATTTCTTAATACGGATAACACAAATGCCGTCTTACCCATGGCAGGTCTGGCTGCTATAATCACCAAATCTGATTTTTGCCAGCCTGAGGTAACTCTGTCCAGCGCAGTAAAACCACTTGGAACACCCGTAAGTCCATCTTTCTGTCCTTTTTTGGATTCCAATTCGACAATGGCTTCCTTCAAAATCGAACGCATATCAGAATAATTTTTCCTGATATTCTTTTCGGAAATTTCAAAAAGAGATTGCTCCATTTTATCCAAAAGCTCAAAAACATCAGTAGTATCTTCAAAGGCCTCTCTTTGGATTTCAGATGAAATGGAAATAATTTCCCGCTTCATGGATTGCTCGGTAATGATTCGGGCGTGGTATTCGATATTGGAAGCAGAGGAAACTTTGGAAGTAAGTTCAGTGATGAAAAATGCGCCACCGGCCATTTCCAGCTGTCCTTTCTTTCTCAGCTGATTGGTGACAGTCAATAAATCGATGGGCTGACTGTCAGAAAAGAGGTCGAGAATGGCTGAAAAAATCACCTTATGGGCTTCCTTGTAAAAGCTCTCCGGTTTCAAAATATCCACTACAGCTGTCAGGGCATCTTTTTCAAGCATCAGGGCACCAAGCACCGCTTCTTCTAAATCTATAGCCTGAGGAGGTAATTTTCCCATGCCCATTGGGCTACCCAAATCAGGTTTTCTTTTTCCAACTATTCTGTCCTTTCCTATAGATTTATTGTCCGTCATAACCACAAATGTAGCCTCTTTGAATCAATGTTTTTGAACAATTTATTAACGAGTTATTCACAATTTGTCCAATCAAAAGATAATCAAGCCCCTATCTAAAACGTCTTTTCTTTCCTTGTATTATCTTTTTCTATAGATCACTTATTTCTTATTAAAGAAAAAAATAAATCTTCTCATCTGGATAATCCAGAAAATTTGAAAAATAAATAGTTGATGAGGTCTCTCCAAAAAATCATTTCTTACTTTTGGGCTTTGTTGAATACTTATGACCAAGAAATATCATTTTATTGCTATCGGTGGAGCCGTGATGCATAACCTGGCCCTTTCCATGGTAGCCAAAGGCTACCAAGTGACCGGTTCTGATGATGAAATTTACGAACCTTCCAGGACCCGTTTGGAAAAAGCAGGCATCTTACCGAAAGAAAAAGGTTGGTTCCCGGAAAAAATCCATGCAGGCCTCGATGGCATTATCTTGGGTATGCATGCCCGAATCGAAAATCCAGAACTCCAAAAGGCCAAAGACCTGAACATCCCCATCTTCTCTTTTCCTGAATTTATCTATGAACAGAGCAAGGACAAGAAAAGAGTGGTCATATCCGGTTCTCATGGCAAAACCAGTATCACCTCCATGATTCTCCATGTGCTGAAGTTTCATCAAAAAGAATTTGATTACCTGGTGGGCGCACAGATTGAAGGTTTTGACCTGATGGTCAAATTGTCCAATGCTCCGGTCATTATCATAGAAGGGGATGAATACCTGACTTCCCCCTTGGATAGAAGGCCTAAGTTTTTCCATTATCACCACGATATCCTCCTGATGAGCGGAATAGCCTGGGATCATTTCAATGTGTTTCCAACCTTTGATTTTTATAGGGAACAATTTGAAAAACTGGTGGAGATGACTCCGCAGCAAGGCTACTTTATCTATTGTTCTGAGGATCCGATTGTCGACGAACTGGGACAAAAGTCCAAAGGAAAAATAGATAACCTGATCCCGTACAAAGCCCATCCTTATAAAATAAAAGAAGGAATTACTTACCTGCTGACTGATTCCGGCGATATCGCTATCACTGTCTTTGGTGAACATAACCTTCAAAACCTGCAAGGGGCATTGGAAGTATGCCTGAGTCTTGGATTGACGAAGGAGCAGTTTTATGAGGCCGTTCAGGAATTCAAAGGAGCTGCCAAAAGACAGGAAGTATTGGCGAAATCAGATCAATCCATTTTGTATAGAGATTTTGCACATGCACCATCCAAATTGCAAGCAACGGTGAATGCGGTAAAAAATCAATTTCCGGAAAGAAAATTAATTGCCGTACAGGAATTACATACTTACAGTTCTTTAAACAAAGACTTTGTCAATAATTATGCCCACACCTTTGATGAGGCAGATGTGGCGGTTATTTATTTAAACCCAAAAGCCGTATCTTTGAAAAAGCTGGAGTTAATGGATGAAGACACCCTGAGGGATGCCTTCAAAAGAAATGACCTAAAGCTTTTCACAGATATTGACCAACTCAAAGTTTTTCTTGAATCACAGGATTATAGGCAAGCAAACCTTCTATTGATGAGTTCGGGCAATTATGACGACATGGATCTATCTCAACTAAAAAACACAATAAATCAAAGCCAAAAATGATGAATTTAAATTTAAGAAACCCCGTTGCTTTTTTTGATCTGGAATCTACCGGAACGAATATTTCCACAGACAGGATTGTGGAAATATCGATTTTGAAAGTTTACCCCGACGGGAAAGAAGAAATCAAAACTTCTTTGATCAATCCCACTATTCCTATTCCCAAAGAAACATCAGCCATTCACGGTATTTTTGATGAGGATGTTAAAGACTCCCCTACATTTAAAGAAATCTCAAAAGAATACCATCAATTTCTGACAGGAGCCGATTTGGCAGGCTTCAATGTGCTGAAGTTTGACATTCCTTTATTGGTCGAGGAGTTTTTGAGGGCAGGAATCGATTTTGATATAGAGAAAAGAAATATCCTGGATTCCCAAAAAATCTTCCATATGATGGAAAAAAGGAATCTAGCAGCTGCTTACAAGTTTTATTGTGGCCAAACCTTGGAAAATGCGCACAGCGCCGAGGCTGACACCATCGCTTCTTATGAGGTTTTTAAGGCACAAATTTCCCTTTATAATGGAGCAGAAGCTGAAGATTTACAGGGAAACAAACTGGGGATCTTTGAGAATGACATGAAAAAAATCCACAGCATCCTCAACGAGAAAATGGTGGACCTGGCAGGTAGGTTTATCTTTAATGAGGATGGTGTAGAATGCTTCAACTTCGGCAAACACAAAGGAAAAACCATTGAGCAGGTTCTCAAAGAAGAACCCTCCTATTATGATTGGATGATGAAAGGGGATTTTCCCCTGGATACCAAAAGAAAATTTACCCAGGTCAAACTCAGGGCTTTCAATCAGAGATAACCGATCTGCTTTGGATTTACCATTTCTTTATTCTTAAGCGGTCAATAGATCCGAATAGGTTATCGCTGTTTATCAAGGCATTGTTATCCAAGATATGTCATGTATACGCCAAATCCCTAATGATACCAAATGTCGGACATTCCAGGTGGGGAATATCCGGCATCTGCATCATCAATTACAAGAAGCCAATCAAGGCCCTCAGGCGAAGAGAAAGTTCTTGTTCCTGAGTTTTTATAAGTCCCTATGAGGTTACTTTCGCCTGTCCTGGTATTGTACCAGTAGCAATTTACCCTGCTACCACTGATCTTGTTCATCTGAATCGTTCTTATAATAGGGGCCGGGAAGTAAATGAAGGCGAAGTCATCTCCTCTTGATGCTCCCATTCGGTCCTTGCCGTAACCCATCCCCTCCACTACAAGCGATTCCTCTCTCCATCGGTCGGCAGGTCTTGATTTTAACAGATTACCGATATGTGTCATATGTGATGACCCGATGGAGTGAATGGCATCATACCAATTCACATCCGGATCAGCACATGCTACAGGAGTGTCACCGGGTCTTAGCATTTGCCAGATGCTGCTGTGGCCGTAAGTGTGCCCAAAGCTCCCCGCCAGTAAGGAGCGATAAGCATCTTTCCTGACATCATAATCAATAAACCTTGGGTTATCGCAACTTTCCCAGAATTTCTCTACAATGCCTTCATAGCCAGGCTCGCTGTTCAGGGTTGGCTTTGTAGGTGTTCTTTCCCAATCCGCAATAGCCAGATTCCATGAATTATTTCCATCCATCTGATGACCACTCTGGAAGTTATTGAAATCCAGCCAGGGTTCAT
This sequence comes from Aquiflexum balticum DSM 16537, assembly GCF_900176595.1. GTDB lineage: Bacteria > Bacteroidota > Bacteroidia > Cytophagales > Cyclobacteriaceae > Aquiflexum > Aquiflexum balticum. The sequence continues at coordinate 4,846,700 of NZ_LT838813.1, forward strand.
CATGAAAATCCATTGAACTTGATTTAGCTCCTGCCGGGTGGAAGGTCATCAGAAAATTATCGCCAATCTCGCTTTTTATACCTGCTGCCAAGCTGTTCCAAATCGCTTTCTGGTTTTCGTTGACATGTCTGTCGCCTCCCAGCATCCATATGATATTCGGGCTATCCTTATATCTAGCCCCCAGAAATACTCCGTAATCATATGCGTTCTCTCTATTGAAAATGGCCTGATCATTTACCCAGTTACCCCATGCAGGAAGCATGCACATGTATAAACCGTATTCCTGTGCTCTCTCAACTACATGGTCAACCCAATTCCAGTAAGCCTCCACCCTTTTTCCCGGATCCATGTTAACAAATGGCGTGCTGCCATTTTCAGCGCATCCCCTTCCTTTCTTGTAGTCAAGCTCTTCGATTAGTACTGCCTGGATTAAGGTAAAGCCCTTATTTTTCCTATCTTGAAAATATTCCTCAATGTCATGGCCTTCAGGATTAGAGGATCGGAGACGATAAAAGATTTCCCATGCGGTGTCTCCAATCCACAGAAAAGACGTGCCATCTGCATGCTCCAGGTACCTTCTATTTGGACTAACCTGCAACTTGCCATGATCCCACATTCGCAAGCCACCAGCCAGTCCTGGTGAGGTTTTTAGATTACCCATGTTGCCGATTTTTGTAAGGTCATGGAAATTATTTCCTGAAAGTATCGCCAGAAAAAGGAAACCGGCCAACGTAAGAAATATTTTTTTATTCACAGCTATCATTTTTTTGATTGTATTGAACCCCTGATAAGTAAGGTAAAAAAAACTTTATCTTAAAACACGCCATAAATTATAACTTCGTTTTGTATATGGTTTTTCTTTACCTATGCCATTACAGCAATCATATCAAATATTTTCTCGCCAAGTTTTATATCTCCGATTATTTCTGAGTTTGAAATCGCTTCCTCTCTCCTCATACCTTTGGTAAATATTTTCCAAGCACAATCATCTCTTATTTTAACTTCGCAAATGGGTTCTTGACTTGAAGAGGTATATAACTCCCAACCTTTGTTAAAATACAAAAACCAACTTTTTTCTGTTTGCCCACAAAAAGTAAATTTGACCAAATCTTTATCCTTTCCTTCAACCTTACGATAATGATGTGGAAGCGCTCTGACTGAAGTGTCCAAATATGGCAAGTACCATTTTTCTTCCAACAATACCTTTTCCTCACCTACAGCAAGTCTAATCTGCTGTTGATGATGCCATTTTTCAGTATATTCCCTTGCTATATGAAACCAGTTTTTCGATTCGTTTTCACCCGCCCAAGCCACTGAAAATTCAGCTTTATCATCAGGATTTAAGGTTGCCAGGAAATCACAGTATTCTTTTCCTGATATTTTCAATAATTGAATGATAACTTTTGGGCTAAGTCTTTTTGTTGCCTTTACCCAATCCGCATTCAAACCATTGAGAAAGTTTACTAAATCTTCATGGGAATTTACCGATTCAGGAGTCTCCCCATAATATCCATCACGCAACATGGAAAGCGTTCTCAAATTTCCATCCAATAAATGGACAGCAACATCTTTCACCTTCCAATTAGGTGCTAAAGTTGGTTTTTCCCAATCTTCGACAGATAATCCTTCCAATAACTTGAAAAGCATCTTATCCAGCTCCGGCATTAGGGCAATTACATCTATTTGTTCTGGTTTCTTCATTTTTCAGCCGCTCAATTTAAAGTCCTAAATTCTTTGGGACTCATTCCTGTTTTGGATTTGAACAATTTACTGAAATGGTTGGGATAATCGAAACCTAATCCATAGGCAATTTCGCTGACGCTCTCGTTGGATTGCAGTAAGCGGTTTTTGGCCCTATTTATCAAAGCTAAATCAATATGCTCTTTGGCACTTTTTCCAGTTTCGGCTTTGAGTAAGTCACTCAAATAATAGGGTGAAAGGTTAAGTGCTTCACCACATTGCGTTACGCTTGGTATTCCTTTTTCAGCAAGTTCGGCATGCATATAGTTATTTAAAAAATTTTCAAATTGAATGAGTAGACCTTTGTTCAGGGTTTTTCGGGTGATGAACTGCCGTTCGTAATACCGGAGACAATATTTGAGCAAGGATTCCAAATTGATGGCGATTATTTCATCGGTGTGTTTATCTATGCGTTGGTGATACTCGGCCTCAATTTTATGGATGATTTCTGTGAGTGATTTTTTCTCATCGTCTGATAAATGCAAGGATTCCCTTTCTTCATAGTCAAAAAACCGGTACTGCCGAATACTGTCTTGCAGGCCGACACGCTGAATAAAATCGGAATGCACTATGATAGTCCATTCATCTTGGGTTTTTGAAAAATCAGAAGAACTTGAGGCAATCACCTGATTGGGGGCAATAAAAACCATAGACCCTTCCTGAAAGTCGTAGGTGTTTCTGCCATATTTCAAAGTGGCTTCCTGATTGCCTTTAAGCGATATAATATACATATCCAAGCTAAATCGCTGATTGCTGAAAACACTGTCAATATGCATATCCGAATGTCTTACCACAGAAACCAAAGGGTGTTTGGGTTTTGATAAACCAAAAATATTATGCAGTTCTGAGATGGTTTTAATGTGGCTGACGGGGTTTTCCATAATCAATATTACGCTAATTGCTGCAAGGCAGTTAAATAAGTTTTTAATCTGTAATGTAAAAAGGAATCGAAAATAAATGCTATTCCAAAGAAGACCACAAATCCCAAACCCATTCCTTTAAAAAACTCACTTTTCAATATAAAAAATAAAATCAGGGAAACCACAAACAGTCCGGCCCAAACAATTCTTATTATGCTGAATATTTTATCATCTTTTTTGGATTTCTCCAGTTCCATATTCACTGCATTTGCTGGATTTAATTGAATTTCCTGCCTTACCTTTTCAATATGTTTGGGTCGCATGACCATTTGGAAACCGCTATAACCTAATAAGACGAGTTGTAAAATTACCATTGGCAAAATCATTCCCTTATAAAACGATTGTTCAAAATCGGCAAAATAAAGAAAAGCCAAAGCGATCAAAATGCCTGCAGCAAAGCCAATTCTACCTTGTAAGACCTCGCCTTTGACCCATTGGATGCTGTGATTTATTAATTCCATATTTGTAGTTTTAAATTGTGTAAAGAATTGAAATCCTCTCCCTTAGAAATGGGTTATTTATCATTTACTTCCAAGAAAGGTTTTTAAATCATGGTTGTATTATTTGATTTGTTAAAAATCATACAACAAATATGCTTGGATCCAAAAATGTAAATGGATACAAATTGCAGGAGAATGGATAGATTTTAAGGATTTTTTTTTGGTCTTACGACCAATGGGTGGCACAGCTGCCATTCATGGGGTATATCTCTCTGTTTGATCAGATAGTATCTGCTATATTTAAATCTGATCAGAAAATCATTTCCACTCCGGTAATTCTATCTAAAAATAAAACTGAGTTATATCTTCAATTACTTCTGAATATGGATTCCATCAAGCTGGACCAACCTTCCGACATTCCTATTGGTGCACCGCCGAATAAGATTAATAGAAGAAACCCTGTTGCTAACAATGTGGTCTTATGCACTTTATTAAACTTTTTATAATCATAAATTGGCAAAGCAGCCATGTATAGCAGCCAAAAAGGTAAGGTTACAAAATCATTGATCTCAAATATTCTTAATATTCTGACCAAAGCAGGTGATAGCATTGCAATAGATGCTACGATCATAAGTCTTTTATGAATAGCTGATTGCATTCTGTTTTTTAAAGCAAAAACATATAAAATCCCAAAAACAAATAAACCTGAAAAGTTACCAAAAAGAGTAAGCGCTTCTCCTTCTCCCTTGAAGTTGCTTATAGCAATCATGACCCCGGATATAATTATTATAATCGCAAGAACGATGGTCATCAGCCCCACTTGCATATGATTTTTAAGATTATTCACCCGGATTTGCCTGGTTTGCCAAAAGAGAATAACATACCACAAAAGCATTGCTATCCCATGAGCGATTATTAAGGGCATAGGAGAGTCCAAGTGGTAATTCCTGAGCAGGATATTCATTCCGAATGCAAATACTACTGTAATCAGAAGAACGCCACTGAAATAGTAAAAAAATGGTTCTCCTTTGGCTAGCTTGGTTGACATATTACACTGGTTTATTTACCTAGAACTTGTTTGTTTTCTGATATTTTGATGGGGTAATGAATAAATATAATAAGCTAATCCGAAGTTTCTATGCTTTTATTTTCAATAGTATCTTTTTTTCCTTGTTCAATTCTTTAATGTTTTATCTGGCCTTTCATTACCTGAATTTAATTCGAGCGATTTTTTAAAGTTTTCGATGGCTATCCGGGTATTTCCAAATTGCTCATAAGCTTCGACCTAGATATCATAGTAATTTGATGATTTAGGGAGAAGAAACCTGAAAATCTGCTAAAATAGGAGTATAAGATAGATTATTTTTTTTGTCCAAGGCGCCTAAAAAGATTTGTAAGAGTATACTGATCGGCTTTTTCGATTGTTGCCAGTTCCTCCCATTCCAAAGGTGTAGCCACTCCGCAGGATTGTATGGGGCGCAGGGAATAAGGACAAACCGAAGTCTGACCATAAGCATTTCTTAGGTAATCAATGAAAACTTTATTCTCCCGCTTGTTTTTTCTGATGGCAGTGGTCAGCAAATCGGGATATTCTTCTTCCATTTTATTCGCCAATGCTTTGGCTTCTTTACGTCTGTCATCAAAGTTTTTGTCGGGTTTTACGGAATACCAGATATGAAATCCGCTTTTACCTGAGGTCATGAGTTTGGGTTCAATTCCCTCTTTACGAAGGAATTCCCCTATTTTTCCAGCAGCATCCTTTACTTTTTTAAAAGAATCTTTTGGCGGATCCAAATCAAAAACCACTTTATCAGGCTTAAATAAATCCTCCTTTTTCGCCAGCCAGATGTGGAAGCTTACCGTCCCCAGATTTGCCAGATAAATCAGGGTTTTCCTGTTGTTGCAGATCACTTGGGTGTTGGTTCCTTCTTCTGTTTTTATGGCAATGGTTTCAATATAATCCGGGAAATAATCCGAAGCATTTTTCTGATAAAAGCCATCCTGATCAATTCCATCCGGAAATCGCTGCAAGGTCAAGGGCCGGTCTTTTAGAAAAGGCAACATTTTGTCAGCAACTTTATCATAGTATTTCACCATGTCCAGCTTTGTGATTTTCTTTCCCGGAAAAATTAATTTTTCGGGATTCGATATTTCTACTTCCTCGATTTTCATTTGGGTTTTTCTTTTATAAATTCTACCCGTAAGATTATGGGTGTATTCAGTCCTCCCCTGCTTCTTTTTTTATTTCTTCCATGGTTCGCCCTGTTTTTACGCTTTTGTTTTCCGTATTGACTGGATTTCGACGGGCATCTGCCTTATCGTCATCCATTTTGATCAGGAGCCAATTTCCTTTCATTGTTCCTTGATTCATTTTGATCAGGGCATAGCCGCCTTGTAGCTTTTGCCCCCTTAAATATATTTCTACGGTACCTTCTTCAAAAGATTTTTTGAGCGACATTGGCTTTCCTTTGTCATCTTTTTTTATGTTTTCGAATGTTCCTTTATCCCAAATCATCACTGTTCCTCCTCCGTATTGCCCCTCAGGAATCACTCCTTCGAAGTCCGCATAGTCCATCGGATGGTCTTCGGTAGGAATAGCCAATTTCTTTTCTTTTGGATCTGTGCTCGGCCCTTTAGGTACAGACCAGGATTTCAGGGTTCCGTCTATTTCAATTCTGAAGTCATAATGAAGGTGGCTGGCATCGTGTTTTTGAATCACGAAAATCGGTTCTTTGCTTTTTCCTTTCCCATTTTCTACCATTGGTTCCCCGGTTTTACTGAAATCAGGTATTTTCATCATTCAATTTACAGGTTTTAGGATCCAATTCTACTTGTATGGTATAATGGTGAAAACCATATTCTTTCAAAGCTTCCAAGGCACTTTGCCGGACTTGATCTATTTGGCAAAATTCGGAAATATTCTCCAGTACAAGATGTGTGGTAAGTACATGATGCTCTCCATCCAAAGACCAAATATGGGTGTGATGAATGGACCGCACATGGCTTACTTCCTTGAGTTTTGATCTGATTTCCTCCAAATCGATATTTTCGGGAACTCCCTGTAAAAGCAGATAGATGGTGTCCCATAATCTTCTGCCAACTCCGTACAGAATAAATAATGAAATCGCAATAGAAAGGGCAGGATCAAGAAAATACCAGTCTTTGAACTGAAGAATAATTGAAACAACAAGTACTGCAACCCATCCAAAAACATCCTCAAGCAGATGCCAGCTGATGACCTTTTCATTCAAAGATTTTGCCCCCCTGGTTCGCCAAGCTGCATAACCGTTGGCAACCACGCCAATCACGGCGATACCCATCATCCATAAGGATTTTACCGGCTCGGGATGCTGAAATCTTCCTATCGCTTCAAAGATGATATAAACAGAACCAAGGATGAGTACAATTGCATTTACCAATGCACCAAATAATCGAAAGCGGGTATAGCCAAAGCTGAATTTGTTTGTTGCGTCTTCTTTTGAAGCTTTTTTCTCGAGATACCAGGCCAACCCTAAAGAAAGGCTATCGCCTTAATCGTGCAGTGCATCAGAAATAATGGCTATGCTATTGGTAAAAAAGCCGGCAATAATTTCCAATCCGGTAAAACCAATATTAATAAAAAAAGCGATTTTCAGGTTTTTAGTACCACCTGAATGTCCGTGAGAATGGCCCATAGTTTAAATTTAAGGATTTGAAATCCATTCTCTTGCAATTCCTGATTTAGTTTTGTCGAAATACCTGATTCCCGAACTTTAGATTGGTTTCCTGGCATCTGACATCAAATCCTTTCATTTTATACCTTGTCCGAAAGTCAGTAAGTTGTTGTCCGGGTCAAGTAAGGAAAATTCTCTTTGACCCCAAGGTTTTGTCTCCAATTTCCCGTTTGGGTGAATGGGAACTTTGCTGTCCAGCAAGGTCTGATAAAGTTTATCAACGTTATCTGTTCTGATATAAACCTGTCCATAGTTTTCTTTTGGGTCAAGGTCTTTGAATTCAAAAAAGTGAATTTGAATGGAGTCCTTAGCAACCATTAAATATCCATCATAGTCCTTGTCGCCAAAGGTTTGAAAACCCAATTTGTTCAGGTAATAGTCTTTAGTGACTGCTTTGTCACGCATAGGCAATTTGGGATTGATTGCTGTCAGCATAATTTGTTTTGATTATTTTGGAATAAAATTTCTTAATAGTAGTTTATTATGGTCTGAATTCCATGCCCTTGACAATGAATTTTTTATGGGCCTGTTTTGCCGTTTAAGAATGCACTGTTCCTATTGTTGGATTCCCGTTAATTTTTCCTTTTCTCTTGCAATAAATTCCCGTATTGAAGTTGGTTTCTTACCTGTGAGCTTTTGAAAGTTATCTGAAATATCCGGTTCTTTTTGAAACCGCGGCAAAAAATGAAGGATGGTCATCACCGCTGCAAATCCGCTTGCAATTCCTTCTTTTCTCTTTTTGAAATAAAAACGGATCGGGTTGATGCTTTGAAAGCTTATGGTTTCTCCGGTTATTTCACTCATCAAATCTACTACTTCAGCGAAATTCTTGTTTTCTGTTCCTGTTATCTCAAAAGACCTGTTTTGATATTTGCCAAAGTTTAAAATAAGGTAAGCTGTAACTTCCCCGATATTTTTGACATCAATCCAATTAAATTTTGCTTTACCTGAAGGCAGGGTAATGCTTTTTTGTTTTACAATTTCAGGAAGCAATGTTGTCGTGAGGTTTTGCATAAAATAGCTCGGCCTGACAAAAATGTAGTTGAATTCAAGTTGCTGGATCAGGTTTTCAATTTTGTTATGTGGAATTACCTTGCTTTTCTCTGCCCCTTGGACTGAAAGAAATACCACGTTCCTGATGCCGTTCGCCTTAGCTGCAAGCAAAAGGGGGCGGAAGAATCTGTCAACTTCTGAAATTTGCGGTGGCCTGAGCAAAAACAGCACATCAACCAGATGAAAAGCAGCCGAAAAAGTATCCGGATTCTCAAAATCAAACTGTCTGAATTGAAGGTTTACGGCATCCGGGAATTTCAGCTTGGCATCAGCAATGTCACGTACAGCCGCAATAATCTCACTATCCGAATTCAACACATTCAAATAATGGACGACTTCAAGTCCAATGTTTCCTGTTGCCCCGGTTACAAGAATTCGTTTCATTATCTTTTATTTCACCCTCACGATTGAAAAACACAATTTAGGGTCTTTATCTTTCTTTATTCCTCAATATGCTGACAATCCTGCTATAAATGATTTCCGCTAAATTCCAGTTATATCCGTCAAAATTGCTTGTATTATTGAATTGGATGACAACCATGTCCAGGTCTTTGTGGTATTTGGCAATACTCTGATAGCCAGGAAGTAGACCAGTATGTTCATACACATAAATGGAGGAATAGATTTCCTGTTCACCTTCATTAAACAGCGAACCGTCATTTAATGCACGTAAGAAAATCCCCACATCTTCTGCTGTAGCCAACATCAAGCCAGTATCTTCAGTTTTGAAATCGGTGTCAACACCAACATAATAGCCACTCATCACTTCTGCTATATCCACTTCATGCAAGCTACCAAAGGTATTTTTCAGCCCCATTGGTATCAGGATTTCCTCCTTGATATATTGCTGATGGCTATAACCCAAGGTTTTATCAAAGAGGTCAGAAATCAGCATATAATTGGTATTTGAATAACCATAACCTTCACCTGGCAGGAAGTCTGCCGGTAGATCGAGGGCGTATTCAAGGGTTTCCTGTTTATCCTTTGGCGGTTTAGTCCAATAATCAGGATGGTTTACAAAATCGGGTATGCCACTCCGATGCTGCAGCATCATTCTCAAGGTTATTTTTTCAGAATTTTCAATTCGCACTGCAAGTTCCGGGAAGTAATCTGCGAGTGTTGTATCTAATGACAAACGTCCTTCATTTACCAATTTTGCGGTAGCCGCAGCAATATATAACTTGGTAATGCTGGCAATCTTGAATAAGGCTTGTGGATAGGCAGGTATTTTATTTTTTCGGTCATGCCAGCCTGCCGCATAAAACTCCGGTGGATTTCCCGCTTGGTCCACGTAAACAATCATTCCATCAAATCCATAATCTATACCTTGCTCTAATTGCTCTTGAACGGTATCAGGTAACGGTAAAATCCAAGCCTTTACCAAAATCCAAGGCACGAAGTACAAGGAGCTGATGCTTGCAACTATGAATATTATTCTGAGATTTTTTTTCGATTGGTTTTTGGTCACGGTTTATAAAGTTCGACTAATTAGTTAGACTTAATCGCAAATTAAGAATTCTATATAGAATGCTGATCTCTCAGTTCTTCCATTTCAGCAAGCGCATCCTCCAGCTTTTTCATTATTCCCCCATAAAGCGCGCCAACATCCTCCTTATGAATCCGCTTACTGAATACGCTCATTAAGATAGCTACAACAATTATGACCAGTGTGGTGTAGGTATGGAACCCGAAAATTAAATCAGTTGTGCGCTCTGCTACAAGTTCTCTCATGCCGGCAAAAACATCCGACATCCAAATCCCGAAGTAAAAGGTAAGTAGCAGAAGAGGATAGACTACCCGGTACATTTTGCCATAGCGGTCGATAGACTGATCAATCCAATCTTTAAATGATTTTAGAAAAAAATAACTGCTTTGTCCCTTATCAATCCCTTCTAAAGTCTTTAGTTCAAAGTAGGCAGTATAAGCGATATAAATCAACATAATGAATAAAATGCTGCCTGCTATCAGGGCACCTATAAGGTAGGAACCGACAAACAGGATCACAGCACCGATGATGATCCCCCATATATTCATCTGGAACATCTTCTTGAATCTTTCTATTAGGTGTATCGACTTACGGTTATAGAGATCATTCACTTTTGGGGCCACTAAAGCATCGTTATTCAAAAACCCCTGTTTCCATATTGATTCAATCGACTTTTCCATCTAATATTTTTTTTAATCGTTCTTTAATTCGTTTGATCCGGACACCGACATTGTTGGCATTTGTACCAGTGATTTCGGCTATTTCCTGATAAGACTTTTCGTCCAGGTAAAGTAATATTACTCCCCTATCTACTTCAGATAAACTTTTAATGGCATCATACAATTGATTGAGGGCTTCATCCGGAAATGCCTGAGTACTTTCTGCCAATTCGTTGGGCAGAAATTCAGAATTAAAAAGCTGCTGATTGTTTTTCTTTTTTTTCAGCATGGTCAAACTCACATTCAAAGCCAGCCTATACACCCAAGTAGACCATTCGGATTGCCCCCGGAAGTTGTTTCTGGTTCTCCAGATTTGTAAGCACACCTCCTGATAGTAATCTTCAAAGTCTTCCTGGGAATTTGTATATGCCCTACATATCTTTATGATGATGGCCGCATAAGGCTTGATCGATATGGTATAGAAGTCCTTGCTCAAGCTTTTAATTTTCAGTTTTTTATATCAGGTTTCCCGAAGCTTTGGCCTGTGATTCCAGATAAGTTGCTATGATTATTCCGGCTAGTGTTCCGACTGAAACCCCTAGAGAAATACCCAAAGAACGCTCCAGACTGGAAAGTAATATAATTCCAAACAGTAACCCTATAGCGCTCCCAAGGATAATACCCAGGATGATGTAGTACCCTTTGGCAATTAAAGAAAAAGTTTCTGCCAAATACTTTTTAAAACGCTGAAGTGCATTTTTAAAATGCTTGATGCCTTTTGAGGTATTGGTGTTTAAAGCCAAAGCATCGAGTTCCTTCTCTATGGATTGAACTTCAGACTTGGTAAAGCTTCTATTTTCCAGATGGGTAAGAATCCTGATAAAATCCCTGTACACCTTAATTTCAGACTTTTTGGTCGTCTCGGATCCTAAACGGTTGAATAGGTTGATTGCATTTTTGAGTGTCATAATTAATTCTTTACCTGTTTAGTGGCCCAAGTCGCAGAATTATTACACCCTCATGAAAAAAATTATAAAATAAAGCCGATTTTGTTGCTATTCATCAACTATCGATATCTCCTGCCCGGAATGACCATTCCATATGTTGGTCAAGATCTTGTCTTAAGAGCAGATTTAATTGGGCGGTATGGTGTTGCGTGTGTCTCATGTTATAGAGTAGAATTTCCAAAATCGGATAGTCCATATCATTTGGGCCGTCTCCTTCTTTAAACCTTTCATTTAATTTTTCATCAGTCAAAGACAGAACCAGTTGTTTACATTTTTCACGGCTTTGTTTGAGATAGTCTACCAATTCTTCTTTGCTGTAAATTTTGTCAGGTATTGAATCATCAATAGCTTCTTTGGGTCTGTCTTCCGGTCCTTTTTGGGTAAAAGAAAGTAGCGGCGAAAAATTGCCCGGTGGCAATGTCGCATAGTAGTCCAAAAAAATGGCACTGTGAAAGGCTATAAAATAAAACCTCGGATTTCGCTCAAAATAATTGTCAGGGCAATTTGAAATCACATTGATCAGCATATCTATACTTGCTCCAAATTGGTTCCATATGATTTCTTTCATAGATTTTAAGTAGGTTTTGGTCTGAAAAATCCCGCTATACTCTGCTTGCACCCCAGTGCTCTTGAAGCCTGATTAAGCTCAAAGCACCGGATGGGCACTTGAACCGCCGGTCTGTAGTAAAATATCGCCTTTTTTAAAGCTTGTTATTTTGACACTTGGGTCATTTTCCAATATGTGTTTTAACTCTTCCATCTTCATCCGAAGCATCTCTTTAGACTTGCCTGCCTTGAAATCAGTTTTACCTCTCTTTTCGATATTACCATATTCAAGCTGTTAAACATTTTTATTCTAAATAGAACATTCTCATAAAGCAGAGCTTTTAAGAAAAACCTGTAAGCCTGTTGACCGTTCCAATTCAGTTTTGAGTCTTTGTTCTTCTTCTTTATCATTTGGAAATGGATCAATTGCAATGATGACTCCGGTTCCTTGAATAGATAACTCCTTAATAACAGGAGAATTTACGGATAATTCACAAACTTTACCTGCTTTTTCATAAATGGAAGCATGGAACAGAATTCCTGAATTAAACTTTTGGTAATTAATAGTCAGTGGGAGGATGATAATTGCTCCAAGAATGATAGTTGCAATTGTTCCTTTGTAAAATCTTTTTCGGCTTTGGGCATTTTTAATCCCAAGTACAAAAAAGATTAAAATTGTGGCAAAAATTATTCCTATAAGATTGGTAACAAACAATAAAATACTTCCATAAGCTAATATAAAATGCCCCTGCTCAAGCATGATGCCGCAGGTGCAAAGTGGGGGCAATAAAGCCACGGCAATTGCCACTCCCGACAATATGGTTGAAAATTCACTTCGGTAATACCCCCAGGCACCTGCAGCCCCTGCCATTACTGCAATTCCAAGATCCCGCAAATCCGGTGATGTCCTGATCAACATTTCTTTATTGGGAGTTAAATCAGGCAAAGTCAAGCCAATGAGGTAGGCTATTAAAATAGAACTTGCCGACCCAAGAATAATTATTCCAAACATTCTCAAGGCTTGAATTCTCCAACCCAATGCAACGGCACCGCCTAAAGCTAAAATCGGTTGGCCAAGCGGTGCAATAATCATTGCTCCAATTATTGTAGCAGATGAATTTTCGGAAAGTCCAAGAGAAGCCAGACCTATACTCAATAGAAGCATAAGCAAAAATGAATTTTGCCAGTCTTTTTTATAATGAAAAAACAGTTTATTGAAAACAGAGGCTCTTTCCTCAACCGGGACGTTCTCTGAAAAGAAATTCCTTTCAATGTCTAGGTCTTTTTCGTTAGGGTCTATTTGGACCATAGGTAGATTATAGTCTTAATTTCAACGGTAGATAAATACAATTTATGGGATAAATCTCTCTATTTCGGTGTAAAGCTGATTGGGTTATCCGCTAACCTAATTTTTTGCTTTTAATGAATTACCCATGATTTTTCATGGCCTGTTTAGGAGAAATATATATACCTCAAGTCAGTTTAATTTTCTTAAACATAACCATTTGACTATAAACAACAAATACCCTGAACAGGGTATTTTTACTTCTTTGCATTATAAGGAATGGGAAGATCATCTATGGATGTCGGTATTCATCTTACTACCGCTCTTTCAATCCTTTATCAAGTGAACTTTCTATACCGGTGATGCTGCCAAAACACTCATCGATCCTCTCCCCCGTCCGAATCTTTATTTATAAATGGGGCGATATTTTTTTCTGATGAAATTGAATAGAGTCTTGGAATTGAATTAATGATTCCTGGCTATGGGTTCGGCTTCCTATTTAAAATGTTCCTGATTCTTGAAATCTGTATTCTATGAGTTCTTTGAAGTAAAACCGGATAAAAATTTGAAATAAAGTTTAATAATGTGGTGAAAAAAGCGATAGCGTAATGTCCCTTAAACAACATAAAAAATACCACAATCTGAATAACAATCAATGCTGCCAAGTGTCCGAATTCGGATTGCCTGGTTTGGTAATCAAAATTGTCCAAACCCAATTTGGTGCCGTCAAAGAATTTCTGTCTATTTTCCTTCTTGCCCCAAAATACAAGGAGAAGAAATTTTTTGAAGTATTCCACCTTCAAGAGTTTGGATAATCTGGAGATTAAATCCGGATCCTTGATACGATAATAATTTTCGCCCAATATTCGATTTGTCTTGTAGGCGAATCCCGGGAATGCAAAAATTCCTGTGATAAATAAATTCAACAAGAAAGCAATTAAAATTCTGATAGGAAGGATGAGTTCCGAGGGTTCGGCAAACCAAAGTGTCTTTAAGAGTTCATAAGACCTGTAGGCCAAGAATATCGCAATTATTGGAAACAAAATTTTCTTCAACATTTTTTCAATATATGATTTAGGTTTTTTTCTGCAAAATCCTATTCCTTCAATATTTCTATCTGATTAATTACTGCGGCATCAGGATACCTAAAAGCAATCTATGGATTATTTCCCTTTTTTGAGCTTTAATGATTTATTCATCTATCCGACTTCCATCAATTGCGTCCTGCTTTAGCTGGACGGTTCCAAAACAGCCCGATTCTACAAGGGCTTTAGCCAAATAAATCATTTGGTGATGTTTGATCGCCTGCCTGCCGGCAAAGGCAGGCGCCACAAAACTTGATACCTGTCAACCGGCAGGCAGGTTTAACACTTTCCCTGCCATTACTTTTACAAAATGTCAGCCTCAGTTATTCATTTTCACTTTAAGACCTTCGATTCTTTTCTTGTAGTAATCGTTACCACTTAATTCAAAAGCTTTAGTTACATATTTGATTGCATTAGAAGAGTCCCCTTTTGCTTCATAATAATCAGCCATAGAATCAAAGGCATTTGCACTTTCAGGATAATACTCAGTGGCAAGTTCAAAGTACATTTTTGCCTTTTCAAACTGTTCCATATCCATATTCATGTAACCTGACATATTTAAAATTTCTTCCGGATAAGGAGGTTCAGCATATCCAAAATGGTCTTTGAGCTTCTTTTCCCTGTATTTTATTATACCGAGAAGCTCTTCTTTTGGTGTGTCAGGTGAATTGAATTTATCTGTATTTTCCCATTGATACCATTCAAAAAGAGAGATTAATCCATCCATAATTGATGGAAAAGTAACAGTGCCGTGTATATCTCTTGGGTAAAATTTCCATTCTAAAGATAATCTGTTTTTAGCATTTTGCTTTACCATGTTTGAAAAGGCAATATTCGAACGGGCGAACAAAGTGAAATCTGTTGTATCCTGCATTACATTGTCTATCGTAATCTGTGGGTTCTGCATGTGCAATTGCCCACTTAAAGACAGAAATAAAGCTTTGTTTTCATAATTCCGGGTAGCAATTGTTTTATGTGCCTCGTTTAATAGTTTTTGGTCGTCCCAATCCAGACTTGGGTCAATGGCTAAATAATTCGCGAATAAATCGGGTTGGTTAATTAGTGTGGAAATAGTAAACAAACCTCCATAAGAATGACCAATTAATGTTCTATAATCAGTAACCGGATATTTGTTTTCTATAAAAGGAATAAGTTCTGTCTCGATAAATTTCCTAAAATTATCAGCTTCCCCATTTTTTTCATGAAAAGGCATCCCATATTTAGTAGTTATAGTTGAAGTGGTTAGGTCTCTTACTCTATTTTTATCATTCGAGATACCGACCATTACCATTTCAGGCGTAAAACCACCGCTATAATAATTTTGCACTTCATTTACTGTAGGAAGAAACATTTCTCCATCTAAAATAAAAACTACAGGGTATTTTTGATTTTTCTCAGGGGTATAACCGGCAGGCAGTTGAATATAAATCTTTCTTGGCTCATTTAGTACTTCGGAATAAAGACTATCCAAAACACCTGCTTTTTGTAAAAAATGTTGATTTTGATTTCCCTGAGCTTTTACAAATTGTTGAAAGAAAATAATGAGTCCTATGGTCAATACTATTTTTAATCCTTTGGTCATTTTATTGTCTTTAATCATTCTTATTTTGCCTGTCTATTCCTAATTTAGGCTAACTGTACGGCAGATTGGGTTCGGACCCTTATGGTCCGGTGGTCTTTTGGTGGCCTGACCCCAATCTGCCTGTTATGTGTCTGTTCAGTTGTCCGGTACAATTTAACGGTTTTTCCGGCCCTTCCTATTTTTTTCGGGCCTCCATTTACAACTGAACCAGTTCGGGCGGCAATTCCTTTTTCTTCCCCCACAAAAAATACCTTAATCAGGATGTTTTTATTATTTGGGATTTCATTTTATGGAATGATTATTTCTATCGGAGTATTTCTGAGGATTTATTTGGCTAAATATTGATGGTGGCCGATTTGAATTAAAAAATAATCGCATGGGGATCAAATATGGGTAGCCCCGGGTAAGGAACGCAACCCGGGGGCAATGAACAGCAAAACGTCTCCGGTTTTTGGCCGAAATAATGTCAATAGTGAATCAGACTTTCCGCCAAAAACAAGGAAGGTTTGATTGCCTAAAGGCTGGGGAAACTTCAGTTCTCGAATGGTTCGGGATGAGGCTTTATCTATCCGACTTCCATCAATTGCGTCCTGCTTTAGCTGTGCGGTTCCAAAACATCCCGATTCTCCAAGGGCTGTCCGTGGCAAATATTACCAAAGTCTGCTAACACTTTCCAAACTTGATTTTTTGATTGATTGATTTCAATCTATCTTTTAATTATTGTAGATTTTTCATTGTATATTTTTTTTAAAGTTTTGTAGTATTTATTGCTTTCCGTATCATTTTTTCATTCATTCTTGCCTGCATTTCCAGAGGTAAATGTTTAGCCATCCAAGCCATCATTTTGTTTTTTCCGCCTGGAACAGAAAGTAGGCTCTTGCCCAATCCATTTAACCCAATTTCGGCAACTATAGACGGATCCATTGCTGTCATAGGCGTTTTACTCCAGTCCACACCATTATCTGCAACCATCGGAGTGTTGGTTAAGCCGGGAGACAGAACACTGACATCAACACCTTTTGGCTTTAACTCGCCATATAAGGATGCGCCCAAATTCAGCATATATGCTTTGGAACCTGCATAGTTCGAAAAATAGGGATTGGGCATATGACCTGATAAGCTTGCTATCAAAAGAATTCCTCCTTTTTTCCTGTCAATCATCGCCTTACTGAAGTGGTGTGTTAATTGAAGCGTAGCAACAATATTAACCTGAATCAACTGCAGTTCTTTTTCCAGTGGTGTACTTTCAAAAGCTCCATTTACTTCCAATCCGGCAGCGATAACTAAAAGACCGATTTCTTCTTGAGTTCTTTTTACTCTTTCAATTCCTTCTTCCGTTGATAAATCTGCAGCAATGTACTTTGTTTCTATATTGTATCGATTCCGCAATAAAGTTGAATGTTCCTCCAATCCTTTTTCTTTACGGGCTACCAATATTATATTGATTCCTTTTGCAGCAATTTGGCTTGTTAACTCAGCACCGATACCTGAAGTTGCTCCGGTAACCAAAGCCCAGTTTCCATATTTTTTTTTAAAGTTCATGGTTGATCATTTTAAGATTTTGATTTCAATTAAATTCACGGGGGATAAGTCTAATTTCGTTTCGTGTGTAACCTCATCGCCTGTTTCAATATGATATTTGTAGCATGGTCTTCTTCCCAAATCAATACAGGTTCGTCCAGGGTAACTCCTTTTTTTATCAAAGGAGACAAAATCACATGTCTTGTGGCATCACTCCTGTTTTTATTTCTGAAGATGTATAAGAGGTATCAACTGGTTGGTTTTTTAAAAAAATTGCTCCTATACCGGCAAATTCCTTCCAGACTTTTTCAATGGGAGCTTTAATAATAACTTCTACAGATGTTTCGGTGGGGGCTTTCCCGAGTTTAGGACTTTCTTGTGCCCATAGGGTTAATGATGTTGCTAATAAGATAAATGTTGGTATTGATTTTCTCATGACTAATTTGTTTTAAAATTATAAACAAAGGTCATGTTTAAACTACTGAACCATTTTACAGAAAAGTTCAATAACTAATCAATTTAGCTCATTCGATATTCAGAAGGGCTTTTGCCTGTTTGTTGTTTAAATACTCTGTTGAAGGTGGTAGGTGATTCAAATCCTAAGTCATAGGCAATGTCTGAAATGCGCAACTCACTATTTTTCAATAATTCAATAGATTTATCCACTTTTACTTTTGTGAAGTATTTTTGAGGGCTCTCAGCATACGCTTCTGTAAACTTTCTTTTAAAGGTTGATAAACTCATGTGGCAAAGACTTGCCAATTCCTCGAGACTCAAGTTAGCATACAAATTACTTTGGATAACTTCTTCAAACTTTGCAAAAAAGGGCTTGAACATAGCGGCAAGAAAATCAAGTTCAGATGGTGCATGGATGGTTTTAGTCATCAAAATAATAAACTCTCTTAGTTTGTTCTTTATTAACTCCTCATCAGCCAATTCAGGATTCTCTAATAATATGTTGATACTTTCTCTGTAGTGTTGGAGTAGTTTATTAACCTGTACTTGTTTTAGGTTAAAATCAAACATGTGATTTGAATTTCTAATATCAAAATCAAATAAACTCTTTATCAACTCAGGATATAACATTATACCAATCACCTCTACATTGTCATTCGTCTCGCCAGGTTTTTTTACAGTCTCATAGAAGTAGTTCAAGCATTTGGCTAATAAGGCGGTTTCATTATTAACCTGTAAAATTTCGGTTTGCGACCTAACTTGAAAATTACCTTGATTCACAAAAATGAAACAAGCTTCGTTCTCATGGTACTCTTTAGGCAGTCTTTCGAAAGTTGAAACCCGTAGCTTTTGAAAAACAACACGGCCTTTAAGTTTTAATGTATTTGATTCGAATTTCAATTTTCTATTAAATTAATATATGTCCGGCTTTAACAAGTCTCTTTCAAAAGTAAGTTACTAAGATAATTCTGCCTTTCGATTATTGTTGTGTAGTCTGTTATGCTTGCACCTAATTTGTTTATTCATAACCCAAAGGTTTATTTATTTCCTTCGGAGTAGTCCAATAGATACACCTAAGGTAAGTTTTATCTCTTTAACCTACTAAATTCTTTCTCCACTAAAAATACCCTAAAAAGGATGTTTTTATTATTTGAGGTTTCATTTTATTGAATGATTATTTCTATCGGCGTATTGCTGCGGATTTATTTGGCTAATTATTGGTAGCAGCCCATTTAAATTAAAAAATGATCCCATAGGGATCAAATATGGGTAGCTCCGGGTAAGGAACGCAACCCGGGGAAAATGATCCACAAAACATCTCCGGTTTTTGGCCGAAATAATGTCAATAGTGAATCAGACTTTCCGCCAAAAACAAGGAAGGTTTGATTGCTTAAAGTCTGGGAAAACTTCAGTCCTCGAATGGTTAGGGATGAGGCTTCAGCTATCTGACTTCCATCAATTGCGTCCTGCTTTAGCTGGACGGTTCCAAAACAGCCCGATTCTACAAGGGCTTTAGCCAAATAAATCATTTTGTCCAACCCTTTAAGCCAAAGGTGCTGGACTTAGCCGCCCTGATTTTAAGCTGCTTTCTGATTGTAAAGATGTTCCTGGAATTCTATGAACAGTCTGCTCCACATAAGTATCCATCCGACAAAACCCGTCGGGTTATAATCATGAATTTTATTTAGGTCGGTATTCTTCCCAGTTTGATGGCAGTAGTTGATAAAGATCTTTTTGCTTATGGGATTGGATTCTTTCGAAGACATCCTTGAGCCAATCAAACTCGTTGATTTTATTCTTTTTGCAGCTTGCCATGAAGGAGTACATGGCAGCGGTCATTTCTGCTGCCTGGTGTGATCCGGTAAACAGATATGCTTTTCTGCCTACTGCCAGTGGTCTCACTGCATTTTCCACAAGGTTGTTATCGATTTCCATACGTCCGTGCAGCACGTAAGCGCTCAGTCCTGCCCATCTTTTGTTGGCATATGCTATGGCCTGACCCATCGGGCTTTTGGGCCTGTAGCTGTACTGTTTTTCTTCCAGCCATCTTCCGAGATTTTCCAGAACAGATTCCGCATGTTCCTTTCTCAACGCTGTCCGCTGCTGCCAATCTATTCCTTCATCCCGCATCTTTGCTTCCAGAAGGTAGAGCTTTCCGATTTCGTCCAGCACGTAGTTGGCATGTTCTTCATCATCCTTTACAGCATCCACAAACTTCCGTCTGGCGTGCGCCATACAGAAAGTCAGATGGATATCCGGATGGTTCCCATAAAGAGAATCATAGACTGTATAACCATCCGTCTGGATGATGCCTCTAAAGTCCGCAAGCATTTCTTTGGGACCTGACTGATCCCTTCCTTTTCTGTAATCGAACAGCACAAGCCTGTTCACCGGGGCATGGTACAGCCACATGTAACCCTGGTGGATACCGTTTTTATGGTCTCTGTCCAGAACCTTTATCGGTGTTTCATCGACCTGGAGATATTTTTGGCTGACCACTATCAGCCGTAGCAGCTCCCAGAGCGGTCTGAGATGGTCCCAGCCTCTCATGATCCAGTCAGATGCGCTTGAAGCAGGGATACGTACCCCCATCTTGGTGTACTTGTCGATCTGTCTGTGGAGCGGCATCCCATAAACATATTTATCAACGGTCATTTGGGCAATTACCGATTCGGAGGGAATGCCTTTTTCTATCACCCTGTCAGGAAGCGTCCCGATAATGATGCCTTCACCGTTCGGTCTTGCATACTTTGGGCGGACATACCGCTTGACATAGAATGATGCAGGCACAACTTCGAGAACTTCTGTGACCTCTTCGCCGATCCTTGTGCAGCCTTCGGTGGATTCTGATGGTTCGATCACCACTTCTTCCCTTCTGAGTTCTTCGGGAAGGCTCATACGTCCCGTACCTTTGGCTCTTTTCTTTGCAGCTGGCTTTTCAGCCAAGGTTATTGATCCGGAAAGTTCTTCCTGTACTGATTTTGTGGTGCCAAGTTCAAAAAGTCCCAACTGGTCATCCCCTACATTGTTCGTACGTTTCTCACTCCTGAATCCAAAAAGATGTCTGCGGAGTTTATCGAGTTCGAACTGCTGATCCGAGATTATCTCTTCTTTCTCCGATAAGGTCAACAGGGCTTCTTCGTACAGTTTTTTGTAGTCTTTTTCCCCGTTTTCCATGACATAAAGATAGCATAAAAAGTGGGTTTAAATAGGTTTAGAAGCTGTTTTTATACCAAAAACCGCATCATTTTTCACACTCTTTTCAGGGAGGTGTAGCGGTCTCTGTAACTCACCGATTCAAGCCTTACCCCCTGTAAGAGCAGGCTCAGTTGACTGCTTGTAATCCCGTTACCGGCAAGCACAGGACGTTCAAAAGTCCCCCTTTCGAGCTTTTTGACATACATGGCAAAACCGTCCCCATCCCATTGAAGCATACGGATCTGGTCAGAACGCTTGCCGATGAACACAAAAACATCCCCGTTCATGGGATCAAAGCCAAGCTTGTTTCGGACAAGGCCTGACAGTGAGTTGATGCCAAAGCGCATGTCGGTAGGTTCTTTGTACATGAAATACCTGGCCGAACTTGACAGGGCAAGCATCAGAGAAGCTTTTTGACAGTATCACTGTCTACTTTTCCGAAGAACTCAATACTTATACCAGATGGATAATTGATCTTGATGACAGGATCTTTTTGAAGACCGGGATTTGGAAACACCAGTGAAAAAGAGGATTCACCGTTCAGTGAAGGCTGTTTCATGTCAAACTTCCTGCACCAATAATAAAATGCCGTTCTTGAGATACCTTCTTCCTCTGCAAATGAAGCTTTACTCTTTCCTGAAACCTGCCACCTGCTGAACAGGTCATAATACTCATCATTGTTGATCTTTTTCATGATGCAACTTTACGAAGTAATCACCGGCCTGGAAATATGGGGTTTATCGGATGGATACCCACATAATCCAATTCACTCCCACAACCCGCATCCTTGTGCAGTATATCGTCAATATTTTTAAAAGTCTGTTCGAACATTTTTTTGGTTTATTTCAATTGTTTAAAACTATCACTATCCATTTAATAATCAAAAAAATCATTTTAAACTTGAAAGGATTTAGATAGAACCTATTTTCCTTTTAAAGGTCAAAAATAAGAGAAGTAGCGGATTTCAAGGCGATTACCTGTCCACCACTACAAAAATTCATTAAATGCACAGACCTTTGATTTACAACTTCATCCGCTATTGCCTCATACACGCTGTTACCGCCTAGTGCTTTATCTCTAATCCTTGTAAATTGACGGAATTTATTTTTACCTTTTTCACCCCTATACAAGTCATTAAATCTTTGTCGAACAGAACTATATTGTTACCTTTTGGATGAAGTGAACTATTAAAACGAATACCTAATGCTCCTGTGAATACTTTAATAAACTCACATATGAATTGAGTAGGTATATATTCTAATTCACTATCGTATCTCCGCATTGGCTTTGATAAATCACTGCTAATTTTTTGTCTCAGTAATTTTCCTTTTATAGTTTTGTTTATTGAACTAGAATTTGGTTGAAAAAGAAAGGTGTCTTCCGTAAAATCAACTAATTTTATTGGTTCATTTTCAGATTTTAATTGAAATGTCCCTACGCTTAACTCATCTAAATATGATGCTCTGACTTCATAAAGTACAGTTTCTGGATTATCGCTTAAATATAAAAATGGAATCCCAGATGGATTAGCTCTTCCTCCACTAGCTAACTCTTTTTTAGGACAATACATATCGTAAGGTTGATAAGCCTCCATTCCGCTTTTATGATGAAGTCTAGCTCGAAAAAGCTCAACATCTTTATCCAATTTGAATTGGGTATTGAAGAATTCATCCCAACCAAATTCCTCTTCTGTTAATCGCTTAATATCAATTACAAATCTATTTTTCCACTTCAACTCTTCTTTTAGAACTTCCCAATGATTGTAATTTTCAATAATATCATCAGTGTATTCAACATTTATGTTTGAGGAAGTTATCTCAGTCAGTAAATTTGGCAATACATAGTTCAAAATTTTATTGGCAACAGCATGTGAACTAAAAAAACTCCAATTCGATTGAATTTTTGAGCTTAATGGCATTCCATTTTCAAAAACCTTAAAGTTGTTCAACAACTCCTGGAAAAAATCAAATAGTTCTGAAACACTTAAAAGTGGCTGACTATTTGACTCGCAAATATCACAATCTCCGATTTCATTAGAAGAACTGATAAATCCTTTAAGCTCTTTGTCAGAAAAACAACTTGTACAAACCTTCATAAAACTATCTATTTCTTAAAAAATGACTTAGAACCAATAAATGATTCTTGATAGATATTTTTTTTACTGTTCCCAATCCTGGATAATGTTCGTTGTCAAAATATGATTCTAATTCAGTTATTGCGGAATTTGTAAGACCATTTTGCCTGCAATAATTAACAGCCTTTGTTGCTGCTTCTGCAAATTTACCTTGAACATTGGCAATTGAATCATTGGTATCAGAAGTAAAATGTCTTATCCAAATTTGATTTTCTCCATTTAAATAAGTCAAATGAATTACAACAGCTCTTGGTGTGCTTCCTCCATCAATGAATTCGCTTGGTAAAACTGTATAATCAGAAAATCCTTGATATCCTTCTCCGTCAAAATAAAGATGCTCTTCGGAAAACCTATGTTCGCTTATATCAAGAAAATCACTGTTTCTTGCTTGTTTTTCGAATAAATCGTCTAAACGAATATAAATTTTATTTAAGCTACTAATATATCTATTGAAAGATCTATTTCTACCCGGATCTACTACGTTAAAAGATGTAATACCAACTGATTCTGCTAGTATTCGAAAATTTTCATCAGTATCTTGAATGTCATTTTGACAGATTAGCATACAATCACTAAGATTGTAATTAATAATGCTTTCATGGATATAATTTGAATTATTCTCTGGACTATTTCTGTAGTGAAAAGCAGGTTTAAAAGCATTGCTTTCTAATGAATTTAAATAATCAAGATAAAAATTACTATCTCCCGCAAGTTCTCCAATCATTGGATTGACAATAATGTATGCTATTTGACCTTTTTCAAGAAAAATTTTATTCGCTAGAGTCAAATTGGTATGGGTTTCTTTGACTGGTTCCAAAATTGGAACAATAACACCTTGCGTTGCTTCTTCAGATGCCAACTCTCTTAGAGCTATCAGTTCGAATTGTCTTGCCCTTAAAAATGGATAGTACATAATGTTAAAGTTGAATTGGTGTTTTTAGAATGTCAATCATTTTGTTTTTTGAGTCGCGATTCATTTTTAGAGCCAAAAATAATTGATTAAACTCTTTGTAATATCTTGAAGACAAAGCATTATTAATGCCTCTTTTTTTAATTTCGGTAATGAAAAGTTTATTCAATTTTTCTTTAGGTATTTTAATAATCAAATCACTACAAAGATTATACTGGCTAAAACTTGTCATATTGGGAAGATAACCGTAATGCTTCTTTACTATAGACTTATATTCTTTGGAATGTAAGATTGTCATAATAGTGGATGGCTCAATATCAAAATTTGTTTTTGCATTACGCAACAGAGTGAATGTATTTTCACTATTTGAATCATATGTGATAAGACCAACAGTTTTATCGTATTTACTATAGCTGCTCAATTTTGACTTGGGTATTATGATGTAAATTTCATTGAATGCTTTTCTATAGTTTGTAAGTTGTAAGCTTAATCGAGCATCCGAATCAAGTTCTGTCTTAATCTCAAAAATCTTTGAACAACCATTAAACATTGCTAAATCAGCAATAGAATTACCTACTCTAAATTCGCTGAATATTTTAGAATTTGTCTCGCCAAGTTCTGAAATCAGCCATTTATTTAAAAATTCATTTTTAAAAACATATTCATTTTGATAATTAAACACCAAAACTGAATAAACATACTTTAAATAGTCTAAATAGGTTGAATTTTCAGATTTTATCCAATTTTCATCATATCTATCAATCTTATAATTAATTGAGGTAAAGTCCATTTTTAACCAAGAAAGCACCTCAGTCCGAGAGAACAAGGATGAATAGTCGCGTAACTGGTTACTATGATATTTCATTACTGATTCTTAATAATTATTTCAGTTCAAATTTACGATATTCTATTCTTTATTGTGTCATTTTAATGCGGTAATCGGTTTTCAGCATCGGCGGTAACTTGATTATTTATAACCTAAAGGTTTACTCTTTTCCTTCTGCGAAGTCAAATAGAAACACCTGAGGTAACTTTCATTCTCTAAACCTAACAAATTCTTCCTCCACAAAAAATACCGTAAACAGGGTATTTTTACTATTCGGGATTTCATTTTATTGAATGATTATTTCTATTGGCGTATTGCTGAGGATTTATTTGGCTGATTATTGATGGCCTACTTTTAATCCTGGGTGGGTAAAAAACTTTTTACCTAAAAAATGAATACTAAAGATTGTTTTTTCATTTTCCTTTCACTAACTTTTATTACAGTTTTTTACTGTTCGTTTATTTGTTTTATTATAACCCTAATTTTTATGGAAAATCGAATCTCGATTGAGATCCCTGAAGCGGATCTCGCGGCTGCCAAAGCCGCACTTCAGCAGGTGCAAAGTATTTTGGCGCCTTATGTGATTGCCCTTACTTTTGAAGTACCCCTCTGAACTGTATTTTGATAAAATTGCTTTAGCCCTACTTTGTCAAATTTAAAGCGCAGTCAAAAAATTACTTTTCTATTCAATAAATTTCAAGGTATCTTTAATCGGAGTATAACTCTCTTGTCCGAGCCAAAGTAAATGTCCCCACTTGTTATCGTAAATTTCTAAAATTGAGTTTTTGATTTTTGAGTGAGCATATTCAGCATGTTCAAGGTTGACTGCATTGTCATTTGAACTATGTAATATAAGTGTCGGACAGGCTATTCCATTGATTACATTTTGATCAATATCTTGGTCTAAGTCATTTACAAAACCATTTTTTGACCGCTGGAGTTTTATCATTTCAAAGAGCTCCGCTACTTCGGCTTTAGCCAGATCAATTGATTGAGAATTGGAAAGCTCTTTCAACATGGTCTTGGCCATTAAATTTGGAAACAATAAATAAAAAAAGCGGAAAAGTGCCCAGCTGAATTTTTCAATTTTAGGTGCGAATATTTTTTTTGCTTTGATATAAGTTTTGTCTTTTGCTGTCATCCATTTTTTTGTCACAGCAGAAATCAAAATAAGTTTGGTTACTCGGGCAGGAAAATTTGACGCTAATTCAATAGCACTTAGTCCGCCAGCAGAAATCCCAATTACAATTACTGATTTTAGCTTTAGTTCATCAAGCATCGCAACGAACAACGCTGCTGTCTGCTTAGGTGAAACATTTTGGGAAAGCGGTGTATTTCCATAACCTGGTCTCGAAGGTGTAATCAGGCAAAATCGATTGGTGTCAAAACCTTTATGAAAAAGAACTTCGTTGCAACTGCTGTGCCCACCGTGAATAAAAAGTATAGGAATACCTGTTCCAACCCTGCTAAATTCTATTGTCCCCTTTTTGGTATTGATTATTTGTGTCTTCATGATTTTTAAGCTTCCCCCAACGGTTCTAAGCGACCCGAAGATAGGTATCTGGAAGAGATTCACTGTCAACCTAGCACAAACTATGATGGAATTACAAAACTTGATTTAACCACTGAACCTCCACTTTTGGGTAGGTGTTTTTGTGGCTAGTGCTTTTACTAATCTTTCCTGTCGTAAGTTAAAATTTGAAGTCCATCCGAAAATGATTCTTTATCAATTAGTTCCCAACTTCCACTTGCGGTTGAAGAACCAAATAGTTTTGTACCATATCCAAGTACAATAGGGTTCAATTTGAGTTTCAATTGGTCAATTAGTCCATTTTCTAATAACCATCCAGCAAACTGTCCGCCACCACATAGGTAAATATCTGTTTTAGCGTTTTTTCTTATTTCATTCACTTTGTCTATACTCAACTTTTCGATTTTAACGGATTCTGATAAGTTATCAATTTTTAGTGAATTCGAAAAAATGTGGTGTTCCATATTTGGATACGCAGGCTGCCCTGGTTCGAGTCCATATTGAAAGCCGAATTCATATGTTTTCCGTCCCATAATTACTGTTCCGAAATTAGCAAGGTCAGATTGATATTTTTCAACTCCTTCACCTTGCAAAATGAACTTGCTTATATCGTCATTTTTTCCTGCAATATATCCGTCTAAGGAACTCGCTACATAATAAATTATCTTTTTCATAAATCCTGTCTCTTTAGTTAAATGTCTTTTATGTATTAGCCACTAACTTATTAATCTATCTGGATTTCCCTCACAGATTTATTAAATATAAATAGATCAGTCTGGTTTTTCTTTCCCCTGGGTGAAGATTGGCGTTGGCGCCAGGTGTAGGCTAACGAAACCTTGTCGCAGTTGAAGCCCAGGTCGAACCGGCTGTCCGGCCTAGCCTAATCAAGCTTATTATTTGAATAATTTCTTTTCTTCTTCACTCAGTTTTGGGTTCCTACCGACGATGTCGGCTTGTATTTTCCACTCTCCATTCTCCAGTCCCATTACAATGAGTACAGAATTATAGTTTTCATGTATCTCTCCTTTGTCCCTCACCTTCTGCCATTCCATGAGAACAAGAATTGCAGTGGTCTCATATTGATATAGTGTCTCAGAGAGAATTTTAGATTCCAAAAATTGAAACTCATTATTGGTCTGTCGTTTGGTAAGCCCGTCAAGATCTATAGGTTTGCCGTCAATCCCGTGATAAAAGAATCCTTTTGAGGTTATCTGTTGTCTTAAACTATCTCTCTTTTTGACATCTCTCACTTGGTCGAATATCTCACTTTCTCTTTCAAGAAGTCTGATTACCTCTTGGTTGGGTGGATGAGTTCCTGCGAACTTCATTTCTTGCGAAAACACTTGTGTCCATTGACTAGTCGTCAAAAGTGCTGTTAATAATAAGAGTCGAAATTTCATGGTGTAATAATTTTAGTCAATATCTATTTTGAGAAATGTCACCAAGCCTTGCCTACAAGGTTTTGCGCTTGACAAGTGCCGGATTTAGGAGCACTAAACTTGTTTCAGGACGAGACACACCCCGACTGATGCAAAACCCGTATTTTTAATGGCAGTTAGTCTATTTTTAGTGTGTTCCAAATGCTTTTCGGTATTTCGCTTTTAAATGTAGTAAGTTTTTGCAATGCTTCGATTTCTTGTTCAGTAAGTCCATTCTCCCTGAAATACATAAATCTCAAATATGCAGCCCAAAATTTTGTAGTCAGGTTATTGTCTTTGTCCATTATAGCTGTCTTCTGTATATCAATGTTCTTAAATGAGTTGTCAATGATACTTTTAGAAAGTAACTCGTACATGGCTGTTTCTGATTCTTGTGCAATACCTTTTGAATTTAGTCTCTGAAATCTTTTTCTGTCCGTGAACATAATACCTGACTTTTCAGGAAGTGTTGTTGCAAGGAACAATCCAAAGGATGTCAATGCAGCTATTGCAAAAAATGAGTTTAGATAACTGTCAAATTGAAAGAATACCAATAAACAAACAATAAAATACACAAAAGAAAAGAGTGGTCCGGCTAAAAGAATTTTTGAAAATGAGTTGGGATTAATGTCCTTTTCAGTTTTAGGTACAGTTGCGGCAATACCACCGAAATATGAAAGATTTTTGTTGAAAAAAACCTTTGTCCTTCCGTCTTCATCTTTAATCCCGAAAAATGCCACTACAAAAAGTTTAAGTTTTTGTCCCAATGCAAGCCCTGTCAGTAAATGCCCCAATTCGTGCATGAAGAGTGCAGATAATGGTGCAATTATCAGCATTGGAAAATAAATGATTGCTTCAATTTTATTTCCTAGTAGAAACTTGTCAATATGTGTTTGGTCCAAAAAGAAATATGCAAATGCAAAAACCCCTACACTTAGCAATGCTCCCAAAAGTCCCGAAATCAAATTTTTTCTCATTTTGTTTATTGGTAATCGTTTATCAACTGATAAGTGCCCCCAAAGTCTTTTAGACCAAATCTAGCCAAAAAAGTGTCCTAATTAAATTGCCTTTTCAAGATTGCATTAACGTAAAGTGTTTTAGACGCAATCTAGCCAAAAAAATAGCCAAAATAAATTGGCGTTTCAAGATTGCGTTTAAAACATAGTTGGACTAAGCCGTGCTACACCTATGGGTATTTATCTGCTTTGCTTTGAAGGTTTTGTCTGGTTTTGGACCATTGTCCTGAAGTTTTGGACGGATTCCGCTTTTTTACCCGGAAATTTTGTTTGGGACCGGGCATACCTTTCCCTGTAACAGAACCTCTGTTTTGTTTTTCTTTCAGCTTTTCAAAGAACTTCATCCCTGCTTTTTCATTCAGGGACCATTTGCTTTTCCTTCGGGCGTGGCAAAGACCATCCTTCCGTTCTTGCAGCAGCTACACCTGAACATCTCTTCTCCGAAAATCTCCTCCATCACCTCGTAGGTGCTCAGCCCATGGTAAAATGACACCTCCCTTGTTATGTTCAACAGCCTGAAACATTCATTCATTTTGGTGTTGCTGTTGGCCGAGGCCAAGATGCCGTAATAGCGGATTTTGTAGAAGCCTGTTGGCAGTACATGTTGCATAAATCTTCTGACAAACTCGGAACAGGCAAGCAACATGGTTTTGGTTTTGTTGTCCCTGTAATCCTTCCACCTGAATTTTACGGTTTCACCATCTGTATCCAGAATACGGCTGTTGCTGATCGCTACCCTGTGGGTGTACCTGCCAAGGTAGCTGACCACCTGGCCCGCCCCCCTGAAGGTCTTCTTGATATAGACATTCCACATCTTTGCGTAAGATTCCCTTTTCAGACTATTGATATCGGCAAACAGCTCTTTTTGACCTCCGGGTATCCTGAGAAGGTTATCCTCCAGTGCTCCCAGAAGCCTTTCCATGAACAGTCCCCGGAACACAGCCGAAAGGGCCTTTACCGGAACGAAGAACTTTTTGCCGGCATACAGCCACTGCATCCCGTCACTGTCAAGGCCTCCTGCAGGAACCAGCATATGGATGTGGGGGTGGTAGTTCAGGGATTGGCCCCAAGTGTGGAGTACCGACAGACAGCCGCTTTCGACTCCCAGAAATGCCGGGTTCAGGGCAGTCTTCTTTACTGCTTTTGCGGAACATTCAAAGAGCAGGTTGTAACAGAACCTCTGGTTGATGTAGAACAATGGATTGAGAAACTCAGGAACCGTAAACACGGCGTGAAAGTACCTGACAGGCAGAAGCCTGCACTTTAGCTTTTCCACCCACAACTGCTGCTTGATGTACTGGCACTTCGGACAGTGACGGTTCCTGCAGCTGTTATAGCAGACTTTGACCGTACCGCAGGAGTCACAACAGAGACTGTGTGAGCCCATTTGTGATGTCCGGCAATGGAGGATGTCGTTAAAGGCCTTTCTCTGATCAGGGCACAGATGCTTCTGCGACAGGAAGACCTCCTTTTGGGAATCCAGGACTGTTGAGAGTTCGGCCCCACCATTCCTCTTGTTGACAGCATCCATCAAAGCTCATCCAGGGGACTTTTGATCAGGGCCGGATCCAGATTGCAGATATGCAGGTAGACCGTAGTGGTCTTAAGGGATCTGTGTCCCAGGAGTTCCTGGATTATCCTGACATTGGTCCCCTGCTCGAGCAGGTGCGTGGCGAAGGAATGCCGCAGGGTATGGAAAGAGGCATGCTTTGTTATTCCGGCACATTCCATGGCCTTTTTCAGAACAGACTGTGCGCTTTTTTCGCTGTATGGCTTTCCCGGCACCTGCCCTTCAAAGAGATAAGTAACCGGACGGTAGCTTTTGAAGTAATCCCGAAGCTGTACCAGTAACTTATGGGGCAGAAGGGTATACCTGTCCTTGTATCCCTTGCCTCCCCTCACTTTAAGCTGCATCCTGTCACTGTCTATATCGCCGGGCTTGAGACTGATCACCTCACCAAGCCTGAGCCCCGAGGCGTAGGTAAGGGCTATCAGGCAATAGTGCTTTCTGTTCCTGATACTCTTAAGGATAAGCGACACTTCTTCCTTTGAGAATACAACCGGAAGCAGCTTGGGACGTCTTGGCCGTTTGATCCTGATAGTATCCCAATCTCTTTCAAGCACGTCTTTGAAAAGTATTTTAAAGGCACTGATTGTCTGGTTGATGCTTGATACCGAAAGTCCGTCCAAACTGATCCTTTTAAAAAGGTAGTCCTTTAATTCGGGGATACTGATCAGATCCGGACTTTTTCCAAAATGAGCTGATACTACAGATACCAGGCTAAGATAGGTCTTGATGCTTCTGGGAGAATAATGTCTGTAGGACATCTCCTCATACATCCTCTGGCGCAAACTTTTTTTTCCATGATTAAATTAGTTAAAGATTGAACATGGAATAAATTTAATACATATTGTTAAAAATCAGGCCTTTATGATGGAATACAGAAAAACTACCGACGAAGGAGGTTTAGTTCAACGTTGAACTAAACCTCCTTCGTCGGTAGTTTTTCTGTATTCCATCATAAAGGCCTGATTTTTAACAATATGTATTAAATTTATTCCATGTTCAATCTTTAACTAATTTAATCATGGAAAAAAAAGTTTGCGCCAGAGGATGTATGAGGAGATGTCCTACAGACATTATTCTCCCAGAAGCATCAAGACCTATCTTAGCCTGGTATCTGTAGTATCAGCTCATTTTGGAAAAAGTCCGGATCTGATCAGTATCCCCGAATTAAAGGACTACCTTTTTAAAAGGATCAGTTTGGACGGACTTTCGGTATCAAGCATCAACCAGACAATCAGTGCCTTTAAAATACTTTTCAAAGACGTGCTTGAAAGAGATTGGGATACTATCAGGATCAAACGGCCAAGACGTCCCAAGCTGCTTCCGGTTGTATTCTCAAAGGAAGAAGTGTCGCTTATCCTTAAGAGTATCAGGAACAGAAAGCACTATTGCCTGATAGCCCTTACCTACGCCTCGGGGCTCAGGCTTGGTGAGGTGATCAGTCTCAAGCCCGGCGATATAGACAGTGACAGGATGCAGCTTAAAGTGAGGGGAGGCAAGGGATACAAGGACAGGTATACCCTTCTGCCCCATAAGTTACTGGTACAGCTTCGGGATTACTTCAAAAGCTACCGTCCGGTTACTTATCTCTTTGAAGGGCAGGTGCCGGGAAAGCCATACAGCGAAAAAAGCGCACAGTCTGTTCTGAAAAAGGCCATGGAATGTGCCGGAATAACAAAGCATGCCTCTTTCCATACCCTGCGGCATTCCTTCGCCACGCACCTGCTCGAGCAGGGGACCAATGTCAGGATAATCCAGGAACTCCTGGGACACAGATCCCTTAAGACCACTACGGTCTACCTGCATATCTGCAATCTGGATCCGGCCCTGATCAAAAGTCCCCTGGATGAGCTTTGATGGATGCTGTCAACAAGAGGAATGGTGGGGCCGAACTCTCAACAGTCCTGGATTCCCAAAAGGAGGTCTTCCTGTCGCAGAAGCATCTGTGCCCTGATCAGAGAAAGGCCTTTAACGACATCCTCCATTGCCGGACATCACAAATGGGCTCACACAGTCTCTGTTGTGACTCCTGCGGTACGGTCAAAGTCTGCTATAACAGCTGCAGGAACCGTCACTGTCCGAAGTGCCAGTACATCAAGCAGCAGTTGTGGGTGGAAAAGCTAAAGTGCAGGCTTCTGCCTGTCAGGTACTTTCACGCCGTGTTTACGGTTCCTGAGTTTCTCAATCCATTGTTCTACATCAACCAGAGGTTCTGTTACAACCTGCTCTTTGAATGTTCCGCAAAAGCAGTAAAGAAGACTGCCCTGAACCCGGCATTTCTGGGAGTCGAAAGCGGCTGTCTGTCGGTACTCCACACTTGGGGCCAATCCCTGAACTACCACCCCCACATCCATATGCTGGTTCCTGCAGGAGGGCTTGACAGTGACGGGATGCAGTGGCTGTATGCCGGCAAAAAGTTCTTCGTTCCGGTAAAGGCCCTTTCGGCTGTGTTCCGGGGACTGTTCATGGAAAGGCTTCTGGGAGCACTGGAGGATAACCTTCTCAGGATACCCGAAGGTCAAAAAGAGCTGTTTGCCGATATCAATAGTCTGAAAAGGGAATCTTACGCAAAGATGTGGAATGTCTATATCAAGAAGACCTTCAGGGGGGCGGGCCAGGTGGTCAGCTACCTTGGCAGGTACACCCACAGGGTAGCGATCAGCAACAGCCGTATTCTGGATACAGATGGTGAAACCGTAAAATTCAGGTGGAAGGATTACAGGGACAACAAAACCAAAACCATGTTGCTTGCCTGTTCCGAGTTTGTCAGAAGATTTATGCAACATGTACTGCCAACAGGCTTCTACAAAATCCGCTATTACGGCATCTTGGCCTCGGCCAACAGCAACACCAAAATGAATGAATGTTTCAGGCTGTTGAACATAACAAGGGAGGTGTCATTTTACCATGGGCTGAGCACCTACGAGGTGATGGAGGAGATTTTCGGAGAAGAGATGTTCAGGTGTAGCTGCTGCAAGAACGGAAGGATGGTCTTTGCCACGCCCGAAGGAAAAGCAAATGGTCCCTGAATGAAAAAGCAGGGATGAAGTTCTTTGAAAAGCTGAAAGAAAAACAAAACAGAGGTTCTGTTACAGGGAAAGGTATGCCCGGTCCCAAACAAAATTTCCGGGTAAAAAAGCGGAATCCGTCCAAAACTTCAGGACAATGGTCCAAAACCAGACAAAACCTTCAAAGCAAAGCAGATAAATACCCATAGGTGTAGCACGGCTTAGTCCAACTATGTTTTAAACGCAATCTTGAAACGCCAATTTATTTTGGCTATTTTTTTGGCTAGATTGCGTCTAAAACACTTTACGTTGGCTCTTAGTGTAGAATTAATCCATACCTCTTTATTCTTGGAATTTTTAATTCCCCTCTTCTCAAGAAAGACATTTCAGGCCCATACAAAGCCGGTTTGAATTAAAAAATGATCCCATGGGGATCAAATATGGGTATCCCCGGGTAAGGAACGCAACCCGGGGAAAATGATCCACAAAACATCTCCGGTTTTTGGCCGAATTAATATCAATAGTGAATCAGGCTTTCCGCCAAAAACAGGGAAGGTTTGATCTGACGCTAAGTGTGAGTTGCAAACGCACCCAGTCAAAACCGAAAATTCAATCTTCAGCTAAATGGGTACTAAGCTTTTTTCAGGACGAGCCACACCCCGACTGATGCAAATCCTGTCTTGGTATTTTGGTATTTCATTTTTTCCTTTTGTAATGATTCTGTGTTATTTGATTCAGAAAAGTTTTTGTTCCAATAAGCTCAAATTTCAGTTCGTTTGGTAATTCCGTAAATAAGGAAGATCCTCCTCCTAATAAGACAGGAATTGTTGTAAGGATCATTTCATCTATTAAGTCCTCTTTTAGAAAGTTCCTGATGGTTGTACCACCGTCAATGTATAATTTCTTATATCCTTTTTCGTGAATTTGGTCTAAAATTTCTGTCAATGTCCCTTTGACCAGATAGGCTTTGTCTTGATGAGAAAAAGGTATTTTTTTTAATTTATTACTCAATACGAAAACAGGTTTGTTATATGGCCAATCGACCTCAAATCCGAGTACAGTTTCAAATGTTGTGCGTCCCATTACCAGGGCATCAATTCCATTAGAGAATTTCAAGTATCCAATATCATCATTGTCAGGATTTGGAATGGAGTGCAGCCAATCAATTCCACCATTTTTGTCTGCGATATAGCCATCAATACTTGTTGCGATAAATACGCTATTCTTTTTATTCATTTATTCTTTCGAGTTTTTTGTCAATAGGAATATCTACGTGATTCAGCTTGGAGACAACGGGCTTTCGGAGACGTTCGCTTCCAGCCTACTCCTAACTTCTTCAAAATAGTAAACTTTCTATTTCCTCTGAGCCGCCCGCGGTATCCAAGGTGATGTTGTTATGGCATCGTTTTTTTTACGTGGATAAAGGATTTATTCTTAATTGACCACCAACAGCTTTTAATACTTTCATAATTGTTTCAAATTGGGGCTTTGATCCTGCTGATAGGGCTTTATACAAACTTGGCCTACTCATCCCAGTTTCTTCCGCTATTTTGGACATCCCAATTGCTTTTGCAATGTGCCCAAGCGCAACAACTACATCATCATTATCTCCTTCCTCCAAAACTGAATTCAAATATTCAGCAATCATTTCTTTGCTGTCCAAATAATCCGCAATATCAAATTTTGACGTTTCCATTTTTTTATTTTTTTATCCTTTCCCAAATTTCTTTTGCTTTTTCAATATCCTTTTGTTGGGTTGATTTTTCTCCCCCTACAAGAAGAATAATGATTTTGCCTTCTCTTTCCTTGAAGTAGATTCTATATCCTTTAGCATAGTCTATCCTCAATTCATGAATGCCTTCCCAACTGGTTTACAATCCCCGAAATGTTCGTCAATTTCAAGTTTTTGGATCCTGAACAAAATTTTCGCTTTTGCTCTTAAATCCTTCAATTTTCTCAACCATTTGTCAAATTCAACAGTCTTTTCAATAAAATACATCTACCTAATTGTCTTCATTTGGATACAAAATTATATGTTTTTTCTAGATTTAAAAAGTTACTCCGTATATACACCTGAGGTAACTTTTATTCTTTAAACCTACTAAATTCTTCCTCCACTAAAAATACCGTAAACAGGTTATTTTTACTTTTTGGGATTTCATTTTATTAGATGATTATTTCAATCGGCGTATTGCTGAGGATTTATTTGGCTAATTATTGATGGCTGTCGGTTTGAATTAAAAATGATCCCATAGGGATCAAATATGGGCAGCCCCGGGTAAGGAACGTAACCCGGGGAAAATGATCCACAAGAAATCTCCGGTTTTTGGCCGAAATCATGTCAATAGGGAATCAGACTTTCCGCCAAAAACAGGGAAGGTTTGATTGCTGTTCATTTCCAATCTATTCAGCATCCAAGATTTTATTAAAGTCATGGTTGCTCAAAGGCTTGTGATAAAATTTTTTGACAATAGAATATTTTCTCGACCTTTCTAAATCACTCTTGTCTGTGGAAGAGGACAAAATATATAAGGTAATATTTGGGTAATCGCTCCATTCGCTTGCCTGCATTTCTTCCAAAAACCCCCAACCATCTAATATGGGCATATTCAGATCCAACAGGATAATACATTCGGCAGCAGGCTCAAAATGGTCATTCAATTTCTCCAGGCCAACTCTGCCATTTTCACAGGGGATAAAAACCAAAGAACTATCAATGCTACGCATCATCCTCTCAACAATCAAGCGAAGGACGCAATCATCATCAATCAAAAATACTTTTTTACTCATTTGGGTTTATTATGTTGGATGAATTGGGCGTCCTCAATGATTTTTCTTACAATTTCATCCATTTCATCGGATGAAGTTTTCAATTGATTGAGCCAATACATTAAGTCGTCAAGACTGTCTTTCTGGGTTTCAATTAAATTGACGATCCCCAAAATCCTTGCCAAAGGTGCCCTGACAATATGGGATTGGGTCCAGGCTATGTTTTTGAGCTTTTCATAGGCTTCTTTTATTTGAGCCTCGGCCATTTTTTTCGCCGTAATGTCTATGCGTAAGGCCAGAAATTTAAACGGATGATTATTTTCATCGAAAAAAGGAACGATAGTGGTGTCTACCCAAAAATAAGATCCGTCTTTTTTTTGATTCCGCACTTCACCCCGCCATATCTTGCCGGATTTGATGGTCTTCCAAATAGCATCAAAAAACTCATCTGAATGATAATTGGAATTTATATACCGGTGGGTTGTACCTATCAACTCTTCACGGGAATATTGGGAAAGTTCACAGAAATTGTCGTTGACTTCTACAATAACACCTTCAGCATCCGTAATGGTAAAACTTGCAGATTGGTCTACGGCATATTGATAATCCTGGAGCATCCTTATACTTTGCGCCAATTCTATTTCAATGGCTTTATAGGCATTGATATCCTGAAAGCTGCCAATAATGCGCCTGCAATGTCCGCCTATCATTTCTGCCCTTCCAATGGCCCGCACCCATCTTTCGTTATTTTTAGCGGTAACGATCACAGCCTCAAAATCGAAAGGTTTACCTGTTTTCTGGCATTCCTGAACGCAGTATCTTACCATATCCCGAAAATCTTCCCGATAGAATGCAAGAGTATTCTCCAAATCAGGAATAAAAGTGCATGGATCTGTTTCGTGAAGTTCGTGTGTCATGTCTGACCACAGAATTTTATTATTTGCAAAATTCACCTCCCAACTGCCTATCCTTGCCATTTGAGTTGCTTCGGAGAGCAGCTCCTCATTTTTTGCTTGCTGAGTGATATCCAAAACAAAAGAGTTGAAGAGTACCGTGCCATCTGCCAGGAAATTGGGCGAACCCATGCCCAGAAAAATGCGCACATCACCGTTTGGCAAAATACTTTTATATCGGGATAGCCATTTTGATTTGGTTTTTACTGCATCCATGACATCCTTTTTTACCCGCTCAAATTCACCGCCTGATTTGGTCTGATTCCAGACCAGGTTGATGTCCCGTTCTACTTCCTCAGGGCTGTAACCCCAAATTTGATAGGCACCTTTGCTTACAGAGCGCAGGGCATCAGTTCCGTCCGGAAACAGGAGGTATTGAAAAACCACTCCGGGTAAATTATCTGCCAGGTCCCTCAGGCGAAACTCTGCCTCTTTGCGTTCTGTAATATCTTCACAAATGGCTACTGTTTTTATAGGCTTGCCATTCTCGTCCCTGATAAATGCAAGATGAATCCGCACCCAGATAATGGTGCCGTCTTTCTTTATATAGCGCTTTTCGTTTCTATATTCCGCTTCGCCCCGTGCAGCTTTACTGAATATTTCCCAATCTTTACCCCTGTCTTCAGGGTGAGTCAGCTCTAAAAATGACATATTCCGAAGTTCCTCGGCATTATAACCCGTAATGGATTCATAAAAGGAATTGATCAAAATAATTCGTCCATTTGACGGATCCACTTGGGCGATTCCCAGAGAAGCGATCTCAAATATGGATCTGAAATTGGCTTCACTCTTCTGTAAGGAATCTTCAGCCATTTTCCGCACTGTAATGTCTTCAGAAAGTATGGCAATTTCATCATTACCGATCGAGACAATTACAAGACGAAGCCAGGTCTTTATAGAAACAATTTCACCCACATATACATCTTCTAAAATCTTGGTTTTACCAATGTCCGCTACGGCTATATAGGCTTTAAAAACATCCGAATCATGGTGAGAAGGAAACATTTCAAGCAGCCTCTTTCCTATTACTTCATCCGGATCTGTATGATTGATCTTTGCAATCGCCTTGTTTTCATAAATCCATTCAAAATCAACAATAGCACCTTTTTTGTTTCGCACAGGCTTCAAAATGGTAAAGCCGTCCGGCGACATTTCCTGAACGACTCTAAAACGCTTTTCGCTCTCTTGGAGCTCCGCGGTGATCTCCAATAAACGGGATTCTGTTTCCTTTTTGTGGGTGATGTCCTGTACAGCACATTCGAAAGCATAGGGTTTGCCTTCATTATTTTTGAGCAAACCACCCTTTTGCCTTACCCAATGAATACTGCCATCCGGTAAGTTAATTCTATGTTCAAAATCAAGTGCTTCCTTTCCTGCAAATGCAGCATTCAGGGCTGCACGAAAGGCTTCCAGGTCTTCAGGGTGTATTGTTTCTTCAAAATTTTCAAAATTCAACTCAAAATCTGACTTGTTTCTGCCCCAGATTTTGAAAACCTCATCTGTCCATGACAGGGTATTACCATCTAATTCCAACCTCCAATAACCGATTTTCCCAAGACATGAAATGGCTTCAAGCTGCTTGCTTTTTTCTTTCAACAAACCCAATTGCTTTTCATGTTGGGTTAGGTCCTGACAGGTTAACAGCACGCTATCAAGGTCATCAAATTTCAATTTATAGCCATCAACTTCCAGTAGAAGAAGTTCACCGTTCTTTTTTTGATGGGTAAATACCCCAAAGTGAAAATTTCCCTCAGTTTTGTCTACAGCTGCAGTAGCTTTCAGAAATGCAGGAAATTCTTTTTCGGGAGTAAGATTATTTAAAGTAAGCGTAAGGAATTCTTCTCTTGAATAACCAAAAAGATCCAAAGCAGATTGATTGACCTCAACAATTTGAAAATTTTTCAGATCATAAATCCAAGAGGGATGTTTGTTGTGGTAAAATAAGCCGCTATAATCGATTGATTTCTTCAAAATGGATGCATTTTCGATGGGTTTATATCACTTACTTAAAAAGTTAATATACATTAAATATGACATATATCAGTTTTTTTCACAAAAAACCTGCCACCTTTTGCGGCTATTTTCTTTAGGTACATGATGCGTTCAGTATCAAGCCAATTCCAACTTATTTAATTATTTTAAAGTGGTTTTCTATTTGCCAGTTTCGAATAGATAGCTGAATCCACGCTCAATCTTAAAAAATAAATCTAACAAATTCTAAAAAAAACAACAAATACTGTAATCCTGGCTTTCCCTTAATCCGGTATTTATAAAATTGATTATGGTGTTATTGAATATTCCCTCCAGGGTGAAGATTGGCGTAGGCGCTAGGTGTTGATTGCCCGCCCTGCAACCAAGCTACTCGCTAAATAGCTTCATTGAAACTATTCTATACGCCTCTACCTGAATCGGTAGTCAGGCCCGTCCCTACCTACTTATTTTTGGAATTTTCAATTCCCCCTTTCTCAAGACTGCCATTTCAGGGCCATCTAAAAAATAGTTTGAATTAAATAATTATCCCATAGGGATCAAATATGGGTAGCCCCGGGTAAGGAACGCAACCCGGGGGCATTGAACAGCAAAACGTCTCCGGTTTTTGGCCGAAATAATATCAAAAGTGAATCAGGCTTTCCGCCAAAAAAAGGGAAGGTTTGATCCCAAAAAGGCTGGGAAAACTTCAGTCCTCGAATGGTTCGGGATGAGGCTTCATCTATTTGATTTCTATGGTTTGGATCCTCCTTTGGCCGAAGGATTGCAGAAAACAATATAAGCCAACGGTTTTGCCCCACCTTATGGATTATTCAAAGCAAAGCACAATGCCTTTAGCCCAATAAGAAAAAAACAAAAAAAATCCCGCCTTGTCAAAGGCGGGATTAAAATCAAACTGCTAGTCTGTTTACTCTTTAATCAATCGCTTGATCATCAAGATATCTCCAGCTTTCACCTGTACGGTATAGAATCCTGCAGCCAGGCCATCCAGGTTAAAGGTCTGCACAAAGCTTTCTTCTCTATATGCTTCATTTTCCAGAACCAATCTACCTACTGCATCATAGATGCGGATGGCCACTGTCGCTCCCTGATCCAGATCCACCATTACCGATGTTTCTTTTTGGGCAGGGTTTGGATAAAGTCGGAATTCGCCTACACTTGGTTCATCTGAAAGCTCCATATCTTCAAATGAATTTTCCAACTCCTCATCTGTCGGATCAGTGATCTCCCTCCTGACATCTTTACCTTTGCCTTTGGCCTCGTGAATTGTAATGGATCCACCGCCCAGAACAGTCGAAACATCCGAGTTGTCATCCGCGCCCAATCCATTGTCATAGACAATACCTGATGCACCCCAGATTTTGATCCTGAACTGATCCGGATTTGATTCGCCATTAAAGTTTCCGTCCAAAGCAACCAAGGTGAAATTATATCCCGGAACATCATTGATCGTTCCTTCACCCCTGTAGGTGGCTTTCTTGCCGGAAATCACCAAGGTGCCTGATTCATGCAACGTGGACTTGAAGTTTAAATCTCCGGCTTTGAATTGGAATTCAGTATTTCCATCCACACGGTTTGAACCCTTCTTGTACTTAGATACAAATCCAAAGTTCGCTTTACCTGTTAGGCTTTCGTCTGCCTTGTACGCACCGACAGGAGACATAATCCAACCTCCACCAGTTACGAAGTTTCCGTTTGGATCAAAAATAGGTAGATAAGCCACTGATTCGACAAGTCCAGTACATTCAACTATAGTAGCTGATACTTTATAGACAACTGGAACGGCACCTAACTCAGCAGCCAAAACAGTTATTGCTGCAATACCGGAACCATCAGTTAAAGCAGTTTTTTCATAGGTTCCATTATCTAAGGAGAATGTTACCTCTACTCCCTCCACAGCCGGTGATACAGTTGCTTTTAGAACGGCATCACTTCCTAATGGAACAGGAGTGCCTGACTCAGAAGCATCAATGCTCAGCGCTACATTATCGCTGATAGTCACCGTGGCATTGGCATTGGCTGTATTGCCGGCGGCATCTGTTACAGATACAGAAACAATATTTTCTCCCAGGTCGTCGCAATCAAACGTGAAAACTGTTGGGCTAAACACCAAATCTCCACTGCATTTATCGGTCGCGGCAAAAATATCAGTAGCAAGTAGCGTAACCGTGTTTGTCAAGCCAAGTACTGCCGTTGGTGTCGGTGTAATCACCGTGATCACCGGGGCTTCACTATCTATTACTGTTACGGTAAAGCTCTTTTGGATGGCTTTATTTCCAGCCGCATCTGTGGCATCTACAGTTACGGTAGTTGTTCCCACCGGGAAGAAGGCATCTCCCGTTAAAGGAGTCGTGATACGTGTGAAGATATCTTTGCCATCATCAACATTCATAACTAAGGTAATACCAGAACAATTATCACTGGCGCTGGCAGTGAGGGTAACGATAGCACCACATTGACCGGGATCATTTTCCACCAGAATATTAGCCGGAACAGTTACTACCGGATCGGTTTTATCTTCCACAGTAATGGTAGTAGTTGCTGTACTGGTTGCACCTTTGCTATCGGTAACCATAAGCGTTACAGAAGTTGTACCCAAAGAGTAAGGCGCAGCAGGAAACACGCCAAAGGAAATCACATCGCCGTCGGGGTCAAAGGAACCGCCATCAAAATCAGCAGCGGTAGCAATACCCTCACAATTTGCATCTGCAGAGATTGTAAGAGGTTTAGCAACTGCGACCGGAGGCTGGTTGCAAACATCCAATGGGTCGGTAACCTTGACAGTAAAGCTACAGGCTGTCTCATTACCGTTTCCGTCCCGGATAAAGATGGTGACGGGGACATCGGCCCCGAGGTCATTGCAATCGAAGTTACTTTTGGTGATGCCAACGGTACTGGGAGCCGTGGTACAATTATCTGTGTAGGAGGTCAGGATATTGTCGAAGATAAAATTCGCGCTATTGATCGAGAAGGTCCCATCGGCACCAAGGGCCACTTCGATATTTTGGCAGGTGACGACCGGGGGGGTTGTATCTTTGACGGTAATCGTTGTTGAAGCCTGACTTGTTACAAATCCATCACTCACACTCAGCTTTACGTTGGTCACACCCAATGGATAAGGTCCAACAGGACTTACTGAGAAGGAAAGCTGATCGCCATCGGCATCAGTCGAACCTCCATCAAAATCAACGGCGGTAGCCGAACCCTCACAATTTGCATCGGCAGAGACCGTGAGAGGTTTTGCTACTGCGACTGGTGGCTGGTTGCAAATGGCTATTGGATCGGTTATTGTAAGAATGAATGAACTGCTAGTTACATTACCATTAATGTCTTTAATTTTAATAGACATTTCATTGTCTCCAATTTCTTCACAGTCAAAAAATACCTTTGTTATTTCAATGTCATTTTCACCTTCGAATATTCCACAGTTGTCTTGACTCTTGACAATAATATCCTGAAAAATCAATTCCCTTGAAAGTAAAAAGAATCCTCCACTTGGCAGTGAATAAGTGACATCTTGAACCACTAAAACTGGAGGGGTAATATCATTGACAGTAACGTTGAAGCTACAGGTAGCCTGATTGCCCGCTGGATCGGTAGCGGTGTAGATCACTTCTGTTGTGCCCACAGGGAATACCGCACCGGGTTCAAAATTACTGGTGAAGCTCACTGAACCACTGTCGTCCGAGGCTGTCGGAGCAGTCCAAGTGACTGCGGCGCTGCAAACACCCTCTGCGTTGGACACGCTGATGTCTGTTGGACAGTCGCTGATGACAGGGGCTATGGCATCCAAATCCAGACAGAATTCGAAATTATCTATGTTTATATATTGGAAGGCTGATCCCAAAGAAATCTCCAATTGATCGATGAGGATTGTGGAATTATCTGCCCCACCTTCTGTCCTTAAATCAAAAATGTAATACCCGCTATTTGCACTAAAGTCTTCCGGGAATCCGGATGATTTTGTAATGGAATAAACTTGGGAACCATCTTTCTTTCCAATTACTGTAATACTTCCATCATTTGTAGGATTATTACCATCAGCGTCTGAGGAAAGAAAAACCGCAAATTTCTTTAGGTTGATATCACTCGACAGAGAATTGATTACATAAGGCCCAAGTCCTGTATTCAGCAATACATATCGGGACCCATTGATCCCAATTGTAGGTGTTTCTGTATGGACCTCTAAATTTCCTGTAATCGAAAAATTATTCGCACCAATAGAAAATGATTTACTGGCATCAGTTTCATCTTCAAAATCCTCGATCAGGCATGGACTAACATGATGTATTTGGCCTGAGGTGAAGGCAGCTGTACCGGTTACATTATTTTCATTCGATATGTCCGTACCTGCTTTAATATCCAACCTAATGTTACCTTCACCGGATAATCCTGTGATAAGAACCGAATACGTTGCATTTGACCCTGAAACAGAAGCTATTGTTCCGGTAGCAGTTCCAGTATTGGTCAATTCAAAATCATCTACACTGACATTTTCCGCAATTTTTGAAAATTCTACATTATAAGTAACTGAAGTGGCTGTACTAATCGGAGCACCAATCAGGTTAACCGCCAAAACTGTTGGCGCTGAATCACTCCCATCCATGAATGGAACATTGTAAGTAACATCATCTAAAATCAAAAAAAGATCCGACCCCTCTATTAAAATATGGTCCACATCAAAAAAATCAGGGTCAGTGGCAAAAGTTTTAAGGCCTGAGGTTCCACTATCAAAATTGATGGCTTTTGTACTTCCTACCTGTGCACCGCCCTTAAAT
This sequence comes from Aquiflexum balticum DSM 16537, assembly GCF_900176595.1. Classification (GTDB taxonomy): domain Bacteria; phylum Bacteroidota; class Bacteroidia; order Cytophagales; family Cyclobacteriaceae; genus Aquiflexum; species Aquiflexum balticum. Next base: position 4,890,290 of record NZ_LT838813.1, read on the forward strand.
GCTTTGATTGTTCCGGCATCCGATGTCCCCAAAGCATTTGAAATGTCCCGATCCTGAAGCCAAATACTTAAAAACTGAAAAGAGGCATCGTCGGCGCGGGATATTTTCCAGCCAATGATGCCTCCTATTTCTTGGTTACTGTCATCTAATCCAGGACCAAGGTTTTTTCCTTCATTTATATCTATTCCAATGCAGACCGTGCATGTAGCCGAAGCACCTTTAATTGCCTCAAACCTCAATTCTCCCTCCACATGCGGATTAGAAAGCCCTTGGTTTTCGGTGTAGCCGTCAAAATTAACGGTAGTTTGCTGCCCGAAACCTTGCCGGGACCAAGCAAACAAAATCACGATGAATATAAATAATTGTCTTGGGTATACAAGTTTCATGGCAGTTGCTTTAAAATGATGAAAGAAATTTATTCAATCTCTGGCCTTATGACCTGGAAGGGAAAATACCTTGAAGAGCAATAACATGATTTACTGCCAAATAGGGAGGCATATTGTTGAATGGTTGCCCCCCTCCTGAATTTCCAACCACGCCAGGAGCCATAGTCCCATTAGCACTTGTAGCATAAGCATCGACCCCTACAGGATCTGCTCCCCGCTCCGGTACCACATTAGCATTGGCAGGGTATGCGCCAATAGGATCTGATTGGGTCCCATTTGCTGATGAAGCCTGAATAGGATGGCTATGAGGCGGGAGGTTGCTTACCAGTAAAGTGGTAGTAGGTGACCCACTTCTTTCACCCAGAGTATAAGGCGGCAAACCTGGTCCCTGACCCGGATGGAGCGCCATACGTCCCCTAAGATCGGGCAGCGCAAAGGTTGTTGTACCATTGCCACCATAGGTAGTGCCCAGCAACGAAAATAAAGCTTGATTTTGGGAAATAGATAAAAGCTGACCGTTGCATAATGCCCAGCCTCGCGGTGCAAAATCGAAGGCTACCATCATGATTTGTCCTAGAAAAGGTTCCATTTTTTTATTTGTTTAAATTGTAAGAGAATAATTCAAAAGATAATTTTTATGTTTTTTTCTTGAATTCAAGATCTTGAAGGAAAAATTCCAAAGAGTGCAATAATATAATTCACTGCCAAATAGGGAGGCATATTGTTGAATGCTTGTCCCCCTCCTGAATTGCCAACCACGCCAGGAGCCATAGTTCCATTAGCACTTGTAGCATAAGCATCGACCCCTACAGGATCTGCTCCCCGCTCAGGTACCACATTGGCATTGGCGGGGAATGCTCCGCTAGGATTGGATTGGGTTCCATCTGCTGATGAAGCTTGAATTGGATGGTTGTGAGGAGGAATGTTGTTTACTGATAAAGTGGTAGTGGCTGCCCCCGCTCTTTCACCCAGGCTATAAAAAGGCAAACCTGGTCCCTGACCCACATGGATCGCCATGCGTCCCCTGAGATCGGGCAGCGCAAAGGTTGTTTGGCCATCTCCCCCATAGGTGGTGCCTATCAATGCGAATAAAGCGTCATTTTCTGAAATTGCTAAGAGAGAACCGTCACAAAATGCCCAGCCTAGAGGGGCAAAATTGTATGGGGTTTCTATGATTTGTCCTACAAATGGCTCCATTGTTTTATTTAATTAAATGATGTAGTGATTAAAAATTCCTTGATACATGTTAATAGTAGTAACTCCTAAATTTTTGGAATTTTCGGAATGGACTTGAAGGAATACCTCCTGATTATCTTTGTTTCTAAATGAAAAGCACTTTGATTTATCTGACTTATCTGAATCTGTAAAAAACCAATCGACATTTTGGCTGTTTTCTACGAAGTCCCTGTAACCCAAATAAGGAAAAACATCTTTGGGGTTTTCCAACAAACAAATGACCTTATCACATCCTTCATTTTTCAATTCTTGACTTTTTGATTGGATTATGTTGAGAATTTGGGTGATACTTTGGTTACTTCCTGTAAATGCTATACCTAATACGCCCATCTTTTCTCCATTCAACTTGATAATCAACTTTTCCTTAAGAGCAGACAATGCGCATCTTGAACTTTTTTCAAAATTAGAATTGATAAGGGGGTACGGTGTGTCGGCAATTCTCTTTTGCAAATCTTCCTCGGAAAGTTGCAAAAGACTGGGGTCAAAATTGATCAGCTGGGTAATAGGTTTCGAAGACAAATCAGTCATCATTTCCTTTGCACCGCTATACCTACCAGTACTGACAAAAATCGGGGAAGATTTCCTTACGTAGCTGGATTCGATGAGATTCCTTATGGTCTCACCATCCATTTCTGAACTGACTTGAACCCAGCTGATTGACTTGGAGTCTCCCAAAGCCAATACTGCCGAAGGAATAGGAATCAATGCGGAAACCACAGAGGCAGCAATTGATTTCTTTAAAAACAATCTTCTGGAGAAATTCATATTTGAGGTGTTTATTTTAAGATATAACCCATAAATAGCGCGGTTTTCCTACCTATGGACAGTAATTAGGAGATCTTGGAGGTCGGTATAAACCATGTTTAACCCTAATTAAAATTAATGAAAATCAAACACCGTAAACCATAACCTAGGACGAACGCCTCCTTTTTCTGTCCCAACGTATGGTTTTATTTCCCCAGAAAAATTGAGCATGAACGGAAACTTCAAAAACAGGGAATAATTAAATCCTTAAGGAAGACTTCACCCTTAATTGGAAAACTATCTCTTACCTAAAACCTATTTGAATTTAAATTAAAAAAACAAAAGCCCGACCATCAGATCGGGCTTTATGCTATTATCTTTCTTGAGTTCTCCCCAACTATTATCTATCCACAGATATTAACAAACTATCAAATATGTTTCAGTCGACAGCCAATCTGTACCTTGATGTGAACCCGGTCATGGTACTTGGTACATGGTACTTGGTACACTCACCTTCTACCCCCTACTTCACCTTATTACTCTTCTCATAATACTCCATCGCCTTTGGCATGGCATTGTTCAGTTCATCCTTTCTTCTTTTTGGCCCGGGGTGCGTGGAAAGAAATTCAGGCGGCTCTTCACCTGTTTTTCCCTGACTCATTCTATCCCAAAAACCGGGAGCTACCCTTGGGTCATATCCGGCCAAAGCCATAAAATTCAGTCCCAACTGATCTGCTTCCAATTCATGTGTCCTGGAAAAAGTCAACATACCCAACTGACCGCCTACTCCAAAAGCCTGTAGGAAAAGATTTTGAGTCAAAGTAGGATTTTGCCCCATGGCAGCTTGGGCTGTTCCGATCAATCCATTGAGCAACATCCCGTTTGACATCCTTTCTCTGCCGTGGTTGGCAATAGCATGGGCTACTTCATGTCCCATGACCACCGCTACACCCGCTTCATCCTGGCAGATCGGCATGATCCCTGTGTAAAAGGCAACTTTACCGCCGGGCATACACCAGGCATTTACGATGTCATCCTCAATCAGATTGAACTCCCAGGCAAAACCCTGTAATTCCTTCTCCAAACCCTGTTCGGTCATGTAAACTTTAACCGCTTCAGCGATCCTTTTCCCTACACGCACCACCATTTGGCCTTCTGCTGTATTGGTCACAATTTTATTTTCTTTCAATACATCATTGTATTGGACAAATGCCATGGGCAACAATTCCTCATTGTCGACCAAAACCAACTGATTTCTCCCGCTCATGGGAACTTTGGCACAGGAATACATGACGATTCCCAAAGCAAACAGAAAAATTAACTTCTTTAACATATACTTATATTTTGCCCGAATTTGACCAAAAAAGATGCCATTTCAAAAAGGGAATTTAATTTTTTGCTTAATTTGACGAACAATAAAATCAAAATTCTTATGACGCCTGAAGCCAAGAAATACCTGAAAAGAATGAACAACCCTTTTATTTATTGGTGGGCAATGCTTTTCAAATTACCCTCGTTGGTTTTTTGGAGAATAAAGATCAAGAAAATAACTCCTGAGGAATGTTGGGTGAGCATTCCCTTTTTCTGGAGAAGTCAAAATCCTTTCAAATCCATCTATTTTGCGGCCATGGCAGGTGCCGGGGAATTGAGTACCGGGGCGCTGTGTCAGTTGGCTATGGCCGGGAAAGGAAAATTCAGCATGCTGGTGGTGGATTTCCGCGCTGAATACCACAAAAAGGCAAATCAAAAAATCACCTTTGTCTGTAATCAGGGCAAAGAACTCCACGATCTGATCGATGGCTTAAAGCCCGGCGGTACCGGAACCCTGACCATGATTTCCACCGGCAAAAACCAAGACGGAGAAGTGGTAGCTAAGTTTTATGTGACTTGGTCGTTTAAGAGGAAGGAAGGATAGGATTTAAGATTTTAGAAGGTAGATTTTAGATTTTTGATTTGTTGAAGAGGGGGGCTTGTTGAATCTGAGGTTTTGGGGATTTCCCTAATCAAGATAGCTATCGGGACGGGGCAGGCTTTCACTTCGCTGAAGGGTTTCTTTTCAAATAATGTATGTGAGTCAGCTAGTTACCCATAATAAATTTGGGGTTTTATACCTTTGAACTGTAAAAATGCATTCAAGGCTGTAAAGAACTTTGCCTTGTCACCTCGACGTCAGGAGAGGTCTACATCTCCCCTGAGGTTTTGGGGATTTCCCTAATCAAGATAGCTATCGGGACGGGGCAGGCTTTCACTTCGCAAAAGGTTTCATTCCAAATACCGGATTTGAGAAAGCTCGTTCTGAATGACGGGACCTAAGAATTCACCGAACCAACATCGGTCATCGGTCATCCAACATCGGTCATTATTGATAGAAGATAATCCCATAATTCTAAGGAGATTCCTCTCTTCGCTGAAGGTTTCTTGGTAGATTTCGGATTTCATAAAGCTCGTTCTGAATTACGGGACCTAAGAATTCACTGAGCCAAATCTTAAATCAAAAATCTACCCTCCCCCAACCTAATCTCTCCTCTCCCCGGGAATCTGCCGGCCATGCCTCATCTTTCTGTCCAGAAAATCTATGAGCAATCGCTCTACCTTTTCATAGTCCATATCGACAAACTGATGGCTGATGTTCTGAAGATTGAATTCAATGATCAGATCATCCATGTCTTTATTGGTCAGGTTGTATTCTGTTTTTAGGGCGTACATTACTGAATCTGATTGGATGAGCTCCAGATAGTTTTTTTGCCGGGCCATAAAGGCCAGTTTTCTGGCATATTCGCGCTTTTGGCGTTCACTTTTCATAAAATAGGATATGGGACCGTCCAAGGTAAATCCCGGTTGCAGGGATTCATTGTTGGCAAGTCCGGAATAAATCTTGCCGGGACCTGCAGGTCTGTCACCCAATCCCCGCATACTGGATTGATTGCCTACCCGAAAGGGGATTACAATCTCCTCTCCATACAAATCAAATCTCGGCAGCGTCCTGGCGTCCAGATAAATATCCGTCAGAATATGCCTTTCCTCACCTACTACCAATGTTTTGGGAATGAAATAAGGACGGTAAACCAAAAGACTGTCCCCTTTTGAAGCTTTGACTCTGAAATAGCCCCTTTCGTTGGTCATGCTGCTGTCACTGTTTTGAAGGTTGATTACCCATACCTTCTCCAAAAAACCCTTATCCAATCCATCAATGACATTGCCAGTGACAACCTGCGCATTGGAATAATGTTGAAAGCAAATAAAAACTATGAAAAGTGTAAAGATATTTTTTTTCACCTTGTAAAATTACCCAACACCGATCAACTTGTAAAATTTCAGGAGTTAAAAAATATTAATCCGGTTTCACCTTGCTGCGTGCTTCGGTTTTCAACAAAAAATCAGTCCCGAGAAATTCATCATTTTCAGTTCTGTACCAAGATCTTTTTGCAGGTATTTTCATTTCACCGATATTGATTTCCCCCTCGAGGTAAATGATTTCTCCGATGGCCTTTGGCTCATCCTTGTAGAACTTATAAGCTATAAGGGAATAGTTTTCAGGGTGAAGATAGAAATACCACACATCCTTTTCATAAGGTACCTGCACCACATAGGCTTCTATATCATTGATTGTTTCTCTTTGGAATTCCTTGGTAATGGCTGTGCCCGGATCCATAAGCTTCATGGGAAGTCCCCATAAATACATGTAATAGTCTCTGAGCATCAGGCCCCTTTCACAGTTTGGGCTTTCCGGTTTGTCAGAAAGACATTCTTCATTTGATATTTCATAAACCAACTCTTCGCCTTCGTTTATATACCTGAAGTAATTCTCGGATATATCCATGCTTACCTGATAATGTCTGCTGGTTTTTCCGGGCCTTATATCAGAAAAATAAAAAAGATGGTTGATATTTTTCCATTCATCCATTGGATCATGGTATTGTATCGATTTTTTGATCAGTTCAGATCCCGAAAGCGAAGGCTGACAAGAAGTAAACCCAACGATCAGACAAAGCCACAAAATTCCGGATTTTATACTTTTCATAAAGGAATATTTTATGCTATTTAATTGCCTTGAAGTTCTTAAATTTATTCAGAATCCCAAAACCTAAATTATAAAGCTGAATGACAGCCTTTAAGCTTACCAGGTACGCACCGACTCCCAGTGGCTTTCTACACTTAGGGAATATTTATTCATTTATCCTGACCTATCATTTAGCCAAAAAGCACCAGGCCCGGATTCTGTTGAGAATAGATGATATGGATAGAGAAAGGGTCAAGACAAAATTCATCCAGGATATTTTTGACAACCTGGATTTTATGGAATTGCCCTATGACTTGGGCCCCAAAAATGCCGCTGATTTCAAGGCGAATTATTCGCAGACCAAAAGACTTGACCTGTATGTCAATGCCATGGAGAATCTGAAAAAGAACAAAAAACTGTTTGCTTGTGATTGCAGTCGGAAGAAAATAGAAAAGATGAATCCAAAAGGATTTTACACCGGCTTTTGCAGAAACAGAAACCTTCCCTATGATAATAAGGAAGTTGCCTGGAGATATCAAGCTGATATGCATCAGGACATCAGATTCAAAGATCTGCATGAAGGTCATTTGATCGGGAAACTTCCGGGAATTCTGACGGATTTTATCGTCCGCAAAAAAGATGGTCTGCCTGCCTACCAATTGACTTCTGTCGTAGATGACCTGCACTTTGGCGTAGACCTGATTGTGCGGGGAAAAGATCTTTGGGGTTCTACTTTGGCCCAGGTCCTTTTATCAGATGCTTTGGAACCCAATACTTTTTCCCAAAACACCTTTTACCATCATCCCCTTATCCAAGATCCAAACCGACAAAAACTCTCCAAATCAGCCGGTGCGACTTCTATACAGTTTTTGCGGAAATCGGGAAAGAAGAAGGAGGATGTTTACAGCATGATAGGTGAATGGCTGGGAATCAGGGAAAAAATCAACAGTTTGGATGCTTTCGGGAAGTTTGTTTGATCCGGATAGGAGGAAGTTTAAACTTTGATCTAAAAAAAGCATTCAAGTGAATATTCAAACTTTGCCTTGTCACTTCGACGGCAGGAGAAGTCTAACCCCTGAGGCTTTACAGATTTCTCCTTTCTATCGAAAAGACGGGAGAAGCTTTTGACACTTTTGATCCCATAACGGCATTCAGAGATGCCAAAAACCTTTTTAAAATCTTACTAAAAGTAAAAGACCTTCGAGGTTTGAAATAAAACCTCAAAGGTCTTTGGTGAAACTTTTGGGGTTTTGAAATCCCCAAAGGTATTTTTTATCAATATTTGGCAGGAACTCCTTTGCCTGGCAAGGTCCTTTGGATAAACTGTCTGATGTCCTCGTTGGAAGTGGCAAGATCTTCGGCACGCAAGTACATCATATGACCGCTTCTATAACCTTTGAAGCTAAATCTGTCCTGCATTTTGCCTGCCGGATCCATTTGCCACATGTTGTATTTGGCATTGAAATAATCCGTACCCCCGTCAAAATAGCCTGATTGGGTCATTACATGCAGATAAGGATTCTGCAACATGGCCTGTGCCAATTGCATGCCTGAATTGTCATTGCTCCTGTCCCAAGGCTGTACCGGCCCGAACAAATAATAAGTCAGGTCAGTATCATACTTCAATATATTTTTGGCATAAATATTCATGGCGGGTGAAAAGGCATGGTTCCAGGAAGTCAGGGCCGGATCATAATCGTACCTTTCTCCGGCATCAGTTCTGTCTATGCCTCTGTATCGGCTGTCCAATCTTCCTATGGTCAAACCTTTGTCCCGCATCAACTCTTTCCAGTAGAAACTGGTAGGAACTGCCAATGCATGGTTTAATATTACCTGCTCACTCAATCCGGAATAGTAGGCCATCTTCTTGGCAATTTCTTTTCTCTCATTCGGGTCAAGGGAACCTCCCTTGGAAATAGCCGGAATAACTACTTCAAGTGTATATTTTTCTACTTCAGGAAGGATTTCATCAAGGTCTTTGCGCTGTAAATCTGCCGGAAGGACTTTGTGATACCAAGAGGTAGCTGCGAAATATGGAAGATAATTTGCCTTGGCTACAGGTCCGCTTCTGTCCAGTCCCATAGAAGTGGGAGAAACCAACACGACCCCATTGAAATACATCCAATGTGCATTTTGTAATTCATTCACCAATCCCGCAACCCTTGTGGTACCATAACTCTCACCAATAAGATATTTCGGTGATGGCCATCTGTTCTGCCTGGTAACAAAGGTCTTCACCCAATCAGCCAGGTATTTGATATCAGCATTGACTCCAAAAAAAGTAGATCTTGGTACTTCTTTGTCCAGAATCCTGGAATAGCCGGTATTGACCGGGTCTATGTAAACAATATCCGCCACATCAAGAATACTGTGTGGATTTTGACTCACCCCATAAGGCTGTAGCGGGTAGCCTTCCTCATCAATGTTCAGTTTAAATGGCCCGGTATAGGCCAAATGCATCCATAATGATCCCGATCCCGGACCTCCATTGAAGGAGAAAACCAAGGGACGTGAAGCTTTGTCACTCACATCTGTTCTTTCATAATAGGTGAAAAACAACGTGGCAATGGGCTTGCCATCTTCATTCCAAACCGGCATGGTACCAGCTGTAGCTTTATAGGGAACGCGCTTCCCTTTAATGCTCACCTCACCGTTGGTTACAGAGGCCGATTCCACTCTAACGTCTCTTGTTTCCTGCGCCATGACCCAGCTTAGGGTCAAAATCATCAGGCATAAAGTCAATACTTGTTTTTTCATAATTGTTACGGTCTAAATCTTGGTCTAATATAATTGATTTGAAAAAACTCACTTATGTATTTATACAAATTGATTTTGGGCAGGATAAGTGGGATATAAAATTAAAAATCCCTCAGGAGTCTGGTCCAAACAATTTACTTTTGCCAACATTTTAAAATCAACATGCCTGTGGAAAAACCAATTTTGGAAATAATCTATGAAGACGATTTTTATATCTGTATCAACAAACCTGCGGGTGTATTGGTCCATAAAACCAACCTTGCAAATGAAGAAACAGAACTTTTAGCTATTCAGATCCTCCGGGATCAGATCGGGCAAAAGGTCTATCCCCTTCATCGGATTGACAGGCCTACCTCAGGAGCTTTGCTGTTTTCAAAATCCTCTGATGCAGCTTCCAGGCTTCAGCCTTTGTTTCCCACCGAAGATGTAAAAAAATATTATCTCTGTATTGTTAGGGGATATATGACTGAAAAACATGGTGTGATTGATCAACCACTGAAGAAAAAACTTTACGGAGAACTTCAGGATGCCCGGACTTCTTATTGGTCAATTTCAGAAGCCGAAATACCTTATCCATCCTCGCCCAAATATCCCACAAGCAGGTATTCCCTTTTGAGAGTCTATCCCCATACCGGAAGAATGCATCAGATCAGGAGACATTTGGCACATGACAGGCATTATGTGATCGGAGATTCTACCCATGGGGATAACAAGCAGAATAATTTTTTTAGATCCCATTTTGAAATGAACAATCTCCTCCTCCATGCCTGGCAACTGCAATTTATCCACCCCTACTCCCAAACCTTGGTGAAAATTGAAGCAGGTTTACCGGAGCATTTTAATAAAATGATCGCTGCATTGGGCTTGAAGTTGGAAATTCCTAGACCCTTTTCCGGCTTGCCATGATTATTATCAATGCAGAGGTCATAAACATAATCAGACTATAAATGGCAATTGGAATAGTCATTTCCGAATTTTTCAATAAGGTCGCTGCAATCATAATTCCCAAAGTACCATTTTGGATTCCCGATTCTATAGCAATGGTAAGCCGTTGTCTTTTGGGAAGTAAAAATACCGTGGCTAGAAAAAACCCGACTACTAAGGTCAGTATATTCAGGGCGAGCATAATTGGTCCGGTAAGGATAAAATATTCAACGATCGAATCCCTTTCTTTCAGTATCGCCGCAATCAAAACAGCTGCAAAAATCACAGCCGAAGCTATCCTGACAGGCCTATCAGCTTTGATTGCCAAGATAGGGAACCTCTTCTTTAAAAACATCCCAATGGAAACAGGGACTACGGTCACACCCATAATCTGAATAATAGTTTCCAATACAGGAAGCTGAATACTCCCCTCTTCTCCAAAATAAGCAATCGCAAAATTGACAATGATCGGGATCGTGACAATTGTTATGAAGGAACTTACCGCTGTCAAGCTGATCGAAAGCGCAATATCACCCTTGGAAAGATGTGTAATAAGGTTTGAAGTAGCCCCTCCGGGACAAGCTGCCAGAATCATCACTCCTACCGCCAAAGCGCCGGTCAAACCAAATACCTGCACCAGAGCAAATCCAAATATGGGCAACAAAATCAATTGGTTTGAAAGGCCAAGAATCATGGCTTTGGGGTAAACAAAGATGTTCTTAAAGTCCTTGATCGAAAGCGATAAGCCCATGCCAAGCATAATAAATGCCAGTGCTAAGGGAAGAAAAACTGCTGTCAAAATGCTGTCCTGCATGGTGGTTTTGGGTTAGGGGTTTTGGGTCAGTGATTTTTGGAAATGAAAATAAGGATATAAATCGAAACTTGATACAGATAAATACTCAGATTGAAAATTTCAGAGCCTTGAATATAAAAATCACAAAAAGATTGGTCTGAAATCAGGATTCAAAAAGAGCAATAACCGTTTACAAATCTCTGATTCTTACCTTAAATCCTCCAACAATTCCAAAACCAGTTTATGAAGCACCGGGGCAGTTTCCGGCCCAAGAGAATTGATTTCACCATAAGGTCTGTTTTCCCTTCCATAGGTGAAAGGCGGTTTTTCATCCCATTGGCTTTTGGGAACTATATAGCCTATCATATCATTGGACATGCCATTGAAAAACCGGAATTGTCCGGGCATTACCGATCTGATAGCAGGGATTTCTACAGGGTCAATCCCAAAATCAGCCCCATCGGGTGACTCTATACCTCCATTCAGAATCTCAGGGTACAGTTCACCCGGAATATGGACAAAAGATGCAGGGCCTAAAGTCCAAACGGCCACTTCAGACCTTATTTTTCCCCAAGAAGTAAATCCTCTTTTGAAAATTCCGATCCATGCTGCCAACCTGAAAAGCTTATTATCCAGGGATAGTTCAAGACTTTTTGCCCGGATATTGAGATTTGAAGCCTTCACCTCGGTCACCGCATCACTTGCCAGTTTCTCCAATACAATCTTGGCAAGCGCCTTACCCTGCGCATCGATTTTATCATTATTTTCTTCCTGGAATATGTCACCCGAAAAGGGATCCTCAATGGGAACACTTGGGTGAGTTGTCATCAAGCCACCAAGTGCACCGTTCAAAAAAACCGATACACCGCCAAGTCCTTCGAGACTAATGCTATCACTAACTGCAATACCATTTTCCACATATTCCCGAAAGTAGTGGGGGAAATCAGAACTGATCAGGGTATTTCCGGCCCAAAGGGTTTCCGGGTGATTCCCCCAATTCATGATAGTTCCCAATGTTTCACCGCTTTCCATTCCCACTACCTGCATTATTCTGATGGCAGCGTCAAAGACCTGAGGATCCCGGGTATCTCCGACCAATGGCAGTGCCGCATCATCTTCCTGTGCAAACCTGAAAAAAGCAGGTTCCAATGAATTTGTGGCTTTTTCCACTGATTCGAGAATTCCTTTTATGACAAACTCCATATAGTCAGCGTTGACTCCATTGGAATATTCATTTACTCCCCACATTCCCATCAGATCCGGCGAAGAATGCACATGGGTACTGGAAATAATCAAATAATCGATATTCAGTGAATCTTGCAGTCTTTTTCTCACAGTGACCACCTCATCATGGCCAAAACCGATCATATCAATGACACAAATTGCCAGCCTGGAATTACCATCATCCAAGACCATTGTTCTGGCCCAAAGCGGATCATTGACTCCTGAGGCCGGTCTATTTTGATGAAAACCTGCCAAATAAATGGGGTCAAATTCCCCATTGCCATTCAAGTCCTGGTAAACATCCCCATCTTTCTCGTTGAATCGTGCATCACCATTGTGATCTGTCCAAGTATCAAAATCAGTCGGTGTAATGTCAACTTTTGAAAAGCCTGCACTGATCAAAACGTCTTTGGAAGGCGAATAGGAAACAGCTACTTCATATCCTGCGTGCCTATCTCTGAACTGGTAAAGGGTAAACAATAAAATAAAAGTGAACAGGACCAAAGTGGAAATCAGAAATATTTTCAGCCATTTTTTCATACACGTGGCATGGATTAAATTATTTCACAATTTAATGATAGAAGTTGATTTTGATAGAACTCCAAATAAAATCACCTCGGATCATTTTCCTGAATCAGCAGGTTTCAGTAAATTAAATTTAGTAATGCCGGAAATTACCGGCAGAAAAATAGATTTTTTGATGAAATAACATTTAAAGAAAAGGAAATTACCGAATACCTTTTTCGGGATACTTGCCTGTAACCGTCCTTCCAAAAGCTTTCATTTCCTCCATTTGCTCATCCATATTTCCATTTGGATAAATAATGGGTCCAATGCCTGCCTCTTTCTTTTTGTAGTCCAAATAACCGATGACAATCGGAACATCTGCTCCCAATGCAATATGATAAAATCCTGATTTCCACTTTGGGGCATAACTTCGGGTACCCTCAGGAGTCACCATAATGACCAATTCATCAGATTCTTTCAGCATATTGACCATGGCTTCAGTGTAGGTCTGTTTTCTTCCACCCGGAATTCTTTTCCTGTCAATAGCTATTCCACCCAAACTTTTGATCAACCAACCCAGCGGACCTACCATAACTTCTTTTTTGATGGTAAACCTGACAGGGATATCCATCAGAAAAAACGCAGCCCTGGCATACAAAATATCCCAGTTGCTCGTATGGGGAATGGCAATAAGCACTGCCTTTTTTAGGTCACTCGGCCATCCTATATTTAAGGACCAACCACTGATCCAGAACACTATTCTTGACAAAAATTTCATCATGATTCTAATTCTTTTTTCTTCTTGGCGGCAAGTTCTGTTATTTCAGGGTTTTCAACAATAAATTCAATTGCAGTTTGATAACCGGCTTCGAAAATTTCTTTGGCTTTTTTAATATCCAAAACGCCATATCTTGCCAGTCCATGAGGTTCAATAAAAAAATCACAACTGTTTTTTCTGCTATAGGCATTGTAATTCATAGACATGATTACAGTCCTTTCGATGAGACTCTTGATATTTTTGATATTGTGTTCAATGGGAAGATGGTTGCAGTTCACACCAATAATGGTATCACAGAATCCTTCCAAAGGTTCTACAGGAAGATTGTTTAAGACTCCCCCATCTACATAAAACACGTTGTTGATTTCCATAGGGTCAAACATGCCAGGAATGCACGAGGAAGCCATCAATGGTTTGATCAGTTCCCCTTCCGAAAAATAGACTACTTTCGCCCTTTTGATATCGACTGCTACCACAGTCAGTGGGATTTTCAGATCAGCAAAGTTATTTGTTGGCAAATACTTGGAATAGAGTTCTTCCACAGAGTCCATTTTAAGGATTCCTGTCCAACTGATGGCGGGTTTAATAAATTTGAAATAGTTGGTTTTGATGATGATCTCCAGGATTTCATCAGGTTCCAATCCGCTACAGTACAAAGCACCCGCGATGGCACCTGCACTGCTACCGCTGAACCTGTTTGGGAATATGCCATGTTGGTTAAGGGCCTTTAACACACCCAAATGTGCTACTCCCCTTACACCGCCGCCGGAGAGCGCAATTCCAATTTTTCTATCAGAGTTCATTTAGTGTAAATGTTTGGTCCAAACGTACGCCTTTTTCAGTCATTTTAACAGTGCAGCATTCATTTTCGGGATCATGCTCCAGAAATAGAACATAATCATTCAATGCCGCTTCTTCCAAAAAACGTTTTTTTTCCTCCAAGGTAATCAATGGTCGGGTATCATATCCCATTACGTAAGGCAAAGGAATATGTCCGACAGAAGGCAACAGGTCAGCTGCAAAAACAACCGTCCTGCCTTTATATTGGATTTTGGGCAACATTTGCTTATCCGTATGTCCATCGGCAGTCAGGAATTCAAATGAAGAGTCAAATTTCTTTTCTTTCAGATCCAGAAATTTCAACTGACCGCTTTCCTGAATCGGAAATATATTTTCTTTCAAAAAAGAGGCTTTTTCCCTTGCATTTGGTTCTGTTGCCCATTTCCAATGGTCATGGTTTGACCAATAGGTTGCATGGGGAAATGTCATTTCGTATTGCCCCGGGTTTCCATTTTTGTACCTGACTCCCCCTCCACAATGGTCAAAGTGCAAATGTGTCAGGAAGTTATCTGTAATATCGTCAAAATTGAATCCATGGCTTTGTATAGAACTTTCAAGACTACTGTCACCATGCAGGTAATAATGTGAAAAAAACCTTGCGTCTTGCTTATTTCCTATCCCGTTATCAATTAAAATCAGCCTGCTTCCCGACTCCACCAACAAACAGCGCATGGCCCAGGTACAAAGATTGTTTTCATCGGCAGGATTGGATTTTGACCAAAGGACTTTTGGAACGACACCGAACATGGCACCTCCATCCAATTTAAAGAACCCTGTATTGATGACATACAATTTCATAATTCAATTTTTTGGAAATAAAAAAACCCACAAAACCAATGTTTCCAAATAAGGAAATTAAAGGATCTGTGGGAAAAAAAGATTTTTGACTATTCTACAAATACACCCATCGAACAGAATTTATCAATTCTCTGATCAATTCGTTTTTCGGGTTTAATTTTATCCAATTCTTTTAATGCTTCGAGGATAGTATGCTTGATGGTCAGGGACATCTTTTTCATATCCTTATGTGCGCCTCCAAGAGGTTCTTCAATGATTCCATCTATCAGACCATTGCTTTTCATGTCCGTAGCAGTCAATTTCAAGGCTTCTGCCGCCTGTTCTTTATAATCCCAACTTCTCCACAGGATGGAAGAACAGGACTCAGGAGAAATCACCGAATACCAAGTATTCTCCAACATATAGACTTTATCTCCAATTGCTATTCCCAAAGCACCACCCGAGGCACCTTCACCGATAATGATACAGATAACCGGTACTTTGAGCATAAACATTTCCTTTAGGTTTCGAGCAATTGCTTCACCCTGTCCCCTTTCCTCAGCTTCTATGCCTGGAAATGCGCCCGGAGTATCAATTAGGGTTACGATAGGCTTACCAAATTTTTCAGCCATTTTCATCAGCCTCAAAGCCTTTCTATATCCTTCGGGATTGGCCATTCCAAAATTGCGTTCCTGTCTTTGTTTGGTATTGCGGCCCTTTTGCTGGCCAACAAACATAACCGTACGACCATCAACATCACCAAGACCGCCGATCATGGCTTTGTCATCTTTTACCGTTCTGTCTCCATGGATTTCTATAAAATCATTGGTGATTTCATAAATATAATCAAGGGCATAAGGCCTATCTGCATGCCTGGACAATTGTACCCTTTGCCACCTCGTGAGATGTTGGAACGTTTCTTTTTTCAAAGTCTGAATCTTTTCTTCCAAAGACTGAATATCTGTAGTCAAATCAATGTTTCTACCTTTGGCTAAATCTTTCATTTCCTGAAGCTTAAGCTCCAAATCAGCGATTGGTTTTTCAAATTCTAATAGCATACTCGGTTTTTTTGACTGAGGCAAAGATAAAAAGAATATTGCGAAGAAAAATTATTTGTATGTAAACACCAAAAAAGAAGAGAAAGGATGGCCTAATTTCGGGTTTCATTCCGAAAAAGAGAAATTTATCAAACTGAAATTGAGGCAAATAATGTAAGGGCTCATATTTTTTTTAATCCTTTTTTGCATTAATACTTCAATTGGCTACCTTTGCGACACTTCAAAAGAGAAGGTTTTAAAGGAGTGGTAGTTCAGCTGGTTAGAATGCCTGCCTGTCACGCAGGAGGTCGCGGGTTCGAGTCCCGTCCATTCCGCATAAATTTTATTGATCTTACAGTATTGGAGTGGTAGTTCAACTGGTTAGAATGCCTGTCCCGATACATCGGGAAGGTCGCTGGTTTGAATCTCACATTCAAATAGAATTAAAAACAACACGGAGTGGTAGTTCAGCTGGTTAGAATGCCTGCCTGTCACGCAGGAGGTCGCGGGTTCGAGTCCCGTCCATTCCGCAAAAGCCTTGGGTTATTCCAAGGCTTTTTTTATTTTAATTGAATAAGTTTGTGAGATTTTAATTTTTTTTGCCAGATAGCTTCATCTGCCAATTCCACGAATCCCTCAGAGAATCTTCCAAAGAATACTTGGCTTCCCAACCCAAAACTTTGTTGATCTTATCTGTATTGGCCCAAACTTTTTCGATATCACCTGATCTTCTTGGACCGATTTCATAATTCAATTTTTGACCACTTACTTTTTCGAAAGTCTGGATGACTTCCAATACGGTATTGCCCCTTCCTGTTCCAACATTGAAGATATCGTAAAAATTAAGTTTCTGAACGGATAAGTATGCCAATGCTTTCACATGTGCATCCGCCAAATCCATTACATGGATATAATCCCTTACACAGGTACCATCGGTCGTATCATAGTCATTTCCAAATACTGTTATTTTCTCCCTGATTCCCGCAGCTGTCTGAGTGACAAAAGGAATCAGATTTGCCGGAACTCCTATGGGTAATTCCCCGATTTCAGAACTGGGATGTGCGCCCACCGGATTGAAGTAACGCAAAGCTACAATTCTTGAATCCACACCACTCAGAATAAAATCCCTAAGAATATCCTCACAAATCTTCTTCGTGTTACCATAAGGACTCTCAGCATCCTGTCTTGGGGTAGATTCTGTAACAGGCAACTCTTTTGGTTGGCCGTAAACAGTACATGAAGAGGAGAAAACAATGTCTTTCACCCCAAATTTAGACATGGTTTCCAGAAGAATCAGCAATGAATCAATGTTATTGGCATAATATTTCAATGGCAACCTGGTACTTTCACCCACTGCTTTAGAAGCTGCAAAGTGAATCACTCCGGAAAAATCATTTTCAAGAAATACCTTTTCGACTCCGGACCTATCCAAACAATCCACCTCATAGCAGGTAATTTCCCTGCCACAAATTTTATTCAAGCCTGCCAATGCTGATTTTTCGGAATTGGAAAAATTGTCAATGATAACAGGTTCAAAACCTGCATTGATCAATGCCACAGCGGTGTGGGAACCTATATAACCTGCCCCACCTGTAATTAGTATTTTTTTCATAATGCTTAAAATTAAACTACAATAATAATAGCTTGATCTCAATCTCAACGGATTAAAGTAAAGAATCCACTTATTTCCTTGGTTTCAGCTTGCCCGTTCACATTCATTTCCAAAAAGATCAAATACGTATATGAACCTATTGGTGCCTCTTGTCCATTTACCAATCCATCCCAACCTGAATCCCCGCTATAGATCAAATTACCCCATCTGTTCAGCACTTTCAAAGTAAAATTGACATTACAATTGGAAACAGGGCCATACAAACCGTCCAATGGATTGAAACCGGTCGGCATCCTGACCTGAGGTTCTTCTTCCACCATCTCTCCCAGGCCATTGCTGATACATCCTCTGCTGTCTTGAATACTGATATTATACACTCCTCGGGGAATCCCTTCTAAGGTCAGTCCCCTGGAATTGTCATATTGCCACAAGTAGGTATATGGTCCAATACCTTCCACAGAATTCACGATCAATTCCCCGTTGGATTGTCCCGGACAACTGGGTTTGAGAACCCTGATATCCGCTACTGCAGGCATTGGGGAATCAATTTTGAAATTCACAGGTAGGTTGCAACCGTTGGCATCTGTGACCACAAAAGCATAATCTTGACCCTCCAACTCTGAAAAGGTAATCTGATTATTATTGATTATTGCCTGAGGATAATCTATGGTATAAGGGCCGACACCACCGGTAATTTCCAGTACTTCTCTTCCATCTGCCCTACCAAAACAGGAGGTAGCAATTGTTTCCAATTCCCTAAAAGAAAGTAACTGAGGTTCTTCAATTACTATATCCTCGAGCAAAACGGAGCATCCAAAAGAATCCGTGACCTGTACCGAATATGAACCTGATGATAAATTGCCAGCAGTATTTGAATTTAAGCTTGATTGATGGCTCCAGGTATAGGTATAGGGAGTTTTGCCTCCCGTGACATCTAGATTTATGCTCCCAGTGTTTTCTCCAAAACATAACACATTATTCAAATCCAACACAGCAGCCGTTAAGGCTGAGTTAATGATCACCTCCAATTTCGGGGAAGTTCCTTCGCACAGATCATCAAAAAGGCTGAATTCCCTGTACCATATTTTTCCTGTTACTCCCGGATTGGACCATTTTACCTCCACAACACTTTGGTCATTGGGCCCAACAATCTCACCCTCCTCAATAAACCATTCAAAGCCTCTGTTATTGAATTTTTCGGCTACGGTATACTCATAGATTTGCTCAGGATCAAAACAAATTTCCACTTCTCCGCTTGGAATTCCTGCATCTATCAAAGGATTAATCACAACATTTAAAGTGATGGGATCTCCAGGACATCCTTCTGAATTATAAGGAATGACTATAACCTGAGCGTTTGGATTTGCAGGTCCCCAAACTATTGTGACCTCTTTTTTCTCTTCGTCCACCTCAATTATTTCTCCTCCGACAACATCCCAATCTACCTTGGAAATAACTTCATCTGATAAAAAAGAATAGGTCAATTCCTCTACCAATGGACAGGCCTTGGTGATACCTGCAATTTCGCCATCAGTATTTTCAACCTGAACTTTAAAAACCACCTCCTGCTGTTCATCACAGCTATTTTCACTTACAGCAGCAATAACCTTTATTTCATATTCCCCTATTTCAGAATAAATATGGGTCACCTCTTTACCTATTTTAGTTTCACTCCCATCCCCAAAATCCCAAATAAAATAAGTGAAAAGTTCATTTTCAGGGAGAATTTCCCAGACACCTTCTCTTTGATAACAAGCAACCCTGTTTCCCACTAATTCGAATTCATAGGAAGACTCCACTTCGAAATTAAGATTGTCCAAGCTGGCACCTACCGCATAACCGTAGGATTCTATAAATCCAAAACCATACACATAGGCAATTAAGCCTTCCGGATTCCGGAGATTATGGACTCCTTGACTTATTCCTACCCTGGAATAAGAAAATTCGGGATTTTGCGGAATTACATTAAACTGGTTACCAATATTTCTACCATCTAAAAATGTTTGATCTTTTGCATCCGTCTTTATTACGATATTGACATAATGACTGGTTATGGAGGGAAGCTGCAGGGCATTAAAAGTAATATTTCTTAACAGTTGCTGATTGGGACTATATGAAATCATAAATGGATCTCCATCCTGATAAAAAGAACCGAGAGGATTATTACAGCCCTGGCTTTTGGCAAAAACCGTAACCGAGGAAGGTTTGTCCGTTTCGATGCCAGCTATTTGGTCCTCTTCAAAGTTTAAAGAAATAAATTTCCCGGCATTAATTGTTCCGATATTTTTTCCATCCACCAAAACATTTGTATTATCCTCAGAGGCTAATATTTTGACCAATTCACCGGAAGATCTTCCTGAAAGAGGGATATGAAAAAATTCAGTTCCCCAGGTATTCACAGGATAAGTCTGTTGAAAAAGGTGATCGTTGGCCTGACCACAATCACCAACGCTGGTCCATTTATTTCCGCCAAAAACAGCTATATTTTTACATTCATCAACATTTTCTCCAACAACCCTTACTCTTGAACCTGTCAGGTCGCCTCTGGCTTTCAATTGGTAGCTTTGCCCTCTATTCAAAGTAATTTCAAATGGAAGACCGGCCGGCCTGCCGTTTACAGTGAAAACCGCCGGAGTAATTTCAATCCTGGTGTTGTTTTCAACTCCCACTACAAGCAGAGTGCTTTCATTGTTTACATTGGCATCATAATTCACCTGAGCGGTCATGGTTTCAAAATGGGAAGTGATATAGTAGTCTTTTCCAAGGGTAGGTAGTGGCAAAATTACAGTGCCATCTGCTGATCTGAACCTTTCATTGAATGCATAAACAGAAACATTTCCAGTTGAAATAATATAAATACCTTTGCTTTCCACTTGGCCGGAAGTTCGGTGAAGCATATCCACGTCATCAATATTGTGCATAAACTGCTGTCCGGGACTGAGGTTGAAGCTAAGCGTCCTTCCCCCATATTGCAAAGTACCGCTAGCATTTTCACTTGCAGTAATCACAACTACTCCCCTATCAGGGGCATCTGGAGGCACCCCGTTATTTTCCATGAAACCGAACCAAAATTCCTTGCCAACAGTGGTGACCTGGGCACTCAACTGAATTGAAAAAATAACCTGCAATACTGCAATAAAAGAGGAGACGGCCAGGAATTTAAATACTCTCATCAATAAACTGAATTTAATGCCGTTAAATTAAAATAATCTTTTGGGTATAAAAATTAATTTTGAGTGAAATACAATTTTCTTTCTATAAGTTGTTGAATTCAATAAATCAAAACCATTTTTTTGGGTTTTAAGTATTGATTTTGAAATATTGACCTAAATTAGGATTTTAAATCTTTGACGAAGAAATCAAGCTGAATGCTACGCTGGTCCGTAAATTTTTTCTAACCTGCCAATTCTCAAATAATCGTCTGGAAGAAAATTGTTTTTTTGACTGAAATCAGATCAGGAGTTCATACAATCCATAAAAATAAATTTTAATTTTTATGGATTTCCTTTTTACATTATAAATCAGATACATATATTTAAAAAATTAAAGTAGTACTTCATTAATTTTGAATCACCCAAATCCAAAATAATTCTGCTCAAGATGCGGTATTGTCTCACGCTTGACCTGAAAAATGATCCTGAATTGATTGCTGAATATGAGTCTTATCATCAAAAGGTTTGGCCTGAAGTTGTACAAAGCTTTTATGATTCAGGGATTTCAACTATGGAAATTTACAGGTGGGAAAATAGGTTATTCATGATTATTGACGCAGAAGAAGATTTTACTTTTGAAAAAAAAGCAAGGGCTGATGCCGAAAATCCCATAGTTCAGGAATGGGAAAGCTTGATGTCCACATACCAAGAGAAACTTCCGGGCGTTAAAAATGATGAAAAGTGGCAATTGATGAAAAATATATTTAAAGTTTAAAGGAAAAGAATTTTTACTATTTTTGGTTAAAGTTATAATTTAAAGCCGTGCCGTACAAAGAAAGAGAAATAGAGAAAAAATACTACTCCATCGGAGAAGTTGCCAGCATTTTTAAAGTTGCGCCTTCACTTATCAGATATTGGGAAGGGGAATTTGATATCATCAAACCCAAAAAAGATAAAAAAGGAAACAGACGTTTCACCAAGGATGATATAGAAAAAATCAGGTATATCTACCAATTGGTGAAAATCAAAGGATATACTTTGCAAGGGGCGCAGGAAGTCCTCAAAACCGGTCATGAACAAGTTTTTGACAAGGCTACCATGGTAGACCGGTTACATCAGATCAAGAGATTTTTAATGGAAATCAGAGATACCATGCATGTCAAAGCCGAATGAAACGCAACACCATGAATTGGCACTCAGTCTCATTCCTCAGATAGGTCCTGCGGTCTATAGAAATATAATTGCTTATACCGGGTCTGCCTATAATTTTTTGGAGCTTCCAAACGGAAAAGCGGCAAAAATCCCAAGAATCAGTCAAAGGCTCCTCTCCTGGCGAAAGGAAAAAACCTCCTTCCTGAAAAAAGCAGAAGAGCTTTTGGAAATCTGCTTGAAAAAGAACATTCAGGTAATCACCATTTCAGATCCTCAATTTCCCCAAAGACTCAAAAGCCTAGAAGATATGCCTATGGTGATTTTCAGCAAAGGCTTGTCTGATATGAACCCTAAAAGAACTTTGGGAATAGTCGGTACCAGAAACGCTTCTGAATATGGCAGAAACATCACCAGAAAAATCATAGAAGATGTCGCGCCTTATAACCCGACTATCATCAGTGGTTTGGCCTATGGAATTGATATAGAAGCCCATAAAGCTGCCCTACAATTTGACCTGCCCACCTTGGCAGTATTGGGCTCATCTCCTGACCAAATATATCCCTCTATCCATAAGAATACCGCACTCTCCATGCTGGAAAAAGGTGGATTGATCAGTGAATTTATGCCGGGAAGTGAGATGCACCCGACCAACTTCCCCAAACGCAACCGGATAATTGCAGGCCTTTCAGATGCTTTGATTGTAGTAGAAGCTGCCAAAAAAGGCGGGGCTTTGATTACTGCCGAAATCGCGTATAGCTATAATAAAGAAGTGTTTGCTGTTCCCGGAAATCTTCAATCTACCTACAGTGAGGGGTGCAATAACCTCATCAGAACCATGAAAGCTTCCATTTTTACAGGTTTGAAAGACCTTGAAGAAGCATTGTCCTGGTCCAAAGAAACCAATGGAGTGGAAACAAAAAATAAAAACGAGACCATTCAGGATCTGGACAGTATAGAAAAAAAGATCTATGAAATACTTGTTGAATCCAAAGAGCTTGAAATTGACCAGTTGGCTTTCCGGATGGAATTGCCACTTTCAGTTTTGGCATCTAAGCTTTTGAATATGGAGTTTCAAGGCATAATCCGGGCAATGCCTGGAAAAAAATATAAGGTAGTATAGTGATTGATAATTAAAATCCTACCGCCCATCCCAAGATTTACATGTAGGGTAAATTGAAAGCAAAAAACCTCCAAATCACATTCTGATGATTTGAAGGTTTTTATTTTAAAATCTATTTATTCAGTCTACCTTTTTCCCATCTTCGGCATCATACCTCCAAGAGCCTTTTGGGGACCGCCCATTTTGTTCATCTGCTTCATCATTTTTCGCATATCCCCAAATTGTTTCATCAGGTTATTGACTTCTACGATAGATCTTCCACTGCCCGAGGCAAGTCTTTTTCTTCTGCTGCCATCGATGACATCCGGGTTTTCCCTTTCCAATGGAGTCATGCTTCTGATGATGGCTTCAATCGGTTTGAAGGAATCGTCATCAATATCCAAACCTTTCATGGCCTTACCCATACCCGGTATCATTCCCATCAGGTCTTTGATATTTCCCATTTTTTTGATTTGTTCCAATTGGGAAAGGAAATCATCAAAATTGAACTGATTTTTACGGATTTTGGCATTGATTCTTTTGGCCTCATCTTCATCAAAGGATTGTTGGGCACGCTCCACAAGGGATATCACATCACCCATTCCCAGGATTCTTTGGGCCATTCTATCAGGATGGAAAACATCCAAGTTTTCCATTTTCTCGCCGGTAGAAATAAACTTGATAGGCTTGTTGACCACGTGTCGGATGGAAATGGCGGCACCACCTCTGGTATCACCATCCAATTTGGTCAGGACCACCCCGTCAAAATTCAGTCTTTCATCAAAGGTCTTGGCAGTATTGACAGCATCCTGACCCGTCATGGAATCGACCACAAAAAGTGTCTCAGATGGGTTCAAAGCTTTTTTCAAAGCTTCAATCTCCTGCATCATCTGCTCATCCACTGCCAATCGGCCTGCAGTATCAACAATGACTATTTTCTTGCCTTTTTGCTTGGCATAGGCCAAGGCATTATTGGCAATTTGAATGGCATTCTTATTTTCAGGTTCTGCATAGACCTCCACGCCAATCTGTTCTCCCAACACCTTCAACTGATCGATCGCAGCAGGTCTGTAAATATCACAGGCTACCAACAGAACCTGTTTTCCCTGCCTTTTGAGGTAATTGGCAAATTTTCCGGTAAACGTTGTCTTTCCTGAACCCTGAAGACCTGAAATCAAAACCACTGCAGGATCACCTTTGACATTGACATCTACCTTGCTGCCACCCATTAATTTGGTCAACTCCTCTTGGGTGATTTTCACCAATAATTGACCTGGCGAAACAGCAATCAACACATCTCTGCCAAGAGCTTCCTCTTTGATTTTGTCGGTTACCTCTTTGGCTACTTTATAGTTGACGTCAGCATCAATCAAGGCTCTTCTGATTTCCTTGACAGTGGTGGCAACGTTTATTTCTGTTATTTTCCCTGTTCCCTTCAGGGTTTTAAAAGCGCGGTCTAATTTTGAACTAAGATTATCAAACATGTCTTCAATACTATTTGATGCAAAAATAGGAATTTATTTGGTACTAAAGTGGTATTCAATCCTGTGCTTGTACTTTTCACCGGGATTTAATCTGGCAGTTGGGAACGCAGGTTCGTTGGGAGAATTGGGGAATACCTGAGGTTCAAGGCACATTCCCATATGCTTGGTATAGGCTATTCCACCTGTATTGATGTTACCGTCCAGAAAATTCCCTGAGTAGAACTGAACTCCCGGGGCATCGCTGTACAATTCCATAAACCTACCTGAACCCGGGTGATATACCTCTGCCATTTTCACCAATTCACCGTCATGTTTTTCCTTGATCACATAATTGTGGTCATAGCCACCTGGTACTTGGGCTATTCTTTCACCTATGGTGTGGGCTTGGTTAAAATCAAAAGCTGTTCCCGCTACAGGAGCCAATTCTCCAGTGGGAATCAATTCATCGTTTACTGGAGTATATTTCGGCGCATGGATTACCAATTCATGCCCTAGAATATTTTCCTTTAAAGCGCTTAGGTTGAAATAGCCATGTTGGGTAAGATTGACAATAGTAGGCTTATCTGTTTCAGCACCAAATTCCACCAAAAGCTTATCGTCAGCAGTCAGTTCAAAAGTAAGGGTTGTTTTTAGATTACCGGGGTATCCTTCTTCCCCGTCCGGACTGAGGTAAGTCATTTTGACCTTCATGGAATTTTCACTTTCAACCATTTCAGCCTCCCAATGTTTTCTGTGGAAACCTATCAATCCGCCATGCAGGTGGTTATTGCCATTATTGGTAGCCAATTGATAAGTTGTACCATCCAATTCAAATTGACCATTTGCAATTCTATTGGCATACCTGCCGACAGAAGCACCCAAATACCCATTATTGGAATCATACCCATCCAGATTGTCATGCCCAAGGACAATATTTTCAGATTTTCCATCTTTATCAGGCACCATCAATTTGGTAATTAATCCCCCAAAGCTGGAAATTTCAACCTTGATTCCGTTTCCATTATCAAAAGTGAATAGTTTGGCATTTTTACCCGCTACAGGAACTTCCTGGATATTGACATTGAATTTGATTTCCTTTTTTTCCATTTCCTTGTTGTCAGATTTTGGTGATTGACAGGACCATATTGTCCCAAAAATTAATCCCACAGATAATGCTATGGGCAATAGATGCTTTCTTTTCATTTCAGTTTTATGGTTTGTGTTTCTTGTGAAAGTTTAAATTGCTATAAACTCTATTCCTCTTTCCTTCACCTATATAATCAGTCGAATTAGTATCTGTTCTTGTTTCTTAGCTCTGTTTCATCACCTCTACCCAACAAGGGCATGATCATAAACCTTCCGATCGTCTATCCGGATTCTTGTCTCTTGGTTCTAAAATCTCGCTTCTTTCCTAACATCCCTGACCGTAATAGGCATCTTTTCCGTGTTTTCTTTCAAAGTGCTTTCGGATAAGTGCATCTTTCAATCTTGGTGCATTGGGATTGATCTGTAGGGTAAGATAGGCCATTTTTGCTATCTCTTCCAAGACTTTACTGTTATAGACCGCTTTTGCGGCATCTTTACCCCAGGCAAATGGCCCATGGTTTCCTATCAGCACCATTTCCACCTCTTTGGGGCTCAGTTTCTTTTCTTCAAAACAATCCAAAATCTGTTGACCGGTATTGTGTTCGTAGTCACCTTGAATCAGATCATCTGCCATGGGAGGTGCACATGGAATGTCCACCGTCAGATGGTCAGCATGGGTAGTCCCGAATATCGGAATATCCAGTTGTGACTGGGACCAAGCCACCGCATAAGTGGAATGGGTATGACATATCCCTCCTATATGCTCCCAATGTTTGTATAAAAATGCATGTGTTTTGGTATCTGATGATGGCCTCATGGATCCTTCCACAATGTTATTGTCGAAATCCACAATGACGATATCCTCCACTTTCAAATCCTCATAAGGCACCCCACTCGGCTTGATCGCAAAAACCCCCTTTTCCCTATCCACCGTGCTGACATTGCCAAAGGTATACACCACGAGGTCGAGTTTTGGGAGTTGGAGGTTGGCTTGATAGCAATGATGTTTAATTTCTGAATATTTGCTCATATTTTTTTAAAAGTATGAAGGATGAGGGATGAAGGATGAAGGTTTGTCCCAACAAAGGACAGTGTCTATATTATAGTCTCTCTCCTGATTTTCTATAGATTTATTTGTTTTTACTTTTGCTTTATTAATTGCGGTTTTTCATTTTCAAAACAATTGAAACAAAAATGGCAGTGAGTTCTTTAGCTTCTTTAATATATATTTCAACATCAGCCCACTTCTTTTCATGAATCAGTTCTAACCATAACTCACTTTCATCAGCCTCTTCTATTACCACTCCCAATTTCGCTACAAACTCCTTATCGCTTCTACCCCTACTTGCCGCTCTATAATTTGAAGCCACTGAGGTACCACTTCTCACTAATTGGTTCCCAATAGCCCTTCCTGGAATAGTATTAGGCAATTTTTCAACTACATCAATTATTGCTAAAGCAAACTTTTTTGTTCTATCTTTCAAGTCATTGTTCATTTTTTCTTAAGTTTTTTTACCAACTTAATTTAAGAAAAAATGAAGATTAATGCTGAATTCCTCAAATATCATTCAATAAATGAATGAAAGGTTTTTCCAACTCTAATCCTACCTCCTTGAAATATATCACCATACCCTTCTTTGTCCTTCATCCTTGTAACCTTTCTCCATAATCCTTATTCCTTTCTCCTTCATCCTTTCTCCTTCATCCTTCAATTAGTTCTCCAAACCTTACGTACTCCCCATAAAGCTTCTCATAAACCGCCACGTTCTCCCCTATCGGCACATACACCTTATCAAACCCATTCCCCATCGCCTTGATGGCCGCTTGAGTATTGGGGTGGATGCCCGCAGCTACAGCCGCATACATTGCTGCGCCTAGGGCAGGGGCTTGATCTGAGGAAGCGACCTTGATGGGCATATTGAGTACATCGGCCAAGGTCTGCATGACCAAAGTGGACTTTTTGGCTACTCCGCCCAAACCGATCACATTATCTATTTTGACTCCCTCTTCTCTGAACCTTTCCACAATTCTTTTTGATCCAAAAGCAATGGCTTCAACCAAGGCTTTAAATACCCTAGGAGCATCTGAACCCATATTGAGATTCCTGATAGCTCCTTTCAAAGCTTGATTGGCATCCGGCGTTCTCCGCCCATTGATCCAATCCAAGGCTACAATGCTGGAATCGGCAACAGGTATAGCCATTGCTTCTTCTGATAATTTGACAATCAATTGATCTTCCAGTTCGGCTGTAAGTTTTTCTTTTTGCTCTTGATTAAGAGTTTTACTTTCTTCAATCATTTCCAAGGAAGGCTTCAGCAGCAAATTTTTGTACCAAGCCAAGACATCTCCAAATCCGGATTGACCCGCTTCTAAACCTATCGTGCCCGGGATCACGGAACCATCCACTTGGCCACAGATACCTGGAATCAATTTATCTCCAAGTGTCTCCTTATCTGTTACCATTATATCACAAGTGGATGTACCCATCACTTTGATGAGTGTATTCTCAGTAACCTCTCCTCCTACCGCTCCGGCATGGGCATCAAACGTGCCAACAGCGACCACAACATCAGTTGACAATCCCAATTTTGAAGCCCAAGATTCGCTTAGATTTCCGGCTACTTCATCCGAAGTATAGGTATCTGAATAAAGTCTGTCTTTCAGGTCTGCCAGATATGGATCAAACTTCCCAAGGAATTCCTTTGGCGGTAAACCGCCCCAGCTTTCATGCCACAAGGCTTTGTGTCCTGCAGCACATCTACTTCTTTTTAATGTCAAAGGATCCTTGCAACCAATCAATTGGGAAGTGATAAAATCACAATGCTCCATCCATGAAAACGCCGCTTTTTTGACAGCCTCATCTTCCCTGATCACATGCAGTATTTTGGCCCAAAACCACTCTGAGGAATAAATCCCACCTTCGTATTTGGTGTAATCTTCTCCTCCCCAAGTACGTGCAATATGGTTGATCTCATCAGCCTCCTTAATAGCTGTATGGTCTTTCCATAGGACCATCATGGCATTGGGGTTTTCAGAAAATTCAGGTTTAAATGCCAGAGATTGGGCATTTTCATCGACTGGCATAGGAGAAGATCCTGTGGTGTCCACACAGATTGCTTTTACCTGAGCAGGATCAATTCCTGATTTGGTAAGTACATTTTTTATCGTGTCTTCCAAGCCCTCTAAATGGTCTGAAGGATGTTGTCTGAATTGATTGGAAACTGGATTGCAATATTTACCGGCTTTCCATCTTGGATACCAAAAAACATCCTCAGAAAGTGTTTTTCCATTTGAAGTATTTACCAAAACTGCTCTTACCGAATCTGTACCGTAATCTAGACCAATGACATAATTATCGTTCATGTGTTAATAATTTTTACCAAACAGACATGTTTTAAAAAAAAAATTACAGACCAGGATTATTTTACCCTTACCATTAGAATTGATTTTGCCGGAACAGAAATCTTCAAAGATTCTTTGGACAGCTTAAAATCCTTGAATTCGGTAGGCTTTACTACTTCTTTCTTTTCAAAAGAATTATAAGAATTGATTTCTGGCGCTGTAAGGATGGTAGCTGTAACAGATTTGGCATCCATTCCTCGCAAAAGAACATCCAAATCTATCTTCTTATCCGGATTGATATTGGCAATACTGATATTGACAGTTCCATCTTCTGATTTGGAAGTGGAAACATTCAGCGATTCCATTTTGTCGTCACCAATGCTTAGCTCCTCAGAACTCAAGTGATGGGACAATAGTAACGCGTCCTTATGTGGTTTGTACATATCAAAAACATGATAGGTAGGTGTAAGGATGATCTCATTGTCATTGGTCAGGATAATGGCCTGAAGAACATTGACTGTCTGGGCCAGGTTTGCCATATGGACTCTTTCAGCGTGCTTGTTGAAAATATTGAGAGAAATTGCTGCAACAAATGCATCCCTTAGGGTATTCTGTTGAAATAGAAATCCCGGATTGGTACCTGGTTCCACGTCAAACCAGGTTCCCCATTCGTCAAAGATTATCCCGACTTTTTTTTCAGGATCATATTGATCCATAATATGACCATGCCTGACAATCAATTCCTCAATCTTTGCCGCATTTCTTAAAGTCACTAAATAGGTCGCCTTATCAAAATCAGTTGCAGAGGTTTTGTTCTGCCAAGTACCGGTGATGGTATAATAGTGTATAGAAAGGCCATCCATCATGGAAATTGGAATGTTCTTCATCAACACCTCAGTCCAATTGTAATCAAAGCTATTGGCACCACCAGCAATTTTGTACAACTTATTGGCACCATAATTTCTGGCATAGGTTGCATATCTCTTGTACTCATTGGCGTAATATTCAGCCGTCATGTTGCCTCCACAGCCCCAGTTTTCATTGCCCACTCCCCAATACTTGATATTCCAAGGTTCTTCCTGTCCATTTTTCTTTCTCAGATTCGACATAGGACTGACACCGTCAAAATTGATGTATTCTATCCATTTGGACATTTCTTCTACAGAACCGCTTCCCACATTTCCGGTAATGTAAGGTTCGGCCCCTATCTTTTTTGCAAAATTCAGGAATTCATGTGTGCCAAATGAATTGTCTTCAACCACTCCCCCCCAGTGGGTATTGACCATCATAGGCCGGTCTTTGGGATCTCCGATACCATCAGTCCAATGGTACTCGTCCGCAAAGCAACCTCCCGGCCATCTCAGGTTCGGGATTTCAAGATTTTGGATTGCCTTCATTACATCCAGGCGATAGCCATCTTCATTTGGAATTTCCGAATCAGGTCCTACCCAGATGCCCCCATAAATATTTCTTCCCAAATGTTCTGCAAAATGACCGTAAATGTGTTTGCTGATGGTTGTTTTACCCTGATCAGTGTTTACAATAAGTCTGTTGTTTTGGGCTTTTGACGAAATTGAAATGAGGAAGGTTGATATCACCATTAACCCCAATATGCCAATATGCTTCATGTTTTTATCAAGTTTTATTCAAATATTGAAAATTTAAAAGACATGTCATAAATAATAATTGTGTTTTTTACACGAATTAAGGAATTGGAATAAAACCAAAATACCGAATCATATTTTAATTATTCTGACTGACCCTTCCTGATCTCTTAAATTTAAGGCACTTAATCCTATAATTTTTAATCAATACAAAAAAACTATTTTCAAAAACATTGCTTTTTTCAAATGGTGGTCTCTGAGAAATTCGGATTCAATTGAAACCTTTAATACCATATTAATCCAAGTCGGTATTATCTTGACCAATTTATAAATTCTTTGAAATAAATGAGAACTCTTGAAATTTTTATTACTAAATTAAAGTGTTAATTATACAATTAATAACACGTTCGATTATTCAGTTTCCTAATAACAATTAAATAGAATTTTGATCTCAGTATTAAAAAATTAACCAGATGAAATTAATCAAAAATAAAATCCCCAGTTTATCCATTTCATTACTTTCCTTGATTCTTTTGGTAAATTGTAAAACAGAAGTTGAAGATAAAAGAAAGCAGTTGCCACAACCCATTTCATTGGAGCAGGATTATCCCATCCAACCTGTTTTGTTCACCGCTGTAAAGTTTGAAGATAAATTTTGGTCCAAAAGATTACAAACATCAAAAGATGTAACAATCCCATTTACCTTGGATCAATCCGAGAAATCAGGGAGAATAAAGAACTTTAGGATTGCAGCCGGGCATGAATCCGGAGGATTTTGCTCTGAATATCCATTTGACGATTCTGATGTTTTCAAAATATTGGAAGGTGCCGCCTATGTCCTCATGGTGGAAGCAGATCCTAAATTGGAAGCTAGGGTAGATTCATTGATTGCATTGATAGGTGAGGCACAAGAGGATGATGGATACTTGTATACCAATAGAACAATTCTAAAAGACAAGCCGCATGTTTGGGCCGGTACAAAAAGATGGGAACTCACCCATGACCTCAGTCATGAATTGTATAATCTCGGACATTTGATTGAGGCGGGAGTTGCCCATTATTACGCCACCGGTAAAAGAGGTTTGATAGACATAGCCATCAAAGCTGCTGACCGGGTTTGCGAAGATTTTGGTCCAGATAAGATTGTTTCTTTCCCCGGACATCAGATCATTGAATTGGCTTTGGCCAAATTGTATAGAGCCACAGGAGATGAAAAATATTTGACAACTTCTGAATTTCTTTTGGAATCCAGAAACAATGGTTCAGAATATAGCCAATCACATATTCCTGTGACCCAGCAAAGAGAAGCTGTAGGACATGCTGTAAGGGGAGTCTACATGTATGCAGGAATGGCTGATATTGCGGCCCTAAGAAACAACCAAGAATATATAGATGCCATCAATTCCATCTGGGAAGATGTGGTAACCAAGAAAATGTATATCACGGGTGGAATTGGCTCAACAGGTCATGGGGAGGCATTTGGGGCTCCTTATGAATTACCAAATATGTCTGCCTACTGTGAGACCTGTGCATCAATCGGAAACGTGTATTGGAACCATCGCCTGTTTATGCTTCATGGAGATGCTAAATACTATGATGTATTGGAGCGCTCACTTTACAATGGCTTATTATCCGGTGTAGGAATGAGCGGAGACCTGTTTTTTTATCCTAACCCATTGGAATCACATGGGCAACATGAGCGAAGTCCTTGGTTTGGATGTGCTTGCTGCCCTTCCAATGTCGCCAGATTTGTTCCTTCTGTTCCGAGCTATTTTTATGCGCAAAAAGATGATGAGCTGTTTATAAACTTATTTGCTTCCGGGACAGCAGAAATCAATATCCAAAACAATCCTGTTCAAATCCGACAAGAAACAGAATACCCATGGGAAGGAAAAATTCTTGTGGATGTCTCTCCGGAAAAATCTGAGGAATTCAAAATCAAACTCAGGATTCCGGGTTGGTCAAACAATACCGTTACTCCTGGTGACCTGTATACTTTTGTAGACCAAGCAGAGGAAAAAGTAACCTTAAAAGTAAACGGAAAAGATATGGATATTCAAATGGAAAAAGGTTTTGCTGTGATCCAACGCAAATGGAAAAAAGGGGACAAAATAGAATTAAACCTTCCTATGCCGGTCCGAAGAATTAAGTCTCATGAAAATGTTGTTTCGAATAAAGACAAAATTGCTATCCAAAGAGGTCCATTGGTATATGCCGCAGAATGGACGGACCAGGAAGATAAAAAAGTTCTAAACTTGGTGTTAAACGAAGGCCAGCATTTGGAGGCTAAAGCCAATCCTACATTACTGGGCGGAGTCTACACTATTCATGGAAATGTCAAAGGAATGACAATCAATGAAGATCAAAATCTTGTGGCCAATGACAAATCCCTAACGCTGATTCCATATTACGCATGGGCACATAGAGGACCCGGAGAAATGATGGTTTGGATTCCTACCAAGGAAGAAAATGCCAAGCCTACAAAAAGCCCGACTATTGCATCCAAAAGTAAGGTATCAGGATCACACATCACCAAAGCAATACAGGCTATCAATGATCAAATGGAACCTGAAAATTCCAATGATAAATCAATCATTTTTTATCATTGGTGGCCCAAGAAAAATACAGTAGAATGGTTACAGTATGATTTTGAAAAATCAGCTTCTGTCAGTGAAGCTTCAGTATATTGGTTTGATGATGGACCCTTTGGCGGGACAAGAATTCCTGCGGGATGGAGGATTCTTTATAAAGATGGAAATGATTGGAAACCTGTCAAAGCCAGCACCAAATATGAAATTGATACCGATAGGTTCTGTAGTGTAAGTTTCGATCCTGTAGAAACAACAGCCCTGAGATTGGAAGTCAGCTTACCCAAAGACCATGCAAGCGGGGTGATGGAATGGAAAGTGAAATAGGTTGATTTATATCAAACAAATTCTATTTCAATACAAGAATAAAAAAGCCATGCAGAAGATTTCTACATGGCTTTTTCTATGCTAATAAAGTTCTCAGCTTAAATTATCTATTTCAAAGTTACATCCAGATAGACAGAATGTCTGCCGTAAGTTTCATAGAAGGGTTTAAACACTATATCATCTATAGTAAATTGTAATTGCTTTGAATCACCTTTGATTGACCTTCCTAAATCTTCAGCATCTAGCGTAACTTTGCGCCATTCTTTTCTGGCATCCGTTTCCTGCGCTGCCAACAAAACCGGGCCATAAAATAAACTGGCTATGTTTGGTTGATCCATAACCGGATCCAAGTAAAAGTGAAAAGGCATTTTCAATTCAATGGTGTCACCATCTTTCCAGTTTCTCTTTATTTTGAGATAACTTCCAGGCTTGGCTTCTATTTTTTCATCCTTGCCGTTTATGGTGACGAAAAATCCTTTTTGGGCCCAAGAGGGTACCCTTACATGAAGGTCAAATTTACCATTTCCACTTACAGTGAGCGTTGTATGGTCCTCTTTAGGATAATTGGTGGTCTGCTTCAGGGTAATACCTTTTTCCTCCCAGTTTAGTGTTGAGGGAATAAACAGGTTGACAAATAGCGCATCGTTTTCGAGACTTTTAAAGTAAATGGAATTCTGGAGTTTGGTACTGCTTTCTATGGCCGTCCCATTACAACAAGTAAAGCCGGTCATTTTTGGATTTCCAAAATGCTTGATTGATCCCGGTCTTAGCGGGACATGATAGGTATTGGCTGGACTGTCCTCTGCTACAGATGCGAGGATATGGTTGAACAAACCTCTTTCATAATAATCCATGTACTCTGCCCGCTGATCGAATAAAAATAAATTACCAGTCAATTTAAGCATATTGTAGGTGGCACAGGTTTCATTCTGGCCTCCTGTTGAAAATCCATTCTCATAAAGCGTTGCCGGTTCGCCAACAAAACATTCCGCATTGGCAGGATTTCTGGCACCAGCTACTCCTCCTATACTGTACATGTAATCATTGACGGCTTTATACCAGAAATTGTCGGCTACTTTAAAATAGTCCTCCTTATTGGATACTTTATACATTTCCAGACTACCTACTATCTGAGGAATATGTTGGTTGGCATGTAATCCTCGGAAGGTGTCTACATTTTTGGCCAGTCCGTGAGAGTGATCCGCATCTCCAAAAAACATCTGAATATTGTCAAACAGCTGAGCTCCTTTCAGATACTTTGGGTCCTTGGTGATATCATATAGCGCCGCCATGGTTTCATTCATACCGCCAAACTCTCCTGCAATGTAAGTATTCCACATTTTGATCAGAGTCTCCTGCGGCAAAGCATCTAACCTTGCATACACCCAATCGCCCATGCCAACAGCTATCTCCAAAGCCTTTTTATTACCACTTACTTTGTAGACATCAATCAGTCCAGCGAGGATTTTGTGTAAAGTATAATACGGAGCCCAAATCTGGTTTTTCTGTCCTCCATATTTAGCGCCATTTTCCAGCATGATAAACTGGTCGGGAGGATATGCACTGATATAGCCTTTGCCCCAATTCCAGTAATCACTGCGAATACCTTCATCGCTTAAATCAGAATCAAATTCAGACTTTCCTGGCCCTCTAGGCACCTGAGTAGGGTCAGCAACATGGGATACTGAACCAGAGTTTGGCTTACCTGATAATTGGGCCAATTCATAAAGGCTGTTTACCATATAGTTCATTTTATTTAAAAAATTCTGCTGTAACTCTTTATCATAACCTGTTCCTGCATAAGCCTGGGCTATTGCGGTTAAATAATGACCTGTAGCATGTCCTCTTAATTTGGTTTCCTGACTATCCCATACACCCAAAGGTTTTGCGCCTTCCGGTTGCGTTTGGTTAAAGGCGTGCCGGAACATGTACAGAAAAGAATTAGGGTCCGTCTCTGCCAAGGTTAAAACAAACTTATCTCTGTTTTCCATAAATTTTGTTTCATGACTGTCCCCATCTGTATCCAGGCTTACCTGATGCAGGGCAAAAGGCTCCAATTTCAATGAAGGAGCAGCACTTTTGCTACTTTCTTTAACCACCACTTTGGCTTTGGGCTGCAATTGGGTACCGGGTACCATACCTGTAATGGTATAAGAACCCGCTTGAAGCACTTCATTGTTATCTTTTGGTGCAGGCCAAATTACCCTGACCCTAGGACCATCTAAATTGTTTTGATAAACACCTTGGACATGCGTGGGTAATCTTGGTAAATTCCCGACTTCTGTTTCCACTTCTACGTTGTCCACTCCCTGCAGAAAAGCATTGTAAAGCTGGGCAGTGTTTTTTGAAAATACAGGTAAATCATCTTCTGCTTTTTTTGAAGTTGGAACATCTACGTTTACATTCCGAAAAGCATTGAAATATATTCCTGCAATTTGCTTACTGTTTAAGGGTACCCTGTAAAATCTTAAATCATGTAACATGACATCCAAATAATTGGCTTCGGATAGTAAAGATCTCCCAATGAAAAACTGAAGATCTCTACTATTTTCTTTACCGAGGATTTCTGAAAGTTCAGTGTCAAGGGCAATGGATTTACCCACCTGTTTGCTATCAACAAAACAAGTCAGAGATTTAGAAGGCACATCAAATACTATGGTCAGGTGAACCCATATATTGGTGGGCAGTTCCTGCGCTGACAGCTTTTTCTCTTTGCCGTTCTGGGTTTGCATCGTTATCTGCAAACTTTCACTTTCCCCTGAACCAAAAGGTAAAACTCCAATTCGGTTCTTTTCCCCTGTTCCCAAATCAAATAAGTATTGGCCTGGTTGCTTGGTTCTTAGATAAACCCATGCTGAAATACTGAGAGATTCTACATTTTGAAATGCTTCCTTTGGAATAGTTATAAATTCATTTTTTCCCCCTGAAAGTGACAGCACTTTCTCAAATCTCTCATCCTTAATAAATCCCGATTTGGTGGCTTTATGAATTGCATGAAGATTATTTCTGGACCAGTCTCTGACGTCACCGTTGAAAATATACCTAGCTATCAGGTCAGTTTCACCGATTCCATCCAGAATTTGATCTCCGCTTTGGGCATGGACTTTATCCCATGTGAATTGAAGGGAAACCAACAGCAAAGCTGCTTTAATTATAAATTTGTTAATTTTCTTATTCATGACTATCCCTTAGTTTAATTCCAAGAAGGAGGTTCTACCCCCAAAAGATTTTTTACAAAGAAGTCTCTCCGTTTCTTTTCCCCATAAGCCCCTCCTGAACTATGTCCCATTCCAGGGATGAAAATCATATCAAAATTCTTCATTTCCTTGATCAAGGCATCGGCAAATTGAAGCGTGGATGCAGGATCAACGTTGTCGTCCAATTCGCCAACAATCAAAAGTAACTTTCCCTGTAATTTGGAAGCATTGGCTGTATTGGAACATTCCTCATAATGTGAACCTATCGGGTATCCCATCCATTGCTCATTCCACCAGATTTTGTCCATCCTATTGTCATGACAACCGCAGGAAGAAACAGCCACCTTATAAAAATCATTGTGGAAAATCAAAGCCCCAGCTGAACTTTGGCCTCCTGCAGAGGTACCAAAAATGCCTACATTTTCAATATCCATATACGACCTGGTTTGGGCTGCTGCCTGAAGCCATTTTATCCTATCGGGAAATCCAGCGTCTTTCAGGTTTTTCCAAGCTACATCATGAAAAGCTTTGGACCTGTTGGAAGTACCCATGCCATCTATTTGAACAACAATGAATCCGAGTTCAGCAATTTCATTCAATCCCGCATAATTTGGTCTAAACCCTTTGGGAACATGAGAACTGTGGGGGCCTGCATAAATATATTCTATCACCGGATATTTCTTTGAAGGGTCAAAATTTGTCGGCTTGATGATCAATCCCCAAATGTCTGTTTGCGAGTCCCTTCCTTTGGCATGGAAAATCTCAGGTTCTTTCCATCCTGCTGCATAAAGTAAATTAACTTCTGCCTTTTCTATGGTAAACAAATCTTTTGGTTTGGAATCAAAAGCAACCAATTTGGATACTGTTGGCAAATCCTGTCTGGAATAAGTATCGATGTAGTATTTATAGTCCGGCGAAAATGTGATGGTATGATTGGCATTCTCTTTAGTCAAAACCTTCATGCCCGACCCATCGAAATTGACCGAACAAAGATGTAAATGATAGGGGTCTTCATCTTTGTTCAGACCACTTCCATAAAATATCAGTTTTCTTTTTTCTTCATCAACATGGATCACATTTCTCACCACCCAATCCCCTTTGGTGATTTGATTGATCACATTCCCTGTATTACCGTCTATTAGATAAAGATGCCTCCAACCGTCTCTTTCGGAAGACCAGATAATTTCCTTGCCATCAGCGATGTCCTTACGGTAATATTTCCCACTGTAATCAATAAAGGTTTTGCTTGTCTCATTGATTAAAACCCGGGCTTTAGGCTGAATAGCATTTACCTCAATGACACTATACTTTTGATGACCTCTTTCATTGTACTCAAAAGTAAAAGCTCTGCTATCTTCTCTCCAAGAAATTCGAGAGATGGAAAATTGTTCAGGAATCAAAGCGCTTTCGACAGCATATGACACCTCCTTTTCCAAATCCAATAGCACCGGTGTTTTGATTGGCAGGGCATCTCCCGGCTTTACATAATCCCTTTCTTGTAATAGAGGTTGAAACTGGTTTTTTGGTGCGGATTCAATCAAAGTCAGCTTACGTACCTCCGCCGGTCTTACTTTCAATACCGCTAATTTCTTATTGTCAGGAGACCAAACGATGTCAGCAGCGTAATAATGTCCGGGCACACCTTCAAAAGTGACTTGCTTTTCAACATCTCCGTTTTTTATAAAAATGTTATTGTCTTTAATAAAAGCACTTTGTGATTTATCTGGTGAATTTACCGGATCACCTGCCCTATCATCTCTTCTTTGTCCCCAATAACCCCTGTCTCGAATCGGAATTTCTTTGATTTTTTCCAAAATACTTTCCTCAATTTTATATTGCCACTCGGCATTATCAAATATCAAAACCAATTGATTTTTAGTGGGATCAAAACTTCTGATATTTAAATCCAATTCATAAGGTTTTAATATTTTACCACTGATCTTAGAAATCTCTCTTGCCAGCTTTTCATGGTCAAACATTACTTTTTTTTCACCTGATTTTGCTTCAAATTTCCAGTATTCCCTTCCCTTCGAAGTTTGCATAGAATACCAAAAAGAACTTCCATCATCGGCCCAGGTAAATGAGTTTGGGGCATAATAAACTTTTTGGGCCTCTGCTTTAATTTTTTCCGCCCTTTGGTAATCTTCTAAAGTACCTTGGGCCAAAGATTCATTGTAAATAAGCGAGAATATGAAAAAGCAAAAACAGATGATTTTTGATTTCAATTTTATCCGTCTTTCCATATTGTTTGATTTTTGAATTGAATAAAAAAAGGATACCCGACAAATTCAATTGCCGGGTATCTTTTGTGAATTATTTTACAAATTAATTATAGCCCGGGTTTTGAGTTAAGTTTGGATTGGCTTCGATAGCTGATTGGGGAATTGGGAATATTGTCCTATGGTCACCATTAGGTCTATGGCTAAACCAGGATTTTCTTGTGTACACTCCAAATCTAATCAAATCCTGTCTTCTGTGAAATTCTGCTGCAAATTCATATCCAAGTTCATCAAGGAATCTACCAAATGGAATATCTGCTCCACCCTCTAAATCTGTGATCACGCCACTTTGGTAATTCCCATATTGATATCTACTTCCTGAAGTGAGTTCATCAGCTGTTACAACAGCATCTTGAGGATTATCAAATGCCCTGGTTCTTACTTCAGTCACGATCTGTGCAGCTTGGGCTGCATTCCCGGTTCTCAAAAGACATTCTGCTTTGATCATCAATGCATCTGCATATCTGAACAATGGGACATCATTACTCAAGGGGCCCACTGTACCTATGGCAATTTCATATTTCCCAACTCTATATCCTTCATATTCTCTTGTACCATCAATACTACCCATGAAATTTTGATAGTTCAATTGTACATCACGGATAGAAGGATCCATAGAATTGAAAATTGGCTGACCTGATGAAGAGAATTGAGGGCCTCTAATCCAAATATTGAATCTGTCATCCCCTTCTTCATAAGTATCAACAAATTGCGGGATAGCACCACTACCTCCCCATGGTGCTGAACCAAGGTTATATGTTGCAGAACTGGCCGGATGCAATGTTTTCCAGTGATAGTGAAACCATCCGGCCCTTGTTGTATCGAAAATAACCGAAAATATCTGTTCTCTAGAGCCCTGATTCTGAGTGATAAAATTATTATGATAATTGGGTTCCAATTGGTACAAACCAGAATTGATTATATCATCTACCTGTGCAAGCGCTTCTTGGTATTTAGCTTGACCTATGTAAACCTCTGCATTGAGATAAATCTTTGCCAATATCATCTTAGCTGCCCATTTATTCATTTTACCATATACCTTGGTTTCAGAAATGATCGGCATGACTTCTAAAAGTTCTTTTTCAATGAAATCAAAGACTTGTCTTCTTGAAGATTGCGTCGGCAAAGTACCGATATTAGCCAAATCAGCTTCAGTTACTATAGGAACATTTCCAAAAGCATCCATCAACAAGTAATAATATAGCGCTCTCAAAGCCCTCAATTCACTTATCAATGCCACAATCTCGGGACCTTCCAACCTTGAATAATTCAAAAGTCCATTATTCAAGACATTAAGTGCCCCGTAGACTCTGTTCCAAAGACCATTTGGTTGAGACTGAAATGCATTCCAGGTGTGCATGTGAAGATTTCGGTAAGTACCCCCATCTACCCAGCCATTAGGTCTTGCCGGAGTTACTATGGCGTCAGAACTTTCCTCTGTCAAATCAAAATATCCATGCCATCCATAGAGAACATCCGTCAACCTGGTGTAAACGGGAGCTGTCAAAGCATTCAGGGTTTGGATGTCACTTCCAAGATCATCTTCAATCAGTACGTTATAAGGCCTTTCCGATAAATCTGTACATGAGACTAAAATCAGCGCAAATATGCCAATGACGTTTTTAAATATATTTAATAGCTTTTTCATATTTGTATTAATTTAAAATCTTAGATCTGTTCCAATTGTGAAAATCCTAAGTGTTGGGAATTTGTCACGCCCATCATTACCGGGAGCAAGCCCAGACCTTGGTACTTCAGGATCAAGTCCTTGGTAATTGGTGAAGGTAAATAAATTGGAACCTGCAACATATACCCTTGCACTTGTGAAGAACTTTGATGTTTCTGTAGGGAAATTATATCCAACTGAAACGTTATCAATTTTCCAGAAATCACCGTTTTCAATGTAATGACTCACATAAGACTGAGGACTCCTCAATATCTGCCCGTCAATGGGATCAAAAGAAGAATTCAATCTGTTATATACGATTCCGGGGTTTTCATAAAACATCCTTTGGAAGTTGAGAATCTGGTAATCAAATGCTCCCCTCATAGTGACATTGATGTCGAATTTATCAATCCTGATATAGTTATTGAAATTAAGAAAGTATCTGGGCATGCCGTTTCCTAAAATCTGTCTGTCATCCGGATTGGCATCCAATATGGATTTGACTTCTCCATCTTGACCCTCAATCAACCAAGTTCCATTTCTGGTTGGATCAGAGGAATCATTAACGACTCCCACACTTTTGAATCCGAAGAACGAACCGATTGGTTGCCCCTCTTCTACCTTATGCGTACTCAATTGAATAGGGTCACCTGTGCCTCCTGTGAAGAAGAAATTATTTCTTAATTGAAATTCCTCACTGGATAAGCTAGTCAATTCATTTGTATTCATACTGAAATTGACATTTGCTTTCCATTCAATTTTATCTTTTCTGATAAGATCAGAATTAAATGTGACTTCCATTCCGGAATTCCGCATTGCGGCTGCATTTGCCAATGTAGTACCAACCAAATTAGGTGGAACAGGTACCGGGTAACTGTAGACCAAATTTTGTAAGGTTCTGTCATAATAATCTATGGAGCCGCTAAGCTTATTTTTCCAAAGATTGAAATCAAAACCGATGTTATATTCGATGTTGGTTTCCCACCCCAAATTAGGATTTGGGTTTGCCACCGGATTCAGAACACTCACCCAATTCTGTCCGTCAAAATAAAACTGGGTTGGGCTATAAGCATATCTGGTCAACGATTCGTACGGGTTGGTAGAAACTGACCCTGTCTCGCCATAACCAACCCTGAACTTAAGGAAATCAACTGTCGAGGAGCTTTTTAGAAAGCCTTCATTACTAATTGTCCAGCCTGCTGAAATGGCAGGAAATAACCCCCATTTTTGATTTGTACCAAATCTTGAAGACCCTTCGTATCTTAAGCTTCCCAGAAAATTATATTTATCCTTAAATCCATATCCTGCACGGGCAAAAAATCCAATCAGCTTCCAATCTGAAAATGAAGAATTGGCAAACGTTCCAGGTAATCCTTCTCTCAAAGCTGTGCCCTGTTGAATATTTCTGAAGGAGAAAACATCTGATGGAAAATTAAAGTTACTGATTGCCATACCAGTATTGGTCCAGTCAATATAGCTGTAACCAATCATACCATGAACCCTATGGTCACCTATGATTTTTTGATAATCAGCTGTTAAATCAAGGAAATTTTCGACTGTTTGAGAATTGCTCACATTGGCAACCCCATTTCTGTTATCTCTGATGGTGGAGATATGGTTTCGTCCCTGATAACTCCCAAAATCATTTTTGGTGCGGTGTTGGGAGCCAACTACTTTTAGTTCAAGCTCTGGAACAGGAAAATAAGAAGCCGAACCTGTCAACCAAGTCCAATCATTTACATTTTTGTAGTCTTGCTCATTGATCAAGGCCAAAGGGTTTTCATACTGAAACTGCTCTGGCCTTTCTTGGTATCTGCCATCATCATTAAATACCCTATCAGTTGGATTTCTGATCAGTGCCTGACGGTAGGTCCAGCCATTAAATCTCGCGTCAATATTCTGAATCCCTCGTAAAACATTCATGTTTACCTTGACCTTGTTATTGACGAAAAATTGCGTAAGATCCATTCTAAACTTAAACTCCTCATTTCCAGAACCATAAAATGCGCCCAACTCATTCTGATAACTCATATTGGCTACATACTTGGTCTGTTCAGTTCCACCCCTTAAGGAAACATTATGAAAGTGGTTGAACGGGATATCCCTTGTGATTTCTCCCAACCAATCAGTATCCCCCCCTAAATCATTGGAGGAGTCAATTAATCCTTGATCGATAAATCCTCTCATGTCTGAAGCGGACATAAAATCAGCCGTTCGCACGAAATTACTTGTGGACATAAAATTTGAATATTCAACTGTTGGCTTACCTGATTTACCCTGTTTTGTGGTGATTAAAATAACACCGTTCTTGCCTCTTGCTCCATAAATTGCAGCAGCAGAAGCATCTTTAAGGACTTCGACAGATTCAATATCCATCGGAGAAATAACATTCAAACTTCCTGGATATCCATCAATTAAAACTAATGGCTCTGAGGACCCAAATACCGATGTTATACCTCTCAATGAAATTTCAGGCCCCGCAGCAGGATCCCCGGTCGGAGTACTGATAGCTAATCCCGCTACTTTACCCCGGAGCAATTCTCCTGCATTTCTGACAGCTCCTGTGATAAATTCTTCAGGTTTGACCTGAGCAACCGCTGAAGTGATGTCCCCTTTCCTCATGGTACCATAACCCACTACTACTACCTCTTGCATGGCGGTGAGATCAAGTTCCATTGACAAGTTGATAACCGAAGCATTGGTCACAGCAACTTCTTGCGTTTTGAAACCGATAAAACTGAAAACCAAAACGGCTCCCTCATCAGGCACTGT
This sequence comes from Aquiflexum balticum DSM 16537, assembly GCF_900176595.1. Lineage (GTDB taxonomy): Bacteria > Bacteroidota > Bacteroidia > Cytophagales > Cyclobacteriaceae > Aquiflexum > Aquiflexum balticum. The sequence goes on from NZ_LT838813.1 coordinate 4,933,632, forward strand.
TATGGAAAATGCACCATCAATATCCGTTGCTGTTCCTCTTGTGGTTCCTTTAAGAAGAATACTGACACCTGGCATGGGGAAACCATCATCAGCTGAAGTAACCACTCCTCCTATTGTTCTATCAAAATCCCTTGCAAAAGATTCGCTAATCAGGGAATTTGAACCAGATTCATTTGGACCTGAATTTGCCGCCCATACTGAAATGGTAGGCCCAGCCCCTATTAGCCCCACTGTTGCCAGCATGCTAATTAATTTGGTAAAATGTTTCATAAGCATTTCGGTTAAATGATGTTGTAGTTATTTGAGATACCTTCATAATTCTAAATCACAGAAGTGATTAATTAGAAAATGAACTTTATAAATGTACAAAAAACACTTATGAGGAAATTATACAAAAATGATTAATACTAATACTATATTGACTAAAATGATTATTCAAATAATTTAAAAAAACAAAAAGCTACTTCAATGTAGCTTTTTGTTTTTTTCCAAGGATTAAAGAATCACTTTTTAAGCCTTATTGTTAAATTTTCGTTTTTTAATTCAACAACATAAGCACCGTTTTGAATCGGAAATTGGGTATCAGGTTTATAAATATTTCCGATCTTGTCATTTTGTCTTAGGTATACCTTATCAACAAAAGAAGACTTTGGTGAAAAAATCAATTCAATTTCTTTGGTTTTGGTATTGTAATGCACACGCTCAAAAGTCCCGGCGTCCAGTTCTAACAGCATTTTTTCAGGGCCTATCCAAACAGCTGACCTAGAAGCATTCTTGATTTCAAATTTGACCCAGTCCTTTTCCACTTTCACATTTCCTCCAAATCCTACCCATCCTAATTCATCATCCAAAACAAGATAACTTCTTGAGTTTACCGCGTAACCAAAAAAACCTGAACCATAATCTCCTGAATAGCCATCAATTTTTAAGGTATTGGGAAATGAATGGAATGCAGCTGGTCCAAAACCTTTTTGGGTGATATTTGAAATACCTCCCAAAACACCTCCATAACCCACTCTCAATAAATAAAGATCTTCTGGATTTTTGTGATAAGCACTCAAAACAGGAATGGAATTCAAAGCCGATCCATAATGATGCAATTGCCTTTCGATTCTTCTTAACTTCCCTCCATATACAAAATCCCAGTATCTTCTTGCACTGCCATTGTAACCCCAATGTGGAACAGTTGGCATATATGCCAAGATCGCATTCAAGGTAACTTCGGATTTTTCATGGAACCCAAAATAATCTGACCACATATACACTTCTTCCTGACCTGTAGAATCCCAGGGCATCTCACTGCCGAAGGGATAGGATAATGCAGCCCAAACATCAGTTCTCTTTTTCATCAATTCTTCTAAGTCGCCTGCCATTTTATTCATACCCTCCCTTTGAAGATCTTTTAAAATCATTAAAAAAATGGTGCCTTCCATTTGACCATATTGGGCATAATGGGGAGCCTGTTCCACCATTGCTACAGCTGTGTGATATGCATTTTCTAAATACCAATCCCAAGGTTTTTGATCAACAAGGTTTTTGTGATACCTGGACAACCTGTACATTACCCAATGGGCTGCTGCCACGTGTGGGTAATTGTAAGATCTAACTGTTGATTCGGCTTGTTCTTGGTCCCATGCAGCCCAAGTACTGTAATTGACATCTTTACTATAAGTACCCTCAGGAAATTTTTCAGGTTCATAATAGAACATGCTTTTTCTTACACCATATTTTTTGGGCCCTTCGCTATATTGTATTCCTCCCCAAAGTGTCTCATGATAAAAAACGGAAAGTTTTTCCATTTCGCCTTTTTCAGGATTTACCACCTGTTTCATCATTGCCGCAAGCCAAGAACCTGCTCCTGCTTCATCACTTAGGCCAGGAATCCATGCCCTGTTGTCTTCCAGAACTTGGGCATTTTCCTCAATATCATATGAAATTACTGATTGATGCCTTCCAAATAAATCTTGATCATTTTCATACCATTGTTCATGGGTCAAAAACCTACCAAAATCAGCAATTACATCTGTTTCAGCTTTGATGACATTATAATGAATGGTTTGTTTTTCGCCATTTTCGTATTCTATGGTTAGCCTACTTCTACCCCAAGATTTCCCATTTACCTGAAATTCTGTCCATTTCCCTGATTTACTTTTCCCTACCTTATTAATTTCAATACCATTCTCAGGCTCAACAAACATTTCTTTGATAGCACTTGGAGAATTTAAAAATAACTTTCCTTCAACATCCATTGGAATTACATACCCTGGTATACCAACAGCAACGGGCCTATGATGCGAGATCAAAGTTTTTTCAATTCCCTTCACATCTTCTGCCAGTACAAATTTAAAAGATACCGACCTTTTTGCCCCAGGTTCAAGATGAATAGATGTCGGGCTATTCCATGGTGTTACATTTTCCCATTCTGTTTCAGCAAGTGCCTTGCTATGCACTACCCAATCATGAAAACCTTCAAACGTGATACTTCTTGGAGTAAGATCATCCAAAAGGGGATTATAAGCTTCAAATCCGGCATTTTCATCAGGCAATACCAATAAAACAGGTCCTTTTCCGCTCAATCTTACGACCTGAAGATATCCTGCATCTTGGCCAATGTATGGATCATAAAAAACTTTTTGAAGGTGAGCTTCTTCTAGATTTTTGCGGTGAAGAATATTATCAAACACCATGGGAAAACCCAAATAACCAATTTCCACATCAGATTGGCTTTTATTGACAATTTCAAATCTCATAGAAAGCAGTCCATCCTTGTCCTCCCAAAACCTCCTGATTTCAACAGGCAGATCATCTCCTAGAGTAGGATTTAATATGGAACCTGAAAGATATTCTCTTGATTGCACCAAAGGATTGACTGATCTGCGTTCTTTGGCGGTAGAAAATTTTATCCAATCCTTTTCATTTTTGTTTCTAAGCATGATATTTACATCACCCAAATGATATAGACTATCTCTACTTCTGATTTCCAGCAATTCGGAGGGGACAAAATCAAAAGCTAAATCGGCATTTGGTCTCAATTCCGCTACAGTCTGAGATTCATCCAGGATTTTCAATCTCAAGCCCCCTACATTGAACTCAGTTTGATTTGCCACATTCAAAGTCTGGTTTCTGTTTTCAATCCTTGACCATATATTTTGGCTTCTTGATTGAAAAACAACAATCAATAACAAAGAAAGTGAAAGAAAAGCTGACCTATGTGCGGACTTTAGAAAGAAGTCTGATCTGAATTTCATTTAAATTTTATTTTAACTTGTAAAGAATACTGTTGACAGATATTTACAAACGTACAATAAACACTTAAAATAAATCTGCCTTCAATTAACCGATACTGATACTATATTGACCATGATATATGAATTCCTTATTCTTTTTACTATAATTAGGTGTTTTATTTATAATTACAACAGATTATTTTAAAAATTCTAAATTTGCAATTCTAAAATTCAGAAACATGAAATACTCCAATCAGTCTAGGGTTTTGGTCGCCGTAGACAGCATTATTTTTGGCTTTGATGGTTCAGATTACAAAATATTATTGATTCAAAGAGGTTTTGCCCCTGAAAAAGAAAAGTGGAGCCTTATGGGTGGATTTGTGCAGATTAATGAATCTGTAGATGAAGCTGCAGATCGCATTCTGAAACAACTGACTGGTTTAGAGGATGTTTATTTGGAACAGTTACATGTTTTTGGGAAACCTGATAGAGATCCTATAGAGAGGGTTGTTGCCGTGGCTTATGTTGCTTTGATTGATATTCAAAAATATCAGCAACAAATCAACGATGATTTTCACGCCAGATGGTTTTTGATAAAGGATTTGCCCAAACTCATTTTTGACCATGAAGACATGGTCAAAACAGCTTTGGAAAGATTGCGCTACAAAGCAGCTTTTCATCCCATCCTTTTTGAACTCCTTCCTGAGAAATTCACTCTTCCGCAACTTCAGGCAATGTATGAAGGCCTATATGACACTAAAATAGACAAACGAAACTTCAGCAGAAAAATATTATCTACCAGTTTGCTGAAAAAAGAAAAAGACAAAGACAAATCAAGTAGTAAAAAAGGAGCTTTTTTCTATAGCCTTGATGAAGAATATTACAAAGAAAATTTCCAAAGTATATTGAATTTTATCCCTAAAAATGAAATCCATATGCTCAGTGAGTAATTAATTTCTCATATATTTTTTTTTTAAAATTAAATGGTGTATTTATGACACTTATACGTGAATTACCAAATTTTGATTTCAACCTATAAACCAAAAAATCCGGAAAATGAATTCAGGTTTTTCAACATTAGACTATATTGTTTTTATACTTTATGGTCTCACCATTGTTACCATTGGACTCTATGTGTCAAGGACTAAAAAAGGAGTTCAAAAAACGGCACAGGAGTATTTCTTGGCTGATAAATCACTAACATGGTGGGCTGTAGGAGCTTCCCTAATTGCCGCAAATATTTCCGCGGAACATTTTATAGGCACTTCTGGATCCGGTTTTGCGATAGGCTTGGGAATCGCTGCTTATGAATGGATCGCAGCTATAGCATTGATAATCGTAGCTAAATATTTTCTCCCTGTTTTTCTGGACAAAGGAATTTATACCATGCCCCAATTCCTCAGTCAAAGATTTAACAGGGGAGTCAGCACCGCATTTGCGGTTTTTTGGTTGCTGGTTTATGTATTTGTTAACTTGACTTCCGTAAGCTATTTAGGTGCCTTGGCTATGGAAAAAATTATGGGGGTGCCTTTGGCTTATGGAATCGTTGGGCTGTTGGTTTTCTCTGGCATCTATTCAATCTATGGAGGATTAGAAGCTGTGGCCTGGACAGACGTAGTACAGGTATTCGTTTTGATAGCAGGTGGGTTGTTGACCACATTTCTTGCTCTGGAGGCCGTTGGCGATGGAAATGGAATATTTGCCGGCTTTGCTACCATATTCAAAAGCGGGAGAGATCATTTTTCCATGATCATACCTCAGGGACAATTAATGATTCCAAACGGTGAGGGTGGCTTTAAAGACGCCTATCAGGATCTGCCCGGAATAGCGGTTATTTTGGGTGCCATGTGGCTTACCAATATCGGTTATTGGGGATTCAATCAATATATTATCCAAAAAGGTCTTGCCGCCAAAAGTATCAACGAAGCAAAGAAAGGACTAATTTTCGCTGGATATCTCAAAATACTTATTCCCCTGTTGGTTGTAATACCAGGAATTGCTGCCTATGTTTTGATCAATGATTTCAGCCCGGAAAAACTTTCCCTAATGCTCAATGTGCCCGTGGAGCAAATAGGAACGATTGATAAATCTGATGAAGCCTATCCTTGGTTACTCAAAAACTTTGTTCCTGCTGGATTCAGGGGCTTGGCATTCGCCGCACTTGCTGCTGCAATTGTTTCTTCTTTAGCTTCCATGATAAACAGCACTTCTACGATTTTTACGATGGACATCTACAGAACCTACTTCAACCCTAATGCCAACAACAAACAACTGGTAAACACCGGAAGAATAGTAGCAATTGTAGCTTTATTAATAGCCATGTTCATTGCACCTAAATTGAGCACTTTGGATCAGGTTTTTCAATATATACAGGAATATACAGGGTATATTTATCCCGGGGTAGTTGCTGTTTTTTGTATGGGATTATTCTGGAGACAGATTACAGCTAATGCGGCCCTATGGACAGCAATCGCTACAATACCTGCGGGTATTGTGTTTAAAGTTCTTTATCCCGAAATGCCTTTCATACTTAGAATGGGTTACGTTTTTATCGTACTTTGTTTCTTGGCTTCTTTGATAAGTTTTTCAGAGAAAAAAACAGGAATCAATCCAAATTTTGGGAAAAATCAGGGTATATTGATTGTTGGCTATGTTTTTATGATTTTTGGGCTGATCCTTGCAGCTTTGGGCTTTATTTTGTTCGAGCCTTATCAGTACTTAGGAATAGAATCCATTTTCATGCTCGCCACACTATTTATCATGCTTGGAATTATACTCTTTACCAACACAAGAATGAAATCATCTGATGAAAAAGCCTTTGAGATCAATCCTGAACTCTTCAATACGGCCACGCCTTTCAATTTGGGAGCTGCCGGGATTGTTTTGATTGTAGGAATGCTCTATTATTTTTTCTGGATGTAATTTAAAAAATGTTTTCACCGAAAATAACCTAAAATGAATAGCTTGAAACAAAATGAAGTATGGTTTGTCACAGGGAGCCAACATCTCTATGGAGAGGAGACACTTAGAAAAGTAGCTGAACATTCACTCATTATTTCAAATGAATTAAATAATTCAAACCAAATCAGCGTCAGTATAATTTTCAAGCCCATTGTCAAAACTACGGAAGAAATTTATGCTGTTTGCCTTGAAGCAAATCAATCTGAAGCCTGTGTTGGTGTGATTACATGGATGCACACTTTTTCACCTGCCAAGATGTGGATTTCAGGTTTGAAAATTTTGACCAAGCCCCTACTCCATTTGCATACCCAGTTCAACAGGAATATTCCTTGGGATTCGATAGATATGGATTTTATGAATCTCAACCAAAGTGCGCATGGAGATAGGGAATTCGGCTTTATGGTTTCAAGGATGAAAATCAACCGTAAAGTGGTAGTTGGATATTGGGAAGATGAAAAAGTGAAATCTCAAATTGATACCTGGTCTCGGGCAGCTTCTGCATGGAAGGATTGGCAAGGTGCAAAATTTGCCAGGTTTGGCGATAACATGCGGAATGTGGCTGTTACAGAAGGCGATAAAGTAGAGGCAGAAATGAAATTTGGTTTTGCTGTAAACACACATCCTGTAGGAGACTTGGTAAAAGTGATCAATTCCATTTCGGAAAAAGAAATAGATCATTTAGTTTCAGAATATGAAAATACCTATACGCTTTCAACAAATCTCCTAAAAGATGGGGATAGAAGAAACTCCCTCTTAGATGCCGCCAAAATTGAGTTGGGAATGCGTAAATTTCTGCAGGAAGGAGGATTCAAAGGATTCACAAATACTTTTGAGGACCTACATGGTATGAAACAATTACCGGGAATAGGTACCCAAAGACTAATGGCTGATGGCTATGGCTATGCCGGTGAAGGTGATTGGAAAACTGCAGCATTGGTTAGGGCAATGAAAGTGATGGGGACCGGACTTGAGGGCGGTAGCGCATTTATGGAAGATTATACCTATCATTTTGAGCCAAATAATAATATGGTTTTAGGAGCACATATGCTGGAGGTAGATCCTGTCTTGGCTAATGAAAAGCCAACATGTGAGGTACATCCTTTAGGCATTGGAGGTAAAGAAGACCCGGTCAGATTGGTTTTCAATGGCAAAGCCGGACCCTCACTCAACGCTTCTTTAGTTGACATGGGCAATAGATTCAGGTTGGTGGTGAATACAGTGGAAGCCATAGTGCCTCAATTTAATCTCCCAAAACTACCTGTTGCCAGGGTAATGTGGAAACCCTCGCCTGATATGAATACTGCTTGCGCTGCCTGGATTTATGCAGGCGGAGCTCACCATACCTGTTTCAGCCAGAATTTGACAACCGAGCATTTAACTGATTTTGCTTCCATTGCAGGAATTGAAAAAATAATCATAGATAAAAATACCGAATTGGGACAGTTTCAGAATGAATTGAAATGGAGTGAAATCTATTACAAGGTCTTTGAAAAATAATTGATAGTGAATGGAGCTTAATTTTAATTAGAAAAACAACAATTGGGAAACTAATGATACGAGAGCATGTCACTTTAAAAGATATTGCAAAAAAACTGAACCTTTCTGTTTCCACGGTATCAAGAGCACTAAGTGACTTACCTATCATTAATGAAGAAACCAAGAAAAAGGTTTTGCTGGCTGCTAAGGAAATGGATTATCATCCCAATCTATTTGCTAAATTCCTTAAAACCAAATCATCAAATACCATTGGGGTTGTAGTACCAGACCTTGAAATGCATTTTTTTTCTTCATGTATCAGTGGAATGCAAAACACATGCTTGGAAAATGGCTATAACCTGATCATTTGCCAATCCAATGAGTCATTGGAGCAGGAAAAATTCAATATCAAAACCCTGCAAGACTCAAGAGTTGATGGAATTTTAATTTCTTTATCAAGAGAGACTAATTCTTTTGACCATTTAGAACAGTTGAAAGATCATCAGATACCTTTTGTCTATTTTGATAGGGTTCATGAAAATGGTCCATATTCCCAGGTTGTTATCAACGATGAGGAAAGTTCCTTTGAGGCAACAGAATATTTGATCCATAAAGGATATAAAAAAATTGCTTTTTTGTGTGGTCCCAAAATTCTCAGCATCTGCAAAAACAGGTTAATGGGATATCAAAATGCGCTTAGAAATCATCAAATGGATTTCAATACAGATTGGGTTTTGGAATCAGACCTTTCAAGAGCATCTACAGAAGTGTGTATTGATAATTATCTAAGATTAAATGACAGGCCTGATGCCATATTGGCCATAAATGATATTGTAGCGATTAACTGTATTCGTCATCTGAAAAAAAAAGGCATCAAAATACCTAAGGAAATGGCAGTTATGGGTTTTTCCAATTCACCTGTATCTGAGGTTATCGAACCCAACCTAACCACTGTAGAACAACCCTCATTTGATATGGGCAAATTGGCAGCACTACGACTGTTGGAAGAAATAAGAAATCCCAATTTAATGTCTCAGAAAATCTTTACTTTAAATACCAAAATTATTGAAAGAGACTCCACATAAGATTAAGAAAATAGCTATATATTTCAAACTATTCAATTCTGCCAACACTCCGTTTAAGAATAGTACTTTTTGAAACCTTAATCAAAGTTAAAAATTGAAGAGCTTGACTTTGGATAAAGATTTTTCTCCTAATAATTTATAATTTGCAGCCTATCTACAAACTGACAATCCATTTAGAATGCAAACCAACTTGAAAAAAGATATTCTTCCTCACTTGATAGGTGTAGCTATTTTTTACCTGGTCGTATTGTTTTACTTCTCTCCTGCTGTATTTGACGGAAAAATCATTTTCCAGTATGATATTCTTCAGTGGGAAGGTGCGGCTAAAGAAATCATGGATTATAGGGCTGAAACCGGAGAGGAAGCGCTGTGGGCAAGTCGGTTGTTCAGTGGAATGCCCGCTTATTTGGTGAGTTTTGAGATTCCCGGCGATATCACTAATTTTTTGACAAAGGTATTTACTTTGGGCCTGCCCCACCCTGTTAATTCCCTGTTTTTTGGTATGGTATCCATGTATATTTTACTGCTGAGTTTCAAAGTCCGACCTGAGTTTTCTATACCCGGAGCCATAGCATTTGCCTTTAACACCTTCCATATCATTAGTTTGGACGCAGGACATAATGCCAAAATCTGGGCAATTTGTCTTATACCCCTGATTTTGGCGGGGATTCACTTGACATTTTCAGGTAAGCGATTGCTAGGTCTGGCGTTATTTGCTTTTGGATTGATGCTTCAGTTGAAATTCAATCATTTACAGATCACCTATTACACTGTCCTCATTGTAGGTATCTATGGCATTGCTCAATTGGTTGAAGCATTCAGAGCCAAAAAAATCCCTGAATTTGGCAAAGCATTGCTCATTTTGGTTTTGGGGGCCTGTTTGGCTATCGGTTCAAACCTCAGCCGCTTTGCTTCAGTTTTGGAATACAGTCCCTTTTCAACCCGGGGTTCTTCCAACGTTTCTTCAGCAGATTCCCCACAACAAGGATTGGACAAGGATTACGCTTTCAATTGGTCTCAGGGCAAAGTGGAAACCCTGACACTTTTAGTGCCTTATCTCTATGGCGGCGCCAGTGTGGAACCACTTCCCAAAGATTCTAAATCAGAAGAGGCCCTACGCTCTTATGGCGCACAGGCTGAACAAATCACTGACTTTGTTAAAAACGGCAGAACTTATTGGGGCGACCAACCTGGAACAGGCGGTCCAATTTATGGAGGAGCAATTATGGTTTTTCTATTTGTTTTGGGACTTTTATATGCTCCCAAAAAAGAAAAATACATTTTCCTTTCCATAATCATTCTATCGGTAATGCTGGCTTGGGGTAAAAACCTGGAATGGTTCAATTATGCGGTTTTTGACTATTTACCCGGATACAATAAATTCAGAGCTGTGACCATGGGGCTATCCATGGCATTATTCGCTATTCCTGTTTTAGGCAGCTTAGGTCTTGAACACCTTTTCAAAAACAATGACCAGAAACTATTTGTCAAAAACCTGTTGATTGCCATCGGAAGTACTGCTGGTTTGGCTCTGCTTTTTTTAGTTTTTGCAGGTATGTTTAGCTTTAGTGGACAAGTAGATGTCAATTTTCCTGATTGGCTTGCTGAGGCACTTCAGGAAGACCGAAAATCAATCATGCGAATCAGTGCGTTGAAAAGCATTGCCTTTATTCTGTTATCAGCAGGATTGATTTGGGCAGCTTTCAAAAATAAAATATCTCTTCAAATTGCCGGACTGTCTATAGCTTTACTATTGATTATTGACCTTTGGATTATCAACAAAAGATATTTAAACGAAGAAGCCTTTCAGTTCAGTCCGAAGGATCAGTTTTTTGCAAAAAGTCCTGCAGATGAAAAAATACTTGGCGATAAAGCTTATTTCAGGGTTTTGAACCTGGAAAATCCTTTTAATGATGCAAGAACCAGTTATTATTTCAACAGTGTAGGCGGATATCACGGAGCAAAGATGAAACGCTATCAGGAAATGATAGAGAATGTGATCAGTCCCGAAATACAGACTTTTATTCAAAAAGCTCAGGAAGGTAATTTTGACTGGGATGGATTAAACTCATTGAATATGCTCAATACCAAATATATTATTGCCGGGAAAGCAGAAAATGCGGTTTTTGAAAACCCAAAAGCCAATGGCATCGCATGGTTTCCATCCAATATAAAACGGGTTAGTACTGATGACGAGGAAATCCGGCTGATAAGCGAAATCGACACCAAAATGGATGCAACGATAAACGAAGAAGAATTCGGCATAGTACAATCGGGTTTGGGGCAGGTGGAATTAACTGAAAGGAAACCAAATGAACTCAGTTATTCCGTAAATGCTGAAAAGGGTGGATTAGTTGTGTTTTCAGAAATATATTATCCAAAAGGATGGAAGGTGTTTGTCAACGGAGAAGAATCCGAGCTTATCAGAACCAATTACCTGTTGCGGGGCATTGTAGTTCCGGACGGTCAGTCAATCGTAAAAATGAGTTTTGAACCTGAAAGCTATTACTCTACCAAAACCCTTACAATACTACTTCAATACCTGGTCGTTTTACTTCTCCTAGGCAGCATAGGGTTTTCTTTTTATAGTTTAAATAAGGCTGGCACCTAATGAGAAAACCAAAAGTTTTATTGGTAACACCTTCATTTCAATCCTTTGTCCAACAGGATATTATTTTCCTTTCCAAAAATTTTGATCTGACCATTGATTCTTACAATTGGAAAAGGAAAGAACTGGCACCAATCTACATGGTTCAGCAATTTTTTAACGTGCTGATCAATATCAATAACATGGATCTGATTTTGGTCCATTTTGGAGGTTATTGGTCCTTTTTTCCAAGTTTGTTGGGAAAAATGTTTCAAAAACCGGTTTATATTATTTTACATGGAACAGACTGTGCTGCTATCCCTGAATTGAATTATGGCAGTTTGAGAATCCCTCTTTTGAAATGGTTCTGCAAAAAATCCTATGATTGGGCCACAAGATTGCTTCCGGTAAGCCATTCATTGGTCAGCTCTGGTAATGATTTTTTTCAGAAAGGATTAACCATCAAAAATGGATTTAAACATCATTTCCCTTTTTTAAAAACTCCTTATTATGTTATCCCTAACGGTTTTGATCCGGAATTCTGGAAACCAAATCAAAACCTTTCCAAAAGCCCAATAACCTTTCTGGCTGTACTCTCCTCAGAACAGTATATACTCAAAGGTGGTGATTTGATTATGGAATTAGCAAAGAGATTTCCTGAATGCATATTCAAAATAGCAGGTATGAATAAACCTGAATTTTTCAATTTGACAACAGAGAATGTTCATTTTCTCGGAAACCTAAACGCAGAAAAACTAAAGGCTGAATACCAAAAAGTAAATTTTTATTTTCAATTATCGGTTTTTGAAGGCTTTGGTTGTGCACTTTGCGAAGCAATGTTATGCGGATGCACCCCAATTGGAAGCAAAGTAAATATCATACCCGAAATTATTGGGGAAACCGGATATATATTGGAATATAGAGATATCAATTTATTGGAAAAACTGATCAGGAAGATTATTGAACTGCCACAGACTTACCAAGTCAACCTAAAAGCACGGGAACGGATTATAGAAAAGTATTCTTTGGAAAACAGGAAGAAGATGCTTTTATCCTCGCTGACCTTTGAATAATGAACTAAAATTGAGAATGGAAAAACTAGCTGCTTCATTTGCCAGAAATCTATATATCATTCCGGGAGGATATTTTTTGGTCCAAATAATCAGAAAATTATTTGAATCAAATTATTTGAAACCTGAATGGAGGACCTTCAAATTCCGGGGAATCAGCATGAGAGTGGATATTTCAAAAAGCATGGGAGCTGCTATCTATTGGAGAGGTGCGCATGATTGGGCTCCGATTTTTGTTCTGGAAGATATTATCAAACAAGGCGATACAGTCATTGACGTGGGAGCAAATCAGGGAGAATATAGTCTATGGGCAGCAAAAAATACCGGGCCTTCGGGAACAGTTCTCGCATTTGAGCCAATGGATGAATTATACGTTCAGCTCAAAAAAAATTTCGCATTAAATCCAAAATATAGGAATACACTGATTCCAAATAAAAATGGATTATCCGATAAACCCGGAAAGCTGAATCTATTTGGTAAGGCCGGGGACAATGAAGGTGTAAACACTATGTTCCCTACCCAATCGCATACTGTCCTGATTCAGGAAATCAATTTAGACACATTGGATAATCAATTAAACAAATTAAAATGTGAGAAAGTGAACTTCATCAAAATCGATGTCGAAGGAGCGGAATTGCATGTTTTGAAAGGAGCAAGAGAAACTTTGAATAAGTATAAACCATCCCTTTTGATAGAAATCAACAGTGAGGCCTGTCTGGCTGGGGGTTACGAACCTGAAGAGATTTTTGAAATACTCAGACCTTTGGGGTATAAATTCGAAAAAATCGGTCTTAGGGGAAAACGAATCCCCGTGGACAAAGTACCAAAAGAATTCTGCAATATCCTCGCTTCCGTCAGATAGGCTTGATGCTTTCATTCAAAGAAATGACCTTTAATCAAACAACATAAAATCCATCTATATTTCTATTTTTACTTTCCATGAAACCATTGGCCCGCCAAAGCTTATTGACTACGCTCTTTTCCTATATAGGAGTTGTGATTGGCTATTTCAATGTACTTTGGCTATTACCTTTTGTATTACAACCTGAGGAGATTGGTCTTTTCAGAACACTTCAGGACATGGCTTTATTGATAGTACCCATTGCCCAATTGGGTATTGGAAACGGAATCACACGCTTTTTTCCTTTGGTAAAGGATAAGAAATATGCTTTTTTCACCATGAGTCTCTTGTTGACTTTTGCAGGGTTCTCTGTAGTTTCCTTATTGTTTTTAGTCTTTAAAAATCAGATTGTTTTAGCCTTTTCGACCAATTCTCCCGAGGTGATTGATTTTTTGGGGGTTGTTCTCTTTATCACTTTGTTTTCTGTGATGAATACTATTTTGGATGCATTTTGCAGGTCTTTTATGAAGATTGCCGTTCCTACTTTTTTCAGGGAGGTGGTCAACAGACTTTCGGTAGCCGTATTGGTTGGACTTTATTTTTTCGAATGGCTGAGTTTTGATCAGATGATCTGGGGATTGGCAATCCTGTATCTGATTTCCCTATTGGGAATGATAGGTTATATGGTTAAAATAAATATTTTCAAAATAGATTTTAACCTCTCCTATTTTCCAAAAGGGTTCAGAACAGATTTTCTGAAATACAGCCTGATTACCCTTTTAGGGACGGCAGGTTCGGTGCTTATTATGAAAATTGACAGTCTTATGGTCAGTTCCATGATTGGTTTGGATGCCAATGCCATCTATACCATCGCATTTTCGATTGCTATAGTAATTGAATTGCCCCGCAGGGCCATTTCACAAGTAGCTATGCCGGTAATTGCAGAGCATTTTGCAAGCAGAGAATATTCTAAAATCAATAAACTGTATAAAGATGTAGCGGTGCATCAGTTTTTAATCTGTCTGCTCCTATTCCTGGGAATCTGGTCAAATATTGATAACCTTTACTTTTTTGTACCAAACAATACCGTTTATGAGACCGGAAAATGGGTGGTCCTTTGGATTGGTCTGGCAAAAATGTCTGATATTCTTTTTTCGGTCAACGGTGAGATCATCGTGTTTTCCAAATACTACATCTTCAATATTACTGCCACGCTCATTATGTGTGTTGCAGTCATTGTATTGAATTTGGTACTCATCCCTTCCTTTGGAATTGAAGGCGCAGCAGTTGCTTCGTTTCTTTCCCTTTTGATTTACAACATCATCAAATATGCCTATATAAAAGTCAGATTGGGTTTTGATCCTTTCTCTTTGGATATAGCAAAAATATTTGTTTTGGGTTTGATGACTTTTGCTTTGCAGTTTTTCATTTTTCAGAGCAGCAAAGCTGGATTGACAGATATCATCGTAAGATCGATCTCGATCACTGTACTTTATGTTTCTGGAATTTATTTCATGGGAATTGCAAAAGAAAGTCAAAAAATCTTATTGGAAAAAATAAAAGGGCCCAGGCCTTAGAGTGTTACCAAACCTCTTTATTGACAAGATTTGAGCTGCCTTAAATCCGCAAACGTCCACTGTTATCCTGAATCCTGAGATACGAGGCCCTGTCCTGATAGCTTTCGGGACGGGGTGAGGCCTGTTTTTGAAAAGGGCTTCACTCGGCATTGTTTTTTAATTGTGAAGTTGGAACATGTCAGCGACCTGAGCCATTTGAGCAAATATACGAATTAAACTAATATTCGTTTTAATGATATCAGGATCTTGAATCCAGCTTATTCGTGATTTGGTAGTTTGGTTGGATTATATAAGTTCAACAACAAATTCACCAATAATCATTTTGTACAATACATTTAATCAGTAATTTTATTAGGAATAAAAAATTTAATGTTTTTTATTCCCGATTGAACAGGGTTGGGATGCATTTCATTCTTTTATGAAATCGAGATTTCAAAATAATTACTCGTTCAATACATTGTTATTTCATTATTTCAAAATAATATTTTAAAAAAATACTCAAATCATCATTGAATTCGCTTAATTTTGCAGTTCGATAAGGCCAAAGAAGATGTATCAAATAAAAAAACTTATAGTTTGCCTGGATCAGAGTGAATTGGACATCACACTTGTCAAATTTGCTTCTTTCATCTCGAAAGTCAACCAAACCAAGAAAATTTACTTCACCAACGTCATTAGAAACCTCAATATTCCCAAAGATGTTTTAGAGGAATTCCCTCATTTGATCGACAATATGGTTGAGGAAAGAAAAATGCAGATGAAGGAAATTGTTGATAAAACATTTGGTGAACAAGAAAATGTGGAATTCTCATATGTAGTCAAGGAAGGGCAATTATCAAAAAAAATCCTCAAGTTGGCACATGAAAAATCAGCTGACATGATACTCGTGGGCCGAAAAGTCAATCTTCCCGGTACAGGAGTTATCTCTCAAAGACTGGCAAGAAGAGCAAGCTGTTCCCTTTTGATCATTCCGGAAAATTCCGTTCCGAAAATGGATAAACTTTTGGTGCCCAGTGATTTTTCAGATTATTCAAAAGATGCTATGGAAGAAGCTATCATGATTGTTGAAAAATATGGGGGAAATGCCGAAATCGTCTGTCAAAATGTATTTACCGTGCCCTCCGGCTACCACTTCACAGGTAAAAGTTATAAGGAATTTACTGCCATTATGCTGATGCACGCAGAAATCAACTTCAAAAAATTCATCAGGAAAATCGACACGAAAAATATCAAAATCACGCCGGTATATACCCAAGATGAAGATGATGATCCCGTTGAGGATATTATATCGAAGGCAAAGGAAATCAAGGCTGATTCTATCATAATCGGAGCGAAAGGACGTACAGCTGCAACAGCCCTTTTTATCGGCAGCATGGCTGAAAGACTGATTCAACTCAATGATCATTTCCCTCTATTAGTTACCAGACCAAAAGGAAAAAATGCAGGGATACTGGACTATATTCTTGAGATCTGACCCAGTGTTTCTAAATATCAGATGATCAAAAAAACCGCTACCAGGAAACTCAGATCCGGGTAGCGGTTTTTTTATTTACACAAACCCACCTGTTCAATTTCAATAAATAATAAATTGTTGAGACATTTGACCTCAAGGGGTTAAACCTATTCAGTTTTCTGCTGTCAAAGAACCGAATGATTTCAATTAACGATTTAGAACTTTTACAATTGATCCAAAACCCCGGTACAAGGGAGAAAGGATATAGGATTTTGATTGAAATGTATCAAAAAAGGATTTATGGAGTTATTCGAAAGATGGTCATTATTCATGAGGATGCTGATGATATTACTCAAAACACCTTTGTCAAAGCCTTTAAAAATCTCAGTAATTTCCATGGTAATTCCTCTTTGTTCACTTGGCTTTACAGGATCGCTGTCAACGAAAGTCTGAATTTCCTGGAAAGAAAAAAGAAAAGATATTTCTTTCCCATTGAAGACCATACAGAAGTAATGCAGAATTATCTTGACCACTCAAGTATGATTTCTGCAGATGACATTGAAAAAAAATTTCAAAAAGCCCTATTAAAATTACCTGATAAACAAAGGCTTGTTTTCAATTTGAGATACTTTGAAGACTTAAGCTATGAAGCAATCAGCCAAATCACTGAAACCTCAGTTGGTGCCTTAAAGGCAAGTTACCATCTTGCCAGCAAGAAAATTGAAAATGAACTTAAAACAGAATAAACTTATTGACTTTATTTCTGTCTAACAATCGGAGCCATGAAAAAATCAAATAAAACTAACATTTTCAAAACACCTGAAGGATATTTCGAAGATCTTCCTGAAAGGATACTACTTGAAAATAACAAGAGAAAAACCCGGACGCATTCGATAGTAAGCTCTCTATCAGCCGCAGCGGTCATACTTCTTGGAATTTTTTTGTTTGTTTTGAATAATGACACCATTCAGGAAACATCTGTTGAAGCCAATCTAAATCAAGAAATAGACCTTTATATAAGCTCAGGTTATTGGCAGGCTGAGGATATTCTCTCATTGGGTGAGAATCCAAATGAAATCCTTGATGAAATCATCAGCGTGGAGTGGGGCACATCAGATTCTGATAGCAATGATCAATTTGAAGAAGATTGGTGGTATTAAATTAATAATCATGAAAAAACTTACACTCATATTTCTCCTCATAGCCATCAGCAATATCAACCTATTAGCTCAAAGGCCCTCATCATCTTATGACAAAGAAAAACTGGAAGCTGCAAGAGTAGCCTTTATTACCAATAGGCTTGACCTAAAAGCCGAACAAGCGGAAAAATTCTGGCCTGTGTTCAATCAATTCAATGAAGAAAGAGGCAAGTTGATGCATCAACTTTCAGCAATCAACCGAAGCTCCTCCGAAGAAATGACTGAAGCCAAAGCAAGGGAAATGATAGCCCAAAGAATGAGTTTGCAACAGGATCTTTTGGATATGGAAAAACTCTTTATGGATGAGATTGTAAAAATCATTTCGCCCATTCAGGCAGTAAAACTTGGAGGTGTGAATAGAGAATTTACGCGGCAGGTGTACAGAATGCAAAGAGGAAGAGATAAAAACGATTAGAAAAAGAAAGCAGCCTTAAAGCTGCTTTCTTTATTTTACTTTTTTAATAAATCCCTGATCTCTTCCAAGAGAACTTCAGATTTTGGGGCTACAGGTGGCTCCGAAGGCGCTACTTCTTCTTTCTTTTTCAAAGAATTCATCCCCTTGATTGCTATAAAAATGACAAAGGCGATGATCAGAAAATCCACTATATTTTGAATAAAATTACCATAGCTGAGAACTACAGCCGCCATTTCTTCTCCAGTCTCAGAAGTGTAAGCATCCCGGAGCGTGACACTTAAATCTTTGAAATCTACGCCACCTAAAAGGACACCTAGAGGAGGCATCACAATATCATTGACAAAAGATGAAACGATTTTGCCGAATGCGCCACCAATGATGACAGCAACCGCCAAATCAACTACATTGCCTTTCATGGCAAATTCTTTAAACTCTTTAATTAGGCTCATAATGCTTATAAATTGAAGTTTTATAATGATTTAAAGGCCCAAAATAATTAAAAGAAATAATTAAAATGGATTTAATAATAAATTCTTTTTATAGGACAAAAAAGACCCAATCAGAATCTGTAACGATGTCTTCTATTTATTAAAATTTTACTGAAGGTGAAACTTATAATTTTTCATAACTTTAGGCCGAAAACCTATTAAATTAAAAAAACAGAATGAAAATCGCATTGATTGCGCATGATGGGAAAAAAGCAGATATGGTCCATTTTCTGAGTGGCTATAAAAACGAATTGCATCATGCAAATATTGACCTGGTTGCTACAGGCACCACTGGGTCTCATATAGAAAAAGCAGGATTCAAAGTTCAGAAACTCCTCTCAGGGCCTTTAGGGGGTGATGCCCAGATAGCTGCCATGGCAGCTCAAAAAGAGCTTTCAATGGTAATATTTTTTAGGGACCCTCTGGATAAACATCCCCATGAACCGGATGTACAAATGCTGATGAGGATTTGTGATGTCCACAATATTCCCTTAGCTACTAATCCCGCAGCCGCACAATTGATGTTTGAACAATTAACTTCCCAGTTTTAATGGAAATAAAAACAATAAAGAGAATAGGTGTCCTCACTTCAGGAGGAGATGCCCCAGGAATGAATGCTGCAATCAGAGCAGTCGTAAGGGCTGGTTTTTTTTATAATTTAGAAATGTACGGCATTTATCGCGGGTACGAGGGTATGATACAGGATGATATCAAAAAACTTGAATCCAAAAACATTGCTCATATCCTGGAAAGAGGGGGAACATTTCTGAAATCTGCCAGAAGTGCTGAATTCAGAACTGAAGAAGGACGAAAAAAAGCTTTCGCTAATCTCCTAAAGCATGGCATTGACGGTCTTGTGGTGATTGGCGGAGACGGGTCTCTTACCGGAGCGCACTTATTCTTCAAGGAATTTGGAATACCATCCATAGGAATCCCGGGGACAATTGATAATGACCTTTCAGGTACTGACCTTACTATTGGATTTGATACAGCATGCAATACAGCTATTCAGGCTATTGATAAAATACGTGACACAGCGACTTCGCATGATAGACTTTTTTTCGTAGAAGTAATGGGCAGAGATGCAGGTTTTATTGCTATCAATGCAGGAATCGGAAGTGCTGCGGCAGCTACCTTGATTCCTGAGAAGAAAATGCCTATTGAAAGGTTGGTAGAGAGGTTAAAAGCCAGAACCAAAGCAATGAAAACTTCCAATATTGTAATTGTAGCAGAGGGTGGAAAAAGTGGCGGTGCAACTGAAATTGCTTCCAAAATAAAAAAACTTCTCCCCTATTACGATATCAAAGTCACCATATTGGGACATTTGCAAAGAGGAGGAGCTCCAAGTTCATTAGATAGAGTTCTGGCAAGTAAATTAGGTGTCTCTGCAGTGGAGGGCTTAATAAACGGCAAATACGATGTAATGGCCGGGATCATAAATAACAAAATCGTCTTTACCCCAATAGCAAAAGCAATAATCGGTAGCAAAGAAGTAGATGAAGATGATTTCAGAATTGCAAAAATTCTTTCAACTTAAAATTCATTTCGATATGGTATCACAAAAAAGGGAGGTTTATCACCCCCCTTTTTTTGTTGATCAATATTTTAAAATCAAACTACTATATGCTGGGAGAATTATTGAATTGCCCTCCAAAACAGCATTCCCATAAGCATATATGGTGGTGCCATATTCTTCAGGTGCGTCAATTCTATGCTCAAGATCACTGAGATTATGTACAACAAAAAGTTCCTGATCTTCATGGTTTCTGAAAAAAGCCATTATCGGTTTTGGTAGTTCTCCCTGATACAATTCCAATTCACCCAAAGCTAAAGCCCTATTGGTATTCCTGAGTTTGATAATTTGTTTATAATGATTAAAGTAACTTGTACTCATGGATTTTTGAATTGCTAAGGGAGTAACTGTCTCATCAATGGAATAAACCGGTTCAATCCATGTTGTCCTTCCCTTATCATTATTCTTTAAATCCCATAAAAAAGGCTCTCTGATATTTTCATCAGGCTTTTTGCCCAACATTCCGATTTCCTCCCCATAATATAGATAAGGCGCTCCGGGCATGGTCATGAGAATATTTATGGCCTGTTTGAGCTTTCTGGGGTTTTCTTCCAAGGAATTCAATAATCTGGGTTGGTCATGATTGGAAGAAAATGTTGCATCAATAAATTCGTCTGTAATTCCCTGATAGAAATCCAGAACCTCTTTCTGTTTTTTGGCCAATAGCATCCCGTCTCCCTTCTGATAGGATTCAATCAAGGTGTAATGAAAGTCAAAATTGAAAAGTGCAGGCAGTCCAGGCAGATATGGTGCCACGATCTCTTTTTTGTCATAAACCTCCCCAACAAGGTATATATCAGGTTTTATTTTCTCCATTCTATCTCTGAATTCTTTCCAGAAAGCATGATTATCTTCCGGTCTGTCATCCGGAAAAATATGTTTGGCTGCGTCCAGCCTAAAACCATCCACACCGACGTCCTCAAGCCAGAACCTTCCTATTTCATAAATTTCCTCTCTGACCTTGGGATTATCAAAATTCAGATCAGGCATGCCTCCATAGAAAAAACCATAGTAATAATCTTCCCCAAGTCCCGGATCATGCCACTGTCGGATATTGTCGCTATCAAGTGTAATTGCTTTTTTGTTGATAAAATCGGCAATGGTATCTTTCTGCGCCCAAACATAATAATCTCTATACGGATTGTCCCTCCCTTTTTTTGATTCCAGGAACCAAGGATGTTGATTACTGGTATGGTTGATAATCATATCAATAACGATCTTGATATCGTTTTTGTGAGCCTCATCCAAAAGGTTTTTGAAATCCTCCAAGGTCCCATAATCAGGATGTATTTTTTTATAATCCGTCACATCATATTTATGATAACTCGGTGATTCCTTGATCGGCATAAACCATATGGCATTTGCACCAAGTTCTTTCACATGATCAAGTTTTTTGATTACACCATTGATATCACCTATTCCATCCCCATTTGAATCATAAAAAGACTGAATAAAAATCTCGTAAGTTATTCCTGCATGAGGCCAATGGTTTTCAACTTCCCTTTTCTTATTATCTGTGCACGCAACTGTAACTGTCAAAATCAAAAGAATCAGATTGAATAAATACTTTGTCATAAGGCTTTGTCATTTTAAACAGAAAAAGTCACTTAAAAGTGACTTTTTCAATATGTCCACAAATATAAATCAGTTTCTATTGATTGCATTGAGCTCTTGAAAAGCCAATTCAAGCCTTTTAATAAAGTTCTCTTCCCCTTTTCTAAGCCAAACTCTGGGGTCATAATACTTTTTGTTCGGTGAGTCAGAACCTTCAGGATTCCCCAATTGAGTCTGCAGATATGCTTCATTGGCTTTATAATAATTTTTCACCCCTTCCCAAAATGCCCATTGCTGATCGGTATCAATATTCATTTTGATCACGCCGTAGCCTGTCGCTTCTTTGATCTCAGCAGCTGTAGAACCTGAACCTCCATGAAAAACAAAATAAAGTGGCTTGCCTGACAACCCATGCTTTTTATTCAGGTATTCCTGTGAGTTTTTCAAAATTTGAGGTTTTAAGCTGACATTTCCAGGTTTGTATACACCATGGACATTTCCAAAAGAAGCAGCTACGGTAAATAATTCCCCAATTCCCTTTAAATGCTCATAAGCATAGGCGACTTCCTCAGGTTGGGTATATAGCTTAGAACTGTCGACATCTGTATTGTCAACACCATCTTCTTCGCCTCCTGTGACACCCAATTCTATTTCAATACCCATTTCCAGTTTCACAAACTCTTTGAAATATTTAGCAGAAATCTCGATGTTCTCCTCGATTGGTTCTTCCGAAAGGTCCAACATGTGCGAACTGAACAATGGTTTTTTATAAGCTTTGTAATATTCTTTCCCTTCCTGCAATAAGCCATCAATCCAAGGCAGAAGCTTTTTGGCACAATGGTCGGTATGCAAAACAACAGGCACGCCATAGGCTTCGGCCATTCTGTGAACGTGCAAAGCTCCTGATATAGAACCTTGGATTGCTCCATTTTGGTTTTCATTTCCGGCACCCTTTCCAGCATAAAACTGCCCGCCACCGTTTGAAAACTGAACAATCACAGGAGAATTTACCTTTTTGGCAGTCTCCAAAACTGCATTTATTGTACTCGTATTGATAACATTTACAGCTGGCATTGCGAATTCATTTTCTTTTGCATAATCCAAAAGATCTTTGAGTTCTGCCCCGTACTTAACTCCTGGTTTGAATTTCATGATGTTTTATAAAAGTAATTGTCTATTGTTTTATGAACCGCTTTCTAAGAACCTTGCGGTTATCACTGATTTCAAAGATATAAATACCTGCTGTAAATTCCCTTATATCCACCTGCAAATTATTATCCGCCCCAAAATATCTCCCCTCCTTTAATACTACTCCTGCCGCATTTAAAATCTTAAAATTGAATTGGTTAACTGCTTCCGGAACAGCGATTTTCAAAATATCATTGGAAGGTACAGGATAGAGCTTAAAATCAGATAAATCAATGTTTTCCGGTCCAATTGAAAGAATTGGATCCTCTAATATCTCACCTTCCGGCAATTCAAGTTTCTGATTTGTAAAAAGCAGGAATTGATTGGCCCTCAACCTGAATGTCTTAGAATTTCCTGTGACATTGACTTCCTCTCCTGTGAAATAATTATACCAAACTCCCGGATTTGGAAAACTGAGATTTGCATTATTCACATCTGTTAATCCAAAATTACCATGGAGAACAACCTGAAAATCCCCGTCAATTAACCGGATTGACTTTAAGGGTTGGGAAAGGTTCAGGATGGCATTATCAGGAGAATTAAAGGCCTTATGATTTTCTTTAAGGCTGATCATGGCCTTATACAAATTGAATAGTCTAATTCTTTCAGGATCATCCAAATACTCCCATTTCGTAGGTTTGATTCCAAGCCTATCATTATTCAGCTCAAGATCATACCCAAATTCCTCAAATTGCCACATCATTTTGGGTCCTGGAATCGCAAAAAAGAAGGTAGCCAATAATTGATTCCTATTGACAGCATTACTCAATTTTCTGATATTTATGGGCGAAGTTGCACCCCAAGTAAGGGACTCCCACATGGTTCTTTCTTCATCATGGCTTTCCATGTAACTCATAAGGGTATTTTTGCTCCATCCCCTGGTTTGGTAATATCCCCAATCAAAATTCCTGGAACCTCCTTTGGCCATTTCTCGGAAGTCAAAATTCAAATTTCCCCAAAACATCAACCCATAATCCGCCAATTCCCTTTCTTCAGTATTGTCTGCAAAATGCTCCAAGATGACGTAAGTGTCAGGATGGTTTTCCTTGATTTGGTCAAAAATGTTTTTCCATATCGCAATCCTGGAGGGATCTCTTTGACCCCAAAGAGCGACATTGTCCCCGGAATTAACCTGGGTAAAACCCTTACTCAAATCAAACCTGTATCCATCTACTTTGTATTCTGTCAACCAATAATTATTCACCGAATCTACAAATGCCTTTGTATAAGCACTCTCATGATTGAAATCATATCCTACATTAAAAGGATGCTTTGCCACTCTGTTCAGCCAAGGATTGTCCTCAGTGGGAGCTCCGTAATCCCCGTCATTATACAACCTTACATGGGGATTTTGGCCAAAAGCATGATTTAAGACCATATCCAGGATAATAACCATATCCCTTTTATGAGCCTCATCGATGAGTTTTTTCAAATCATTTTTTGGACCATAAAACTTATCAACAGCAAAAAAGAAAGAAGGATTATAACCCCAGGAAAGATTACCCTCAAATTCCTTTATCGGCATCAATTCGATTGCATTGATTCCCAAATCCTTTAAATAGTCAAGCCTTTCTGTTACAGCATTAAAAGTCCTTCTGTCATCAAAGTCCCTTACCAAAAGTTCATATACTACCAATTCTTCTATTGCAGGTTTATTGTATTCGGTATGCTGCCATTGATATTCTTCCTGGGCAGTCTGTAAAAATGAGGCCTGGAATTCTGTTTTTCCTTGAGGATAGGGTCTCAAGCCGGGGTATCTGTTTTGTTGGATAATTTCATTGTCATGGAAAGGATCTGAAATCTTGTCTGCGTAAGGATCTCCTATCCGGATACTGCCATCTACCAAATACTGGAAAATATATTCCTGACCAGGGGTCAAATCAGATAATCTGTACCAGAAAAATTCCCCATCCAATGTTTGATTCATCTGAAATTCGGGCAGAACCAACCAATCATTAAAATCTCCAATCAAAAAGGCGTTTTTCTTTAATGGAGCTTCCAAAACAAATACCACCTCCGTGTCAGAAATATAATTTATGCCTTTAACGACACCTTGGGGCAAGGGTAACTTGGGACTTGGCCCTACCACTGTGATGGTCAATTGGGAAGTATCTTCTTCCCCGTTTTTTTCCGCTTTTGCTTCCACTGCAAAAGCACCTTCAGATGTAGCCTGAAAAGTATAATTCAATAGTTCAACATTTTGTGCAGAAGATACCTGGGTCCCATTTACAGACAAACTCAGGTTGGCAACTTCCGAAGAAACTATAGAAATGTCCTGAGATTCTCCTACTTCAAGAAGAATTGAAGAAGTATTGGGATTGGTGAAAGTAACCTGAAAACCTTGGCTTAGGTCTACAAAAAAATCCTGATTGGTAGCAGTTTTACCCTCTTTTGTTCCGTCGATGTTTCTAAATACCATTCCCAACCTGTAGATTGTCTGCCCGGCCTGGGGAGAAAAAAAATCGTTTGGGTTCAATTCCCACTCCCAAATATTTGATTCCCCTTCTACCTTGGTCATTTTCGCTATGGGATCATCTGTGCCCCATTGTGTTGGCACAATCGCCCATGCTGTGGATGTGGGGCCCGCAATTACGGCGCCTATATGAATATACACTTGATTAACTCCCTGCAATCCGGTTGTCCCTTTGGAAGCATCGTAAGTGATTTTAATATTCTGATCAGCACGGGGGAAACTTGGGGCTGTTGTTACTTGCCCAAACAATAATGTGGCTGCCGAAGTCAAAAAAGTAAGCGTAATTAGTATTTTTTTTAACATAATGAAATAAGTTAGCCAGTGGGAATTTAAGCTAAATTCTGATAAATTAATAAATAGCAAAAAGGCTACTTGGTTAAGTAGCCTTTTTGCTAAATTCAATATTCTATTTTACTGGAGGAAAATATATCTTCCATCTAAGGAATTGAACCAAATTTTGTATGTTCCTGCTTCTTCAATAGGAATATTTGGTCCTTCCTGTACTCCCTGACCGCTGATTGGGGTATTTGCACCCCAGTTAACCGTCCAAGCGTCATTCGCTCTGAATTTCATCTGTGCTGCAGTCAAAGTAGCTGTGATACTCCAAATATTACCGTCAAAAGTCGATTTTGTCATAGCAGTACTAGCATCCCAGGAACCAGGAGTGGCATCACCTATGATACCTACTGTAGCAAAGTCTGTAGGGGCAGTACCAGTATATGGTTCGATTGAAAATGTGCCAGCTTCCAGATCCATTGTAAAGGTATAAATACCCGCCGTTGGAATAGAGAAAACATCAGGATCAGATCCTCCGCCTTCATTGACAGCTATGGTCGTTCCGTCATTTGTTCCAAATTGAGGCTGCCATTGACCGATTCTTTCAAGGACTTTAAATCCACCCGCATTGAAAAAGCCTGTGTAAACATATAAATCAGTGTTTTCAGGATCTCTGAATAAAGGCGGGTTATTATTGTCGGGATTCCATCCTGGTGCAGTTGCTTCTCCGACCAAGAATAGGTTTCTCAAGGCTACAGCATCGGAGTAAGTAGTAACTGAAATGACGCTTGCTTGGCCTAATATAGCGCTTAGACTTCTATCAGGTACGGCTCTAACCCTGAATTCCATATTTCCGGTTTCACCTGGCAAAATTCCTTTTGTAATTGCTCTTCTGTTGATTTCTGAAACAGTGACGAGTACTGTAGTACTGGTATTAGAACCCAAATCCACAGGAGAAGCAAAGTTATTGCCAGGGCTATCCATTTGAATAAAGTAAGTAACTCCCGTAGAAACACCAAAATCAGCCGGACTGACTTCAAATACTATTGATTCTTCCGCATCTTCTTCAATCAATACAATTGGAGATGTGGATAAAACAGAAGAGGTCGTTTGGGAAATTATCGGTGGAGGTGCAATTTCACCACAGGACCAGATAAACGGGAGCAAAAGCGCTGCCCAAATGAATTTTGAAAGAACTTTCATAGGTAATTGTTTTTTGGAATTTATTGTTTTTGATTTCAATATTAAAACACAATTTTTTATTTATATTATTATATCCTTCCTGTAAGGACCTTAAATCCAACAAGTCATAAGGATAAAATCAACTTCAAATATTACTTAAACAAAGGTGAAATTGCAAGTATTTAACTTAAAAAGACAGTGATTAATATTATGCAAACGTGACCGCAATCGTTTTCATAGGACTGATTTTTTGAATTATTTTTGCATATATTCGTAATAAAAAACATTTGCTTTACAATCTTGTGAAATTTAGCATTTCTAAGGATCCTTAATAGTGATTAATAAAAATATTATTAAAAAAGTACAATTTTTATGAAATTAGGTCAAGCAACAATTAAAGATATAGCAAAGGAACTCAATGTTTCTCCTTCCACAGTATCACGTGCTTTGAAAGACTATCCTGGGATAAGCGATGAAACGAAAAAAAAAGTAAAGGAACTTGCAGAACAACTCAATTACCGTCCGAATGCTGTGGCATTAAGTCTCAGAAAAAGCAAATCCTTTACCATCGGCGTAATTATTCCGGAAATTGTACATTTTTTCTTTTCTACAGTTATCAGCGGTATTGAAGAAGTGGCATTTGCCAATGGATACAATGTCATATTATGTCAGACAAATGAAAAATTGAGCAGAGAACACAGTAGCATCGAAACTATGCTATCCAATCAGATAGATGGTGTTCTTGTAAGTTTTTCGAGAGAAACAACGGATTTTGGGCATTTTGAAAAATTATTGGGATTGAATTTTCCCATCGTATTCTTCGATAGGTTACCGGACTTGGAAAATATCACCACAGTGACTGTTAATGATTATCAAGGAGCATTTGATGCTGTCATTCATTTGATACAACAAGGATACAAGAGGATCATACATTTATCAGGACCACAAAATCTTGCTATTGGAAAAATGAGAAAAGATGGCTACCTGGATGCATTGAAATCTGCCGGGATAAAAGTCAATCCGGAATGGATAATTGAATGCCCCACTGGAACTGAAAAAGAAAGTTTTGATATTACCACTAAATTGTTTCAAAACGGAGAAAACAAACCTGATGCTATATTTGCCCATCACGATATAGTTGCGGCCGGAGCAATGATGGCATTAAAGTCTTTAAAATATAAGATTCCCGAAGATGTTGGCGTTGTGGGCTTTTCCAATTGGCAGTTTTCTTCAATGATTGACCCCCCGCTTTCCACAGTTTCCCAACCCGGCTTCAAAATCGGTGAGGAAGCTACCAAACTTTTACTGGAAATGATCAATAGAAAGAAAGGCCAAATTGGGGAAGCAATAAACGTAGTGTTAGAAACAGAACTCCTGGTAAGAAAATCTTCCGTGAAGATTTAATTTTTTTTCATTTACAAGGAATTTTTATGCAAACGTTTGAATACTTCGATTTGTCAGAAAATGGGTATTTATATGTTTAAATTCTGTTTTCGAATCAATCGACAATGGTTTCACTCATTTTATACTTAAATAATCCTTCCTAACTTAGTCCGTTAACTGCCTGAAAAAATTACCAAATGATACTTATAATTATCAATTAACGCTTAACGATGACCAAGACCTCAAGCACCAAAAATAAAAAAAACCGAAACCTCTCAATCGATGATGTTGAAAGTTGGATTGAAAAAGAAAACGGAATCAAGGGAAAAACCAGTTCGGCAAATTTTGAAATTACTGTATTTGATGACTCTACTATAAGGATTCAGATTACGAGGGAAAATTCCTTCAGCCCCAACCCATACAGCGTAATCAAAGATCCCCAAAAGAATAATTTCAAAATCAATAAGAGTAAAGAGCAAGTTTGGGTCAAAACATCCAAAATACACCTTTCGGTCAATTTATCCCCTTTCTATCTGACCTTCCATACCCCGGCAGGAAAAATCATTAATCAAGATGATCCCTCCTTCTCAGTATCATGGTTGGGAACAGAAGTGACAAATTATAAGAAAGTCCACAAGAATGAGAAATTCATTGGACTGGGCGAGAAGACCGGAAACCTGGACCGAGCAGGTAAAGCATATACCAATTGGAACACAGATTATTTTGCATACGGAGTCGGAGATGATCCTCTTTACATGAGTATTCCTTTCTATTTGGGGATACACAACGAACTCTGCTATGGAATATTTTTTGATAATACCCACAAGACAGTTTTCAATTTTGGAGCCTCAAACAATAGGTTTGTTTATTATTCAGCAGAAGATGGGGATATGGACTATTACTTTTTCCATGATGACTCCATTTCCAAAATCATAAGTTCATATACGGAACTTACCGGTAAAATGGAAATGCCTCCTGCATGGTCATTGGGATTCCAACAATGCAGATATTCCTATTACCCTGAATCGGAGGTATTAAATCTTTCGAAAACTTTCCGGGACAAGGACATGCCTGCAGATGTGATTTACCTTGATATCCATCATATGGAAAAGTATAAGGTTTTCACTTTTGATGGTATAAAATTCCCGGATCCCAAAAGCTTGATCAAATCCTTAAAAGAAAAAGGATTCAGGGTAGTGGTAATTATGGATCCTGGAATAAAAACCGATAAAGGATATTTACCTTATGATGAAGGGCTCCAAAAAGACCTATTTGTCAAATTTCCTGATGGGGATGTTTATGAGGGTCAGGTTTGGCCGGGATGGTGTGCATTTCCGGATTTTACCAAGCCTGAAACAAGAAAATGGTGGGCAGAAAAAATGGAATTTTATTTCGAAGCCGGTGTGGACGGATATTGGACCGATATGAATGAACCCGCTTCATGGGGCCAATTTACACCCAACCTGATCGAATTCCACTATGAAGGTGAAGAGGTCAGCCACCGTAAAGCCAGAAATATTTATGGATTCCAAATGGCGAGAAGTGCTATGGAAGGTAGTCTGTTACATAGACCTGAAGAAAGGCCATTTGTCCTGACACGTTCAGGATTTTCGGGAATACAGCGATATGCCGCAGCATGGACCGGAGACAATTTTGCGAGCGAAGAACATATGATGGCGGGTATCAGATTGGTAAATAGTCTTGGCTTAAGCGGCGTGGCATTTTCAGGTTATGATGTAGGAGGATTTGCTGGGGAAGCTACCAAATCACTTTTCGCAAGATGGATGAGTATTGCGGCATTTTCCCCCCTTTATCGGGCACATTCCATGATCAACAGCAATGATGCCGAACCATGGGCATTCGGTGAGGAAGTTGAGGAGATTTCCAGAAATTATATGAAATTGAGGTATAAACTCCTTCCTACCATTTATAGCAGTTATTATCAAAGCACCTTTTCCGGATTGCCTTTAGCCAAGAGTTTGGCAATAGATTATCCATATGACAAGAAAATTTACGAGACTGCTTTTCAAAACCAATATATTTTCTGTGACAGAATTCTTGTTGCGCCGGTAGAGAGTACCAAAGAAATCACCAAAGTCTATCTTCCGGAGGGAGATTGGTATTACCTTTATGATGGCACCAAACATAAAGGCAAACAGACTGTTTATCAGGACTGTCCTTTGAACTATCTGCCCGCTTATGTCAAAGCAGGAGAAATTCTTTCCTTACAATCCGATATTTCCCATACCGAGGAAACCAATGACGGGATTCTTTATCTTCATCTTTATCATGGTAACGACAAATCGGTATATATCCATTATGAGGACGATGGCATCAGTCATGAATATAAAAATGGTGCTTATTTTAAAAGAGAGATAGAATGGAATTCCAAAACCGGAAATTTGATGTTTTCAAAGCCTGAAGGAAAGTTTGAAACTGGGTATAATAAAATCAAACTTTATTTCCATGGAATTGAAGTTGATTCGATTAAATATGGTGGAAAAACTATTCAACATAATTTAGAAGATGTCTCTTTTTTAAAAAAATTGACAGAGTTTGATCCATTACCGGAACACGATCATCCTTTTTACGAAATGGAGGATGTCCCCTGTGTTGTACTGGACCATATTCTTGATCTTTTCACATTACAAGTCAACTGATTATTTATCCTGATCAATCCCTAACCAACCCAAAATAATGCAATCAATAAGAGAAAAACCAAGACTTAGTTTTTGGCAAATCTGGAACATGAGTTTCGGATTTTTGGGTATTCAGTTTGGATTTGCCCTTCAAGGTGGGTTCATGTCCAGAATATTTCAAACATTAGGAGCAGAAAAAGATGCTATTCCATTACTTTGGATAGCTGCGCCTCTTACAGGATTAATCATTCAGCCAATAGTTGGCTACCTGAGTGATCGGACATGGCATGTGAAATTCGGAAGAAGAAGACCCTATTTTCTTATTGGCGCTATATTGAGTACTTGTGCCTTATTTTTTGCTCCATATTCCAGCGCTTTGTGGATGGCAGCAGGTTCGTTATGGATTCTTGATGCATCCATCAATATAAGCATGGAACCTTTCAGGGCTTTGGTTGCTGACAAACTTCCTGATAGTCAGCGCTCTTACGGTTTTGTGATTCAGACCCTTATCATTGGGATTGGTACTTGGATAGCGAGTAATCTGCCGTGGATGATGACACAAATTGGTGTCCCTAATACCGCAGCCCCGGGGGTTGTACCCGATTCAGTAAAATTTGCCTTCGCCATAGGTGCAGTAGTATTATTCAGTTCAATTTTATACACCATACTCACTACCAACGAATATCCTCCCGAAGATTTGGAGGCTTTCGAAAAAGAAAAAGAAGAAAATAAAGGTTTCTGGAACGGGTTCAAAGAAATATTCAAGAACATCTCGGGCATGCCCAATGTCATGAAAAAACTTGGGGTGGTTCAGTTTTTTTCCTGGTTTGCTTTCTTTACCATGTGGAGTTTTGCTACGCCGGCTATTACAGAACATATCTTTAAAGCAACAGATACTACTTCCTTGGCCTACAATAATGCGGCAGATAGTGTGGGGAATTACTTGGGCACCTATGGACTGATTTCCATGTTTTATGCGTTGATCTTGGCTTTTATCACCAGCAAAGTCAAGATCAACAGAAAATTGGTCCATATGCTCAGTCTGATGGCTGGCGGTTCGGGCTTTATCCTGATATACTTTATTACAGAGCCTTGGATGCTGCATATCTGTTTTGCACTGGTGGGAATTGCCTGGGCCAGTATTCTTTCGATGCCTTATGCTATGCTTTCCAGTTCAGTCAATCCCAAACAAATGGGTGTTTACATGGGAATTTTCAATATGTTTATTGTAATTCCTCAGATTGTAGCAGCATTGGGTGGCATCAATTTGATGTATAAATTTCTGTTTGGGGAAGAAGTGATTTATACGATGGTTCTAGCAGGTACTTCGTTGATAGTTGCGGGTTTTGCCAATTTGTTGATTACAGACAGAAATGCAACGCATGATGGGTAGTGTTCAGTGTTCAGCAAACAGTGGTCAGTCGGCATCTTCCTCAGTGGTCAGTCGGCATCTGTAGACAGACCATCGGTTCTCAAGGGTGAGTAGGTTAGTAGAGAGTCGTGGGAGGCAGTGTTCAGACCTGGCAGTAGGCTAGCGTGCCATTGAGAGCTGAGTACTCATTACCGAGACTACTACATCCAACAACTGACTGCTGCTCCCTGCAAACTGACACACTGTAAACTGAATACTGCTTCACCTAGACAAACGGAAAAGAGACAAAAATGGAAAAAATAAGAATCACTGGAGTTCCTGAACATTTCAATTACCCTTGGCTCAAAGTAATTGAATCGCAGCCTTTCAGAAATGATGGCTTGGAATTAGAGTGGGTCAATGAACCGAAAGGTTCAGGAGCTATGAATAAAGCCTTGCGTGAAGGGGAAACAGATCTTGCGGTTGTTCTCACTGAAAGTTTTGTCAAGGACAAGATTGAAGGAAATCCAGGGCTTATGATTGGTTTACATGTGGCTTCCCCACTTATCTGGGGAATTCATATATCGGGTAAATCTTCCTTTAATGAACTCAAGCAACTAGCAAACTTTCCTTTTCTTATCAGCCGTTATGGTTCCGGATCACATTTGATGGCCTATGTACTGGCTAAAAGAGAAAATTGGGTACTTAAGGATCTGAAATTTGAAGTTATTGGAGATTTGGAAGGAGCAAAAAAAGCTTTGGGCCAATCTGATACAAAAATTTTTCTATGGGAAAAATTCACAACCAAGCCACTGGTTGATCAGGGAATATTCAAACGCGTCGGCGAATTACCTACACCTTGGCCTTGCTTCGCTTTGGTTGCTCACCCTAAATCATTGAAAAAAAATGTTGAAACGATAAGAGTCCTAAGAGACTTGGTATATGAAGAGTCTTCCCGGTTAAGTAAGCAGCCGAATCTATCCAAAGAATTAAGCGACTTTTACAATATCAAAGAAGATGATATCAAGTTTTGGTTAAGTCAGACTACTTGGGCAAATCAAGCAGTTATTTCTAAGAGTATGGTGGAAAATACCATGTTGGAATTGATGGAACTGGGTTTAATTGGGGAAAAAATGGATGTGGAAAAAATGATTTTCAATTCATTAGTTGAACTTGTTTAACCCCTACTCCCTGAAGCGAGATGGTTACTGTAGTTCCTTCACCTTTTTTGCTTACCATGGAAAATTTCCCTCCCATCAAATCCAAAAACCCTTTGCTGAGATTCAGTCCCAATCCTGTACCTTTTTCCTTTTCAGTTCCAACGCTCGATTCCAATAAGGAAACCTGACCATTTAGGATTGTCTCTAATTGAATTTCACTCATTCCGAGTCCATGATCCTGAATCACCAAATTCAGTAATTCTCCCTCTCTAAAAGAGTAAATATCAATTTTTGATCCTTTTTTGGAAAACTTTATTGCATTACTTAACAGATTACGAACAACAATCTGCAAAAGATCCTGATCTACAACTACCATTTCTTTATCGTCCACAACAAGGTTAATAATTATTTCCTTTGATATTGCCTGATGGTTCAATAGGTCTAAGCATGGTTTTATAACCTTAATCAAATTGGTTGGTGCTAAATGAACATTAAAACCCTCCATTTGAGATTTGGACCAGCTGAGAATATTATCGATGTTTTCAAAAAGACCATCTACATTTCTTTTCAAAATATGTGAAATACCTTCAAATTCCTCTTTGGTAAGCTCTTGGGAATGCAGGAGATCCAAAACTCCTTTCAACTGGGCAACGGGACTCTTCAAATCATGACCTAAAATGGAGAGGATCCTATTTTTCATGCTATTGGATTCAGAAAGTTCTTCAGATTTCAACTCAATTTCTTTCTTTTGTTTATCCAATAAAATTCTTTTAGCCTTTAATCTTTCATTTGCCCGCTTCAGTTTTTTGTTGAAAATGAAAAGCCAAGCAAGAAGCGTAACACAAATGATGATAGCCAAACCTCCCATAATCACCATCCTTTTAATGGACTTTAATTCCAATTCTTTTAAAGAATTTTCGATTTTGAGGTAACTGATTTCGGCTTCTGATTTCTCTACCTCAAGCATCGCCTGAAGCAAAGACATCCGGTCTTCATCTATTTCATCTTCTCTTTTGTCTTTCAATTCGGCAAATAACTTATGGTATTGATAAGCAGTAGAAACATCTCCAAGAGAATGATAAACCGATGCCAAAACCTGGAAGGTTTCTATCAATTCTTCTCGATATCCATTTTCTTCAGAAACTTTCCTTCCCTTACCAAGATAATCGAGGGATTTATCAAGATCTCCCTTTAGGAAATAGGCTTTGCCCAACCGATGAAAAACCGAAGCTTCAAAGGTTTTGAGACGGTGGTGGGAAGCAACCGAAAGGGCATATTCGTATGTTTTGATAGCTGAATCCAATTCAGATTTGGCTAAAAAAATATCCCCGATCACTCTATTGGAAAAACTTGTGAAATAAATCAAATTTTCATTTTTATTACTTTGCAAAGCAGTCCGGGCAAAATATAAAGCAGAATCCAATTCACCGACAAACGAAAGATTCAAAGCAAGATTATTCAAACTTCGGATGGTGAGAAA
The DNA here is from genome assembly GCF_900176595.1 of Aquiflexum balticum DSM 16537. GTDB lineage: Bacteria > Bacteroidota > Bacteroidia > Cytophagales > Cyclobacteriaceae > Aquiflexum > Aquiflexum balticum. The sequence continues at coordinate 4,968,270 of NZ_LT838813.1, forward strand.
AGAATCATCTATTTCAAGTCCTAATTGATATGCCTCTCTAAAACTCTTAATTGCTTCCGTAAAATTTTTTCTTTGGTAATAAAGGGCTCCGAGATTGTTCAAGGCCATTCCAGTTTCAAATTCATCTTCAAACTTCAACCCAAGAAGATATGCATCTTTGGAATATCTAAAAGACTTGTCCCAAATCCCTAATCTGTAATAAACCCAGCCAAGATTACCTTTTGCCTTCATCAACTGTAGACTGTCACCAAGGCTTAAAGCCAAACTTTCGGCCTGAATACCCCATTTTAGTGCCTGTTGGGTATCTTTTTCTCTAATTAAAAATGTTATTCTATTCAGGGTATTTAGCCTGTCAGCATCATTGTTTTCGGTCAAAACAATTTTATTCAAACTATCCACTTCTTGCATTTGAGCAAAAAGATCGATCGTCATTATAAAACTCATCAACCCAAAAAGGATGATTCTAATCATAAATTCTGTTATTCTTTGGAAAAAAGGAAATTAAATATGTTTGAAAAAAAAATTGTAACCAAATCTTAAGGTGTTTTTTCATTAATTACTTTTAAAGGCTATCGGATCAGTGGGAGAAATGGGATAATTAAGTACATAACCATTTGTTTCGATATCTCCTAAAACCCTTAATCCGGATACATGTGGGGCAGCCATGGAAGTACCTGTTTCAACCCTGTAACTATTTCCGACCCAGGTCGAAAGTATAGAAATACCCGGCGCACCATATTTTATTGGTGGTCCAAAATGAGAAAACCAAGCATACCTATCTCTCGAATCAAAAGCAGAAACAGTAATAGTATAATTGCCATTCACTCTGGCTGGACTGAAAGAGGTGGCAGGTAATCTTGAGTTTCCTGATGCAATGACCATCCAAACCCTTCTTTTTTCGGACACTCTCAACACTGCTTCATCCAGTGCTGTACTGGAATCAAATCCACCGAAACTTAAATTTGCCACGTCACCTGGAATACCTCTGACCCCGATATGTTCAATGCCAGCTATCATACCGGAATAAGTGAAATTCGCATAAGGCCCAAAGAAAATCTTTACCGGTACAAGAGGAACTCCGGCAGCTATTCCAACAACTCCAAACTTATTATCCAATGCCCCCACTGTCCCGGCAACATGAGTCCCATGTCCATGTTCATCGTTTAGATTCCAGTCTTTCTTTTTGGGATTGTATGCATCAAATCCTTTTTTGATATCCACATTCAAATCCGGATGATCCAATTGAATGCCCGTATCCACTATAAAAACACTGTTTCTTCCTGAATACTGAAATGGACCACCAACCCTTTTTATACCCCAAGGCAAAACTTGAGTACTTGGGTCAGTATCTTCATTTCCTTTGAAAGGTGGTTTGTCAACGGGTTTTCCAAGGGTTCCCATCCTATCCTGCTCAATATATTTGACTCTTGGATCTTTTTGCAGCTTGGACAACACATCTTTATCAATCTTGGCGCAAAATCCGGTCAGTGCTAAGGAATATACCCTTTCAAGATTTTCATCTGATATTTTATATTCTTTGAATAAACTGCCGATTTCTTTTCTCATCAAGGAGTGACTGCCCTCATAATCTGAATCGTCTATTCTGAAAGAGATCAGATTTTCGTGCAAAACCACTATATATTGGCCCTCAATCGGAGTGGTTTTTGAAACTTGAAACAGATCAGAATTGTCAATCGAATTGATTTCCTGAAACTTCTCTTCGCTACAGGAATAAAACGCAACAGCCAGAATTACAAACAAATAGCGTTTGAAAAATAGTTTGGGTGATTTCATAAAATAAATTTAAATAGTCAATCGAAAAGAAATATAAGTATTTTACGCATATCAGTTGGATTTTCCGGTTTAATTTTTTTTGATTTTATAAAAACTTTCAGGTCATCATACTTATCTCCGGCCAAATCTTTTAAACCGGCAGAATTGGTTTTTATTTCGCTTGATTGCATGCCATTGATGAGCAAAAAATCAATTCCAGCCTTATACGTGTCATATTGAGGTCCAGAATATCCATCTCTTGATCCCGTTGCTTGTACCAGAGTCTTGGTATGTATAGCTATATATTTTTCTTTCTCCTTCTCATATAAAATTTCAGCAATTTGTGGTTTGCCAGAGATATATTCCATTCTGAATAATCTCTCTTCTTCCATTCCAACCTTGATCCAATCCCAATTTCTCAATTCCAGTGGCTGCGAATCATCCCCGCCGGTCTGAATATATACCTTACTGGTTTCCAATAAAATATTAAAAGGAATTTCTTCATAATGTTTCCCATTGGAAAGTGAAATATTTCCTAAGGGAGGCTCTTCAAACAGAAAAGGAGTTCCTTTCAATCCATCACTCTTGGGATTCAGCCTGAAAATTCCTGAATGTATATTTTCAGGACTTTTTACGGTCTGTATAACCTGACTTTTTGTAGAAAAAGCCATCATCATTCCCATTGAAATCAGCAAAACCGTTTTAAAACTCTTTTTCATATTTCAACTCAAATGAATATTGAATTCCAATTTACCTAAACAAATCACAATTATAAAATGTCATGTACTTCAATTATATATTTACTTTTGCAATATGAAAGAATCTATTTTGTCTTTGGCACCGCAACATTGGGAAGAATATGAACTTATCGATACAGGTGGATTTGAGAAACTGGAAAAATTCGGTAAGTATATTTTGAGCAGACCCGAACCTCAGGCAATTTGGGACAAAAGCATGAATGCTGATGAATGGAAAGAGTTGGTACATGCACATTTTAGCAAAGAAAAAAACAATCCCGAAAAAGGTCAATGGGAAGAAATGGCCAAAATGCCCCATAACTGGCAGATGAATTATCAAAATCCTGATGGATTGAAAATGACCCTCAATCTGGCCATGACCTCTTTCAAGCATATCGGTCTTTTTCCGGAACAGGCAGTCAATTGGGACTATATCTCCGATACTTTAAAGTTATTCCCCATAAAAACCCCCAAGGTCCTCAACCTATTTGCCTATACAGGTGCAGCTTCTATAGCTTCAAAAGCCTGTGGTGCTGATGTCACCCATTTGGATTCGGTCAAACAGGTGGTCACCTGGTCAAAGCATAATATGGAATCCTCAGGACAGGAAGGCATCCGTTGGATTGTAGACGATGCAATGAAATTTATCCGAAGGGAAGTAAGGCGGGGCAATAAATACCACGGGATAATCCTGGATCCTCCTGCCTATGGAAGAGGGCCTGATGGAGAAAAATGGATCCTTGAGGAACAGATCAACGAAATGCTTAAACTATGCTCGGATTTGTTGGAACCGGACCATCATTTCCTGATTTTGAATATGTATTCTCTCAGCTTCAGTTCTATGATAGCTGCCAACTTGATCCATTCCAATTTTGGAAAGGTAGAAAATGCTGAACATGGTGAACTGTATTTGGTTGATAGATTTAAGAAGAACCTGCCTCTTGGGATTTTCTTTAGGTTCAGGAAATTATAAGACGCTAGATTAGACGCAAGAAATTAGACACAAGATTCAAGACTAGGTGATTGCTAGGTTGAAGGTTTCAGGAATTTATAAAAGCTTTAGTGAATACTTGACTGATCAAAAAACTTTCAGAATGGTGGCTAACCACAATAATGTGTGTGGATGATTTGAGTGGAGACACTCACATCGGCATCGTTTTAGGAAATCAGGAATAATTGTTAAGTACACATCTCGTCTCTCGCATCTCGGTTCTAATCTCTCGCTTCCTGTCTTGTTTCTTGGATCTTGGTTCTTGTCTCTAACATCTCAAATCTCACGTCTAACCAAATGAACAACCGACAACTCTTTCTTTCACACTTGGCCCAAACAACTGACTTCCCTTTGATGATAGAAATCGAAAGGGCAGAGGGTATCTATATGTACGGGCCAGATGGAAAAGAATATATAGACCTAATTTCGGGAATTGGGGTCAGCAATATTGGTCACAGGCATCCAAAAGTTATTGATGCGATAAAGGAACAATTGGATAAATACTTGCATCTGATGGTCTACGGGGAATATGTTCAAAGTCCGCAGACCTTGTTGGCAAAAGCTATATGTGAAACCCTTCCCTCCCATTTGGACAATGTATATCTGGTCAATTCCGGAAGCGAAGCGGTGGAAGGTGCTTTGAAGTTGGCCAAGCGGTTCACCAACAGACGGGAAATCATTTCTTGTGTAAATGCTTATCATGGTTCATCCCATGGCTCGCTTTCAGTTGGGGGAAATGAGATTTTCAAAAGAGCCTACCGCCCATTGCTGCCCGGTATCAAAAATGTGGTTTATGGTTCTTTTCAACAGTTGGAAGAAATCACGGAAAATACTGCAGCATTTATTGTGGAGACCATACAGGGTGAGGCCGGTATCAAGGTCGCCTGTTCAGAATATTTTCAAGCTTTGAGAAAAAAATGTGATGAGACCGGAACCATATTGATTCTGGACGAAATACAGGCAGGATTTGGCAGAACGGGCAAATTCTGGGCATTTGAACATTTCGGGATTGTACCGGATATATTGGTCTGCGCCAAAGGCATGGGAGGAGGAATGCCAATTGGAGCTTTTATAGCCAACAAGGAGGTGATGGGTGCATTTAAAAACAATCCATTACTGGGACATATCACTACTTTTGGAGGTCATCCGGTTTCTTCTGTTGCTTCTTTGGCGACCATCAGGGTCATTCGTGAAGAAAAGCTTTTGGATCAGGTGGAGACCAAAGCCAATCTTTTTAAAAAGCTTTTGGTCCACCCAAAAATCAAATCCATTCGAAACAAAGGCCTGATGATGGCAGTAGAATTTGAATCTTTCGAAGTTTTGAAGCCAATCATAGACAGAGCTATAAAGAATGGAGTAATTACCGATTGGTTTCTTTTTTGCGATGATGCCATGAGAATTGCCCCGCCTTTGGTTATCACAGAGGAAGAGATTGAGAAGGCTTGTGGGCTTATTTTGGCGGCAATTGAAGAGGATTGATTGGCCCCGCTACTGAGGTGCGGGTAAATCTAAAGAATTTACTCTTTGTAGGATTATTGCATTTCGATTATTAAAATTGGTAATTACATAGAGGGGAATAACATTAAGTTTCTCCTACCTACGTCATGCAGGCGTCATCCCGATTCTTTAACATTTTGTAAATGCTCAGAAATCCAAGTTAAAAATTAAGTCTAAGATAATTTAGAAATTAATTAACTTTCCATGCTGTCCTTTTTTTGGATGTGATAAACGGAAATATCTATGATTTAATTTACAATTAATCACTTTAATTTGTTTATCTTATATTTACCCTTAATTCTACGCCCAAAACAACCCTTATGAAAAAACTGGTCTTTGCACTGATTTTCCTGTTTTTTTTGACCATCGCAGGTTACCAAATAATCAAGTATCAATTTTCCCCGACCTATTCCGGTGAAATCGAAATGACAGGCCTTTCCGCCGAAACAGAAGTATATTTTGATGATTTCGGAGTGCCTCATATTTATGCCGCCAATGCCAAAGACGCCTACATGGCCTTGGGTTATGTACATGCACAGGACAGGTTGTTCCAAATGGAAATGATGCGTCGGGTAGGGACGGGTACTTTATCCGAATTGTTGGGGGAAGACCTGCTTGAAACAGATAAGTTTTTCAGGACCTTGGGTATTCCAAAGCATTCGGAATGGAGTACAGAAGAATGGAACAAATCAGGAAATTCAGAATGGAAATCAGCAACAGAAGCCTATATCAAAGGAGTAAATCATTTTATTCAAAATGGAAAGCTACCTATCGAATACACTTTGTTGGGAGCTAAACCCAGAGAATTTACCATCAATGATGCACATGCCATTATCGGCTATATGTCATTTACTTTTGCCATGGCCATGAAAACAGATCCCTTGGTGACTAAAATGGCAAGAACATTGGGGCCGGATTATATGAAGGTGTTGTCAGTTCATACATTACCCGAACACCATTTCATTCCCAATCATTACCCTGATAGAGATGAATATAGTGGTGAAATGCTTTTGCAAAACTCACTTTCCGGACTTTTGGAAAAACTTCCCGTACCATTGTTGGAAGGCAGCAATTCCTGGGTGATTGCCCCCAGTAGGACGGCCTCTGGAAAAGTTCTTTTTCTCAATGATACCCATATAGGTTTTTCGCAGCCCTCTGTATGGTATGAGGCGCATTTGGAATACCCGGGATTTAGTTTTTACGGCAACCACCTTGCCGGATATCCATTTGGCTTGGTGGGACATACACGACATCACAGTATCGGGCTGACCATGTTTGAAAATGATGATCAAGACTTTTTCGAGGAGAAACTCAATCCGAACAACCCGAATGAGACAGTGTATGGAAATGAATTCAGGCCTATGACCATTCGCACTGAAACCATTCCCGTCAAAGGAAAAGAACCAGTAAGTTTCGAAATCAAAGAATCCATACATGGGCCGATTATGAATGAAGTCATCCCTGAAATCGGAAGATTAACCGACAATCCGGTAGCTTCCTGGTGGGTATATGTGTTGGAACCAACCAAAGCCTTGGAGGCAGCATTTAAAATGGGCAGAGCCAAATCCCTGAAGGAAACAGAAGAAGCCATCAGATTGATCCATGCGCCGGGACTGAATGTGATGTATGGTGACAATTCAGGAAATATCGCTTGGTGGGCTACGGCAAAACTCCCTATCCGCCCTGAACACGTTAATAGCAAGTTATTCCTTGATGGCAGTAACCCTTCCGATGAACCGTTGGGCTGGATGCCCTTTGAAGAAAACCCCATGAGTATCAATCCTCCTTCAGGTTTTGTTGCTTCTGCAAATAACCAACCTGACACCTTATCCAATGGTACTTTATATCCTGGCTACTATTATCCCGGGGACCGATGGAACCGTATAGCCAAAACCGTCACCTCACGAGATGACTGGACTCAGGAAAACATCAAAGCCTTACAACTCGAAACCATCAATGAAAACCATCCGCTTAACGCACAAAGTATGATTGAAGCTGTAGACAAGGAGATCTTTCAAGGATTTGAAGTGGCTATAGAGAAACTTGAAAACTGGTCGGGAAACCATGAACTGGAATCCATTGCTCCTACCCTATATTATAAATGGCTTTACCATACCCTCCACGGAATGATGGCAGATGAATTAGGTGAGGATGATTTTAAAAATTTCCTGGCCACATTTCTATATATCCGAAGCACTCCTAATCTGATACGCACTGAAAATTCCCCTTGGTGGGACAATATCGCTACAGAAGAAAAAGAAAGCAGAAAATCCATCATTGAAGCCGCACTGAAAATATCTTTGGCGGAGCTTAGCAAACAATTTGGAAAAAATCCTGAAAAATGGATTTGGGAGAATGCAGTGGTTTTGGAACATCCACATCCCTTAGGCGCCAAAAAACCCTTGGATAAAATCTTTAACGTAAAAGCCCCCGCAGTCCCCGCCAACGAAGAATCAGTGAATAAACTCTCTTTCAAACTAAACCCTGATGGAATCTACAAAGTAACCGTAGGCCCTGCCATGCGCATCATCTTGGATTTTGCAGATGTTGAAGCCTCGGAATCAGTTTTGCCAACAGGTCAAAGCGGAAATTATTTCAGCCCATGGTATTCCGACCAAACAGAGATGTTTGCTACAGGTCAATACCGGCCACAATTGATGAATGAAGCAGTGATCAAGGGGAAGATGAAATTACTGATGAAGCCTTGAGATAGTTATCCTGGTTGTAGGGTTGTCATCTTTGCCTTTCTATGTCATTTGATCTCCTGCTATCAGGATAGAAATTTAAAGTCATCAGTTGTAAATTACATGAATGCTCCTTTCTGTAATCTTGGAACATATAACCATTATCCTTAGTCGGGTGAGTTTTCTATTCCTCGATAAACCAAAGTGCTGTTTTTATGGTTAAAACGTGGGACTCAGACAATCCCTTGAAACAATGGCAACGCATAGCCAACAATAATGAAAACCGAAAAAACATGAATTCCAAATCCAACAAAACATACGAAGTCCAAAAACCGGAAGAAGACTGGAAGAAAGAACTGGATCCTGAATCCTATCATGTGTTAAGAGAGAAAGGCACTGAGCGGGCATTTACAGGAGAGTATTATCTGAACAAAAAAACCGGAATTTATGAATGCAAAGCCTGCGGGAATGAAATCTTTCATTCTTCTGCCAAGTATGACAGCGGCTGCGGGTGGCCTTCGTTTACTGTGCCTGTAAGACCTGAAGCCATTGAGGTAAAGATGGATTATTCTCACTTTATGGTAAGAGAAGAAATCCTCTGTGCCAAGTGCGGTGGGCATTTAGGACACCGCTTCCCGGACGGACCCAAAGACCAAGGCGGAATCCGATATTGTATCAATTCTTTGAGCATGGGATTTAAGGAAAACGGGTAGTAAAAAAGTAGTCTTCCAATCTCTCCCTCACATCCCGCTATTGAAAACCAAAAAAAACCAGCGTAATCACAACAAAATATTTTATTGTGAACCACAAAAGTGTCAAAAGAAAACAAAAGAGGGTATCATAAATTTTCTTCCCTTAAACTTTTGTGGCCTTTTGTCTCTTTTGTGGTTATGAATGCTTTGGGAGTATTTTCCTTGGAACCTGACTTTGCAAACTGTTTTATTGTCAAATCTTGATTTCTTTCCTATTTTTTATCATTCAATTTTTCAATACCTTAAGCTTTTAACGAATCAACCTAAAGTCCAAAATTTCCATAGCTTATGTTTTACTCCAAACGTGACCTTCATTTCCAGCTTTTTGAAAATATAGACGCCTTGTCATTGACCTCTTTTGACTATTTCAAAGACCATAATCGAGAAACTTTCGAGATGGTCTTGGATGCCGCAGATCAGATTGGTATGACTTCTTTGAGGCCATTATTGACGGAGATGGACAGGCAGGAACCCCAATTGGTGGATGGCAAAATCCTGGTTCACGAGGGTATGAAGAAGATTTACCGCCAATATGGAGAAGACGGTTGGATCAATGCCTGTTTCAGCTATGAAGAAGGCGGGCAGCAATTGCCCAATACCATCCAATCTGCTGTAGGTTTTATTTGGCAAGCCGCCAATTATTCGGCTTCTGTGTATCCATTTCTCACTTCCGGTGCTGCCAATTTGATCCGGACATTCGGAAGTAAGGAACTGATCGAAAGATTCACTCCCAATTTGTACAATGCCAAATGGCAGGGAACCATGGCCCTGACCGAACCGGATGCAGGCTCTTCTTTAAGCGATTTAAGCACTACCGCTTACCCCACTGAAATAGAAGGTATTTATAAAATCAAAGGACAAAAAATATACATCTCCTGTGGAGACCATGATGCCTGTGAAAATGTGATTCACCTCATGCTCGCCCGAATCAAAGGCGCCCCCGCCGGAGTCAAAGGCATTTCCATGTTTGTAGTTCCCCAAAAAAGAACAGAAACCGGAGCCTCCAATGATGTTCTGACAGAAGGACTTTACCATAAAATGGGTTACAAAGGTGCACCCATTGCTCACCTAATGATCGGTTCCAATGATGGTTGTGAAGGATTTTTGGTGGGAGAACCCCATAAAGGTTTGCCCTATATGTTCCAAATGATGAATGAGGCAAGAATTGGTGTGGGTATGAATGCAGCAGCCATTGGTACAGCCGCCTATAATTCCGCCCTTGCTTATGCCAAGGAAAGGCCACAGGGACGAAAAATCAATGAAAAAGACCCATCCAAACCCCAAGTCCCCATTATCGAACATGCCGATGTCAAGCGTATGTTGCTATTTCAAAAATCCATTGTGGAAGGTTCCCTCTCCCTTTTGCTCTATTGTGCCAAATTGGGTGATTTGGTCCATGTGGCAGAAGGCCAGGAAAAAGAAGATGCTGTACTCCTGCTCGACCTGCTGACCCCGATAGCCAAATCCTATCCTTCGGAAATGTGCTGCCTGACTACATCGGCAGCAGTGCAGGTTTTGGGTGGTGCAGGATATACCACGGATTTTCCGGTGGAGCAATACTACCGCGAGGCACGCATTCACCCTATCCATGAAGGGACAACAGGCATTCATGGCTTGGATTTGTTGGGCAGAAAGGTGTTGATGCAGGATGGTAGAGCTATCAGAATCTTTGCTGAAAAAATAATGCAGATCATTGTAGAAGCCAAAGTAGAAAGTTCTTTGCTACCCTTCGCCGAAAAATTGGAAAAATACCTGCAAAGGGCACAGCAGACAAGTGGACACTTATTTGCAAAGGTAGGCAAAAATCCCGAAGAGTTCCTTGCAGATGCCACCTTATATTTGGAATATCTCAGTATCCTGACCATTGCCTGGCAATGGCTTCATCAAGGTTTTGTCTCCAGGAAAGCCTTGGATTCCGGCACTCCCGAAAAAGACTTCTACCAAGGCAAAATCATGTGCATGCGGTATTTCTTCGAATACGAACTGGTCAAAATGGATGGATTGGGCAAAAGACTGGTTTCAGGAGATATAGTAACGGTTGAGATGAGGGGGGAGTGGTTTTGAAATGACATAAAGTAATTATTTCAATTTCTTCACAGATTGCTTATGGCTCAACAACGATTGCATTTGAGTGATAGCCATTTGGTTGAGTTGAATCAATCTCTCGCTCTGATCGATTCCCTGATGAATCAACAAGGCATTGGTGCTTTCCATATTGGACAAGACTACCAATTGTTCTATGGTGGCATAATCCCGGATATTACCTTTTTGGTCAGAGTTTTTATCTCGCCATTGTTTGGCAGTTTTCCCAAAGAGGGCAACATTGAGCACATCGGCTTCATTGGCATAGATAAAAGAAGCCTGTTTTTTACTGATTTCACTAGGAATCAGATTTTCTTTTATTGCATCTGTATGGATGTGGTAATTGACCTTGGCCAATGTTCTTTGGAAATTCCATTCGATTTTTAGGCGGTCGCTTTCGCTTTCTTTTAACCGTTGAAATTCTTTTATTAAATATAATTTGAACTCTGCACTAATTGCCGAACCAAATTCAAATGCAATATCTTTATGTGCGTAAGTTCCTCCATACCGACCAGCTTTAGAAAATATTCCAATCGCATTGGTTTTTTCTACCCATTGAGTTGGGCTTAACACAAAAGAAGGTAAGCCTGCTTGAGATTTAAAGTGGTCAAATTCGACCACTTTAAAATTGGGGTTATATATTTTTTCCCAAGTACCTAAAAATTCAAGTGTTGTTCGTGTTCTTATCCAGTTTTTAATAACATCTGCGGCACGACTAGCGTCTGATTTTGCTTGTGCCATATCAGTTATGCAAATAAAATCTTCACCGTTTATTGCAGTTACTGAAACGGCAATAGTTTGAACATTTAATATTTTGTTTTTAGTCATAATTAAAAAAATAATAGGTTTGTTTAACTCTCATCAAATTTAAGTTATTTCACCCATTTCCAGAACAAATGCCCACACTTTGATTCTCAAGTTTCTCACCCCATCAATAATACTATAAAAAACAAAACTCCCGTAGGCAATCTAACCTAGGGAGTACCTAGCTGCTGCAAACGGTCGCTATCCGTATTCCTTTATTCCTTCCTTAAAGTACTTTTGATCTACCCATCACTTCTTCCCAAACGTACCAAAAAATCCATCTAGAGATTACCCGGAAAAGGACTTCTACCAAGGCAAAATCATTTGCATGCGCTATTTCTTCGAATATGAATTGGTCAAAATGGATAGTCTTGGGAGATGGTTGGTGTCGGCGGATATGGTGACAGTCGAGATGCAGGGGAATTGGTTTTGAGCAAGCAAACCTCTACTCTTCTCCTTCCAAAAGCCTGATAAATTGGAATAAACCATGCAAATGGTCAATATGATCCGGGGCTGTATTGCCTGCAAAAGCCAAAACTTTAAAATCACCTTTGATGGATTGACCGACTTGCTGCATACCCAAAGGGCCTGCTTTCAACACTGCTTCACGGCCCATATCCATAGCTCTCAGTAGAAAATCAGCAGATTCTGTGGTGCTGACAAAAGTTCCCGGAAACACGCTACTATGCGTCAAAACAAATTTTTTATGTCCTGAGACCGCATCTTCGGCCAACCGCAAAAATACATCCAAGTCTTCCGCCTTGATCTTTCCTCCCTGGGAAAGCGGAGTAGATTCAGGAATATATCCTGCATGTAGCCCATCAAGTAATAGAACCCCGTCAATCAAATCATAATGGTCTGTTCTCAAAATTGCTCTTATGGCACCATATCCGGCACTAAATCCGGAAAGGTAAATACCGCTTATTGGCTTATTCAAATTTGCTTTAATAACTGAAAGCAGCGCATCAAAATTCGCTTTTTCCAAAAATGGAGCGGAATAGGCACTGGAACCCGAACCCAAATTAACTGCAACCCCTGCCCAGTTTTCATTTTGGTCAATAGCATGGGCAAGAATACTTTCATGGCCATGAAAGTGGATCAGCAGGTTTATAGAATCATAATTGTTTTTTTCATCTACAAACAACACGGGGTTTTTCGCAAAAATATCCTCAAGCTCAATCCTTTCACCGATAAATCCAGATCCATCTACCCGCTGATGCGGACGGATATTTTCCTCCATGGGAGACGGAAATTGGGCTTTAAGCCCCACTTCTTTTTTGCCCTTACATGAGCAGAAACCTATCCAGATAAGAAAAAACAAAATCCTGTACATTTTGATGGAGAGCTGCATATCCGAAAAATAGCGCATAAGGAATGATAAAAAAAACAGACGATCAAAAACACCTTTTCTATTGTACAGGATGATCAAATCTAAGCTATTTCCCCTATATCCAAAACCAATGCCCAAGCTTTGATTCATTTTACTACCACCCAATCAACAAGCCTTTAAAAAAACAAATCTCCCACAGGTGATCAAACCCGGGGAGTACCTAGCTGCTGCATACGGTTGCTAACCGTATTCCTTTATTCCTTCCTCTGGTATTTCTGATTTACCAATAACTAGCCGCCCCTTTCAGCATTTTCAATACCACTTCTCCCCCCTATACATCTCGGTTTTTACGGCATGTTCGCGGTTATAGAGCCTGAGGTAATTTTCGTCTACAACACGGATACGGTAGCCCAATAAGTGGAAAAGCGGACCTGTAAAGAATCTGGCTATTTTCAGATTTACCCTAAGAATTTCCTTTTCCCGGTTATCCCATTGAATTCCCGGCAATAAAGTCAAAAAGTTGTCGGCCTTGGTTTTTCTGAGAAGTGAAGATAATTTCAATGCAAACTTAGGAATGCCTCTTATGATAAAAAAACCATCACTTCCCTGACTTTGATAAAGGGGCATAAACAGCCTTGAAGCATATTTGGATTTGACGACTTCGCCGTTACTGATTGCCAGAGGCGTTTCTTTCTTGATAACTTGAAAACTCTCAAAGCCCGGAAGCATCTTAAATTCTTCCCCCTTCATAATCTGATAGAGGTAAGTGATTTCAAAGATCTCCTTTACCTTTTTGGAAGCTTGTTCCAGTTCATTGTAATACTCCTGATAATGATCCAGTGATTTCTTTTTGATCAGACGGGCATAGACCAGACATAAATAAACAAAAGCTATATTGTTGGATATCGCTTCTTTTTCATCATGCTGTCCCGACTCAAATCCAATGGCCACATAGCCTGCCTGATTGATAAAACTTAACAATGGCCCATCAAGAAATTCTTCTATTCCCAGTACAATGGGTACAGGAAATAATTCAGAAAATTTGCGGTTGATCAATGCATCATTGATGGTGATAAAAGGAAGGGTCTTGCTTGAGGTAGTATGCAGGTCAATAAAATAAAAAGGGCCGTTCCCTTTTTCCAGGATTTCCTCAACGAGCTGCAGAATTGCTACCAATTCCTCTTCTTCTGGACCTGGTTTATCATTTTTGACAATACGCTTGATATTTGATTTTGTCCAGAGTCTGTTCAGGTCCTCTTTCAGGTATCTCGTATTTACGGCTAAGGCTTTTAAATTGCCGGAAATACCGATGACGGTTCCGCGAAGCTTTTCTTTCTGATTTTCCAGATCCTCAAAGACTTTTTTCAAGGCAAATACACCCGCCACTTCATTCCCATGAATACCGGCAAAAAAGACCAAGGTAGGCCCTATTCTTCCTGTTTCTATCCGCCCGATTAGCCTATCAATGGTGATTTTTTCCTGAAGGGCTTTACTATAAATCTCAATCATATCAATCACATGTCATTTGAAGTGACTATCCCTATTAATTTATTATCCTTCACTACAGGAAGGCAATTGAAATTATGGGAATTCATCAATTCCTTTGCTTCATCAAAATCCATTTCCTGTGATATGCTGACCAAGGACCTTGTCATTACTTTACCGACTGGAATGGTGTCAATATCTTCCCTATCATGATATTTTTCAATATCTGTCCAGGTAATCAGGCCGACCAGTTCTTTATCATTTTTGATCACAGGCATATGATGGATCTTTTTCCACTTCATCAGATAAACGGCCAATTCCAGACTGTCTTTCTCCTCGATGGAGAATATATCCGTATTCATTACATGGTGAACTTTCTTTTTGATATTGAAAGTAGTGGTCGCATTTGACTTCAGTATTTCCCAATCGGAAACAGGAATTTCCTTTTCCTGATTAAGGTACATATTCGCTGTCAACACCTGTAACGATTCATTTCTTTTTTTTGTCGACAAGAGGTTTCTATAGCTCCTGACCATCCAATCCGCTCCGGTTTGGGCACTCACTCTTTTTTCGATGATGGATAAGTAATGGACGATATCTTTTTCCAAAACGCCCATACTCCTAAGTCCTTCATAGGCCATCGGAAGGAATTTTTCCAAAATCAGTTTTTGGCTTGAAACCAACTGACCATCCCAGAAAAACTGAGACTTCATACCATATCGTGCCGCACTATAAAAGTTGGAATTGGCATCCTTAAAATCCATAACCTCATGAATCTTATCGCATTCCTTTGTTCTTCCCCGCATCAAACCTACCCAAAATGCCATATTGGCTACTTCATCTTTTCTGGTTGGACCTGCGGGGATATATCTGTTCTCTATCCTAAGGTGTGGTTTCCCGCCTCCTACTCCATAGCATGCCCTGTTCCAGCGATAGACAGTGCCATTGTGAATGCCTAGTGCATTGAGCTTTGGAACACCTCCATTCTCCAAAACTTCCAAACTATCTTCAATTGATTCGGCTGTCAGCAAGCACCTGAACCTTGCAATGTTGTCTTTAAATATGTCCGAAATGGACCCTGTATGCCAGTGGTTTTCAAAACTTACCCTAGATTGGGATTCATTCAACAAATAGGAATTTGCCCTGATATCCACTGATTGGGAAAACAATGAAATCCTCGTTTCATTCCATAATTCTTTCCCAAAAAGCAAAGGGGAATTACAACAAACAGCCAAGACAGGGCCCGCAATAGCCTGTGCCCAATTAAAACTATCAATAAACTCATCAGGGTTGATTTGAAGGTGCATCTGAAAACTGGTGTTACACCCTTCCAACAGGATACTATCATGCAAAAGGGTGATTTCATCCACTCCTTTGATATGTATACTGATATCCTGATCCCGCAATTCCATTGCTACTTTATTTAAAACAGCATATCGCTTTACTTTGGTCATATTGTCCAAAGTGATATGCTTTTGGGAAAGCGTCGGTAAAATTCCTGTCAATAAAATTTTAGAATCAAATTCCCTAGCTACATCATTTGCCTTAAGAAGCAGTGAAGTCAGCTGTTCATACATGCGACTAAAACAATCCCCCTTAAGCTCGATTGGATCGAGGTTGATTTCAAGATTGTAATTTCCTATTTCTGTGGTAAAATGTGGATCATTGATATTTTCTAATAATTCAAGGGAGTTATTATTGGGTAAAAATTCATTGTTCAAAATAAAAAATTCCTGCTCTGCACCAATCCGGATCGGGAATTTTTCAATCATGCCCTTTTCCAGCATCATTTCCAATGCTTCAATGTCTTTAATAAGCCTGTGGAAGTATTCAGACTTATCTTTTTTGCTTTTTAGTTTGATAACATTGCTGATGCCCATAAAAGGTCGGGTTGTTTATGAATTGACTCTAAAGTTAGCGATTAAGAGTAGCTGAAAATATGATGGAAGTCATTTCAAACCTTATCTTTTCTCATTGAATTGAAGCAATAAAGGGAAATCAGAATTCAGAAAAAATCGAGATAATGGATAGGTCAAAGAGCTTAAAATGAACTGATCCATTTTTCGACACATTCCTGGAGATTTTTCCTGGCCTGAAGCTGAAAATCATTTTGTTCAAAATTCAAATCCGGTAACACCTTTACCTGATCAAATCCGGATCCGTTCCCACCACTGCCGGAAGTAAAAAGTACAGTTTTCTTGTGATGCTTCTTTGCCAACTGCAACAACTCGAAACTACCCTTGCCACCAGCTGATTGACTGTCATATCTGCCTTCACCCGTAATGATAATATCGGCTTTGACTACTTTTTCCTCCATTTTTACTTGCTGAAAAAACCATTGAGCTCCCATTTGGATTTCTACCGGAAAAAAGAAAGAAAGCCCAAAGGCTATCCCTCCTGCCGCACCAAAACTTGGCTGATCTACCATTGACTTGCCGGTTTTTACTGAAAGCAATTCCAAAACTCCTGAACAGGCATTTTCATAATCTTCCATATCTTCTTCTTTCAAACCTTTTTGAGGACCGAAAACAGGAATTGCTCCCTCAGTACCATAAAAGTAATTATTGACATCACAGAGACAGGTAAAACTTACCACAGGCTTTGGAACAGGGCTTTGTATATACCTGATTTTTTTTAAGAATACATTGGAAAACAAAGTAATCTCCCGCCCGTTTTCATCCAAAAATAAAAAGCCCAAACCTCTCAAAATCCCCAATCCCAGATCAATAGAGGCACTTCCGCCTAATCCCAGTACTATATGCTTTGCTCCTGAATGGATAGCTTTCTGAATCAACTCTCCTGTTCCATAAGTACTCGCTATCCAGACATCTCTCTCATGAAGCTTCAATGATTTGATCCCCGAAACTGTGGAAACATCCAGGTAGGCAATTGCATTGACTTTATCCATGAAAAAAAATCCTTCGATGGGACGACCTAAAGGATCCAAGGCAAAATGATGATGTTGATGCATATTCAATGCCTTTCCCAACAAATAACAAGTACCGTCTCCCCCATCTGCAATCGGGCAAAGTATAGTTTCTACATCGCCTCTTTTTGATGAAATCACAGAACTGATTATAGCTGCTGCCTCGTCGGCTTCGATTGTACCTTTAAATGCATTGGGAGCTATGAGGATTTTCATTGCTTAGACGTGAGATGTGAGACACTAGATGTGAGATGTGAGATGTTAGAAACAAGAGACAAGAACCAAGAAGAGAACAGTGCAACTTTTTAGGTTTTTTTGACCTCGAAGATAGCCTCAAACAAAGGAGAACTGAATTTCGAAAGCTTTTTTCAAAATTGTAGATTTTTGATTTTAAATTTTACATTGATAAGAAACTCCACATTTTAACCCTATGGCCCTACGTCCGAATAACCTTTCAATATATCAATCTGCCTAGCCAAAGTGCTTAAGCAGACAAGTTTTTAAAATCTTTCAATCCATCCAAAATTCCAATCGACTGATTACTAATCTTCCAATTTTTTCAATTTTCCAATCCACCACGGCGGACAAGTTCTTACAATCCCCCTACTTTCCAACCTCTTCCTTTTTCATTTTATCGAAATAAACCTTTGTGGCGGCTTTAACCTTGGGGGCCAGATAAATGGTGGAAATCATGGTCGGAATAGCCATAATGGCATACATGCCGTCAATGAAACTTACTACCACTTCCAAAGAAGCCACTGCCCCCGCTACGATGGTAACCAAATAGAAGTAATTATAATAATTGGCTTTTTCAGCTCCGAATAGATAATTGAAACACTTATGTCCATAATAGGAATAAGTAAACATGGTAGAAAGGGCAAAAACCAAAACAGCTATCATCAACAGGTATTTTCCAAAACCCGGCAATGCCATTTCAAATGCAGAAAGGGTCAACCTAACCCCATCATTTTCGGTGGATTCCCAAACACCCGTCAAGAGTATGACCAATGCGGTCAAAGTACATACCACAATGGTATCAATAAATGGTCCCAACATGGCTATCAGACCTTCCCTTACCGGTTCATTATTTTTGGAAGCACCATGCACCATGGGCGCAGTACCTATTCCGGCTTCGTTGGAAAATGCCGCTCTCCTCGCTCCAATCACAATGACTGCTCCAACAGCACCACCCATTGCTGCTTGCCCTGTAAATGCATCTGTCAGGATCAACCAAATCATGGAAGGAACATTTTCTATGTATTGGATCATGATCAAAACTACCGTTGCAAAATACAGGATCACCATAAAAGGAACCAATTTGGAAGCTACGGCTGCTATTCTTTTTATCCCGCCAAGTATTACTATGGCAACAGTAATCATCATTAATATTCCCAATACCCACTTGGTACTTTCCCCATTATCCAAACCGTTTGGAATCAACAACACTGACCTCAGGACTGCTGTCAATTGGTTTGCCTGAAAAATAGACAGTAATCCCAACACGCCTGCAACCGAAAACAGGACAGACAATGGTTTCCATCTTTTCCCCATCCCTTCTTCAATGACGTACATTGGACCACCCTGAATTTCTCCTGAACTGTCTTTGCCTCTATACATTATAGCTAGGCTACAGGAAAAATATTTGGTAGCCATCCCCACGAAGGCTGACATCCACATCCAAAATATTGCTCCGGGACCTCCCATATTGATCGCTATGGCTACTCCGCTGATATTTCCCAACCCTACCGTCGCCGCTATCGCAGCGGAAAGGGCTTGTTTGGAGGATATCTGACCTGGCACATTGGTTTCATCGTATTTTCCTCTCACCACTTTGATGGCATGGCCTAAATGTCTAAAAGGTAAAAATCCAGAATAAACAAACAAGACAAAGCCTCCACCCATTAATAAGATGAGCATGGGGGTATCCCAAATCCAGTTACTGAAGTTAACTATATATTCTCCCATTATTTTATTTGAAATGAAACAGCATATTAAGGGCATTTTTTTGGAATTACAAACTCGGGTGAGCCGAGATGTTTTTTTGGTTATTTCATGCTTTAAATTTTATAAGCCTCCAAACTTCCAATTCAAAACCTTATTTTTGCCGCCATGTCGAGAAAGATGAAAAATAAGGTAATCAATAACCTTAGAATAGAAAGAATTGCAGCCGAGGGTAAATGTGTAGGACATCATGAAGGAAAAGTGGTTTTTGTCCAGAATGTTGCCCCGGGAGATTTGGTAGATGTCCGGATTACACGGGGAAAAAGTTCATTTATGGAAGGCGAGGCTATCAAATTCCATGAGTACTCTAAAGACAGGATCGAACCTTTTTGTTCACATTTTGGAACTTGTGGTGGCTGTAAGTGGCAACACATCAATTATGATTTGCAAAAAACCTACAAATGGCAACAGGTAGTGGATCAATTTGAAAGGATTGCAAAAGTTGAAATACCAGAGGTGTTGCCTATCCTGGGTTCAAGTGAAACCCGATATTATAGAAACAAACTTGATTATACTTTTTCCAATAACCGTTGGCTTACACGAAATGAAATAGATTCAGGTGAGGAATTTGAAAGAAATGCCTTGGGTTTCCATGTCCCAAAAATGTTTGACAAAATTGTGGATATCAATCACTGTTACCTTCAGGGCGGAATCTCCAATGAAGTCAGAAATAGTCTTAGGGATTTTGCCCTGGATGAAGGTCTCACTTTTTACGACTTAAAAAAACAAAAGGGGTTTTTGAGAAACCTTATCATCCGAACTACCACCACAGGAGAATCGATGGTCATCGTGCAGTTTGGAGAAAATGATGCATCGGGAATAGAAAAAGTAATGGAATTTTTAAACATGAAATTCCCCGAAATCACTTCCCTGTTGTATATCATCAATCAAAAAGGAAATGAAACCTTCAATGATCTCAATGTCCATACTTTTTCCGGAAAGGATTATATTGAAGAAGAAATGGAGGGACTTAAATTCAGAATAGGTCCCAAGTCATTTTATCAGACCAATTCCAAACAGGCTTACGAATTGTATAAAGTAGCGAGATATTTTGCTGAATTGAAGGGAGATGAAGTGGTATATGATCTCTACACCGGTACCGGGACGATTGCCAATTTCGTTGCAAAACAGGCAAAGCAGGTTATAGGCATAGAATATGTAGAAGCAGCGATAGCAGATGCAAAACTTAATTCCCAAGTCAATGGCTTGGAAAACACCCTTTTCTATGCCGGGGATATGAAGGATTTATTAAATGACGAATTTATAGCAGACCATGCGAAGCCTGACGTCATCATCACAGATCCTCCACGTGCCGGTATGCATGAAGATGTGGTCAAAATGTTGCTCCATCTGGAAGCTCCAAAAATCGTCTATGTAAGTTGCAATCCGGCCACTCAGGCCAGAGATGTCGCGCTTTTGTCTGAAAAATATATTATTGACAAAATACAGCCTGTGGACATGTTTCCTCAGACATTCCATGTAGAAAATGTTGTACGACTAACTTTAAAAAAATGATTTCAGATTTCAATGACCCGGAATTGAGCGGGAAGTATTTGGGGACTATAACCAAAGATTTCGTCAATGTTTCAGAAATTTTGAAAGAGGCATCCTATCAGGTCAGAAGCAGAAAATTCTCTGGGCATCCCATATTTCCAATCTCAAAAAATGAGCAGCCAATCGGCCAATTGCTATTGGGAAAAACCGAAAAAAACCTGGACTGGAATTATTACATCACATATTTGGATGAATTTATACAAAGAAAACTCATAGCTGAGGAACTGGTTGAGGATTTTAAAAAAGCCTACAAAGACCCTGATGAATTTTGTTGTCTCTTTGTAGTTGACGGGGAGTTTACCAGCTTTGTGTATATCCCTTATCCAGAGGATTGAAATATATGTTCTAAAATATAGTTTACTTTCTGGTCATTTTTTTAAGGTTAATAATTAGTGTGAAAAATACACTAAATTGAATTTTTGCCAAAAACCAGACAAAAAATAAAATAAATCGATAATAATTTACATAATCTGGCTGTTTTTATTAATTGGATTTTATTAGAAATTCAGAATTTTATTTTAAACCTATATAGAATTTATCTTTTTTATTGTAAGATTCACAATTTATACCTTACTTTATGTAGAAACATTTCCAAGGTGAATAAAGTTAAAATCAATTCCATCGATATAAAATTTTTAGTCTCCGGATTAAAGAGTGGAGATGAGAAATCATTTTGTGAATTGTATAATTTTTTTAAGCCAAAAATTTTTTACACTTCAAAAAAAATGAATCTATCCTCAGAAGATGCGGAAGAGACTGTTCAGGAAGTTTTTTTGATTATCTGGAAAAACAGACATAATCTCAATTGTGAACTATCATTTAATGCCTATTTGCTTACCATCTTGAAATCAATCATTATTAAAAAGGCCAAAAAAGAAGCGAGAAGAATGGCTTATGAGGTTTATGAAATTTCAACCATGGAAACCTCCTCGAATGAAACGGAAAAACAAATTGAATACAGAGAGTTTGAAGAGATCTCCCACGCGGAAATAGAAAAACTGCCAAAGACCCAAAAGGAAATTTTCAAAATGAAGAATTATGAAAATCTTGCCTCCGGAGAAATTGCTGAAAAATTAAGTATCTCAAAAAGAACGGTAGAAAGCCATATTTATTCCGCAACTAAATCTGTCAAACAAAAACTTTTAACCAAATATATGATACCGGCAAAATCTTTGGTCTTTGGGATTATTTCACAGTTTTTATAGGTTTTAAAACATTTTTTGAAATAGTTTAAGTCGGTATTTTAAAAAAAGTCGATATTTTTTTATAAAATGACTAAGTAAATTTCTTTCCAAGGCGCTATATGGTGGAAAGGGATAATTAATGAAATACCATAAAAAAGATATTGATAAGTTTTTTGCCGGGAAGTTTTCAAAGAAAGAAGCAAAGGAATTTTTGAATTGGCTTGATTCTCCTGATGGAGAAGAAACCTATAAAACAATTATTGAGCAAGAATGGCAAGCAGAAGTTGGTGAGGATGAAGAAGGTGATATAATTCAGGAAACTGAACTTGAAACTTTTAGCAAAAACAAGAATCCAAAAAAAATTAATTCTCTAAAACCTAAAATATGGCTGGGACTCGCAGCCTCAATATCCCTGATTTTTTCGGTAAGTTTTATTCTTTACTTACATCCCAATGCAGAATTTGGAGAGATAACCGAATCACTCGCAGAAGTAAAAACAATCATCAAGAGTACGCCAAAAGGTGTCAAGAAGACCATAAAACTTCCTGATGGTTCGATGGTAGCTTTAAATTCAGATAGCAAATTGACTTTCGCGGAGGACTTCCTCCAGAACAGAACGGTCTATCTAGAAGGAGAAGGATTTTTTGAAGTTGTAAAGGATGAACAGCATCCTTTCTCTGTCATTACAGAAAATATCTCTACGACCGCTCTTGGTACCAGTTTTAACATAAAGGCCTATTCTGGAAATCCAGAAATACAGGTCGTTTTGGCTTCCGGCAAAGTGAAAGTTGAAAATAAATTGGACAATTCATTCCATGAAATATTACCGGGAGAGGCCACCAAATATTCCACAATCAATCAAACCCTAAAAAAAGAAATTGTTGATGTAGCCTCAATCTTAAAATGGAAAGATGGTATTCTCCATTTCGAAAAGGTCCCCTTCAATATAATCATTGAGGATTTGGAAAGGTGGTATGGCGTAGATTTTCAAGTTATCGGAACAGATAAATTACCGGAATATAAATGTTCAGGAAGCTTCAAACCTCATGAATACCTATCGAATGTCCTAAAAGCCTTGAGTTACTCAGTGGAATTCGAATATAGAATAGAAAATGAAAGTGTGATTTTGAAATTCAATTAAACCTATATGCCTATGAAACATCAAAAAGAACCAGTGAATACATCATAAATGTAAAAAGCTTACCACCGATATCTGTTCAAGACGAACAATATTGGTAAAGTACCATAATTAATCAATTGACACCAGACAACCCAGAATATGTCACAAAAACTACAAAAAACAATAATTATGGCCTTCAAACGCACAATTTTAAGTGCATTTCTATTGACCATAACATGCAATACCATTCTTGCAAACAGCAATTCGGACCAGGTTAAAAGTATTGATGAAGTACACATCGATCTTGACATCAGGGAAGGCAACCTAGAAAATATCCTTGCAGCTATAGAAAAGAAAACAGAATACAGTTTTTTCTATACTGAAAAAAATCTTAAGGATAAATCAAAAATTAAACTCAATAGGACTAGCGGCACTGTTGCTGAGGTCCTTTTGGAGGTTGCAGAAAAGAAAAAACTCCATTTCAAGCAAATTAATAATATCATAAGTGTAAAATCACTGCCTATTAATTCAAATGAAAAGGATTTGAAAATAATGGTCAATGTCGCAGACATTCGAGTAACTGGAACCATTACGAGTGAATCCGGCGAGACTTTGCCCGGTGTAGCAGTATTTGTGGAAGGAACCACTTCAGGAACTATTTCTGATATTGATGGAAAATACTCTATAGTTATTCCGGAAGGTTCTACATTGGTATTTTCATATATAGGTTTTTCAACACAAAAAATCTTAGTAGGAAATCAATCTGTCATCAATGTTACAATGGTTCAAGAGGCAAGAGCACTTGAAGAAGTTGTGATTGCTGCTTTGGGTCTTCAAAAAACAACAAGAAGTATCGGTTATGCCGCTACCAACGTGACTTCCGACGAAGTGACTATCAATAGAACGCCCAATTTCATGAATGCGCTTCAAGGAAAAATTGCCGGTGTAAATATAACCTCCCTTGGAACAGGACCTGCGGGCACTTCCAAAGTAAGAATCAGGGGTCAGTCGTCTATAGGTGGCCAAAACAACCCTTTGATCGTAATCAATGGTATTCCAATTGACAATACCAATTTTGGAACAAGACCTGGCAATCAAGGTGCGGATAATTCCTTTGGCCAAAGAGGCGGGGGTGTAACTGCAGATGGTGGCGATGGTCTCAGCAGTATCAACCCTGATGATATCGAAAGTATGACGGTATTGAAAGGTGCAGCAGCTTCTGCCCTTTATGGTTCAAGGGCCAAAGATGGTGTGATCATGATCAACACCAAAACCAAAGGTGACAAAAAAGGTATAGGGGTAACCTATAACCTGAACCATACCATTGAACAACCTTTGGATTTCACGGATTATCAGTACGAATATGGCCAAGGTGAATTTGGAATAAGACCTACTTCTCCAAATCCAACCTCAGGACAGTGGTCCTTTGGGGAGAGATTTGCTCCCGGTATGACCCAAACTTTATTTGACGGGGTAGTTGTACCATATGTGCCTGTTAGAGGAAGAATCAATGATTTCTTTAGAAACGGTCAGAATACTACCAACACAATTACCCTTGCAACAAATAACGATAAGGGTGGTATGAATTTCTCATTTTCAGATTTGAACAGTAAGGGAATTGTTCCAAATAATACCTACAATAGAAAAACATTCAACTTCGGCTTCACCCATGAATTCAGTAAAAAATTCAATGTCCGAGGTAATATCAATTATTCTATTGAAAACAACGAAAATCCACCCAATATTGCAGACCAGGACAATTCCATTCCAACCGCCCTTTACAATATGGCCAATTCCATGCCTTTGGATGTGTTGAGAGACAATGCCTTTAATGCAGAAGGCAATGAGGCTGTTTATTCAAGGTTTAGGAATAGGACTAATCCATTTTTTACACTTGAAAGACAATTCAATGATATCAAGAGGGATAGGGTATTTGGAAATATAACTGCTGTTTACAATATCACTGATTGGCTTTTTATTCAAGGAAGGGTTGGTCAGGATTATTGGTCAAGAACCCAGCGGGTCAATAATTTCCCAACAGGACAGGCTTCGCGGGCTGCTGCCCCTGCCGGATTTGTTAACGGAGTCTTGACTGAGGAAGCAAGGAACTTTAGAGAAGTCAATGCTGACTTCATTTTATCTGCCACCAAAGAATTTGGAGATTTTGGCGTCAATGCCAATGTGGGTGGAAACATGATGAAAAGGCAGTCTGAGCTTCAGAGCACACAGGTAACTGATTTTGTGATCAGAGATTTATATACGCCCCAAAATGGAAGGGCAAAGGATCCAATATTTGATAGAGTAGAAAGGGGCGTTAACTCTCTATTTGCTTTCGCCGAAGTTTCTTATAAGAAATACCTTTTCATTAATGGAACCATTAGAAATGACTGGTTTTCAACCCTTTCTCCGGAAAACAGAAGTATTCTTTACCCATCAGTTTCCGCAGGATGGGTGTTTTCAGAGAACACAGGTTCATCTGACTGGTTTAATTTTGGAAAACTCAGATTGGCTTATGCTGAGGTAGGTAGTGATTCTGATGTTGCACCGTATTCCAATGTTCTATTCTATGGAATCAACGCCAACCTATTTAACAATCAGCCTGTAGGACAGCCCATTGGAAGTACTCTTCCAAACCCCAATCTAAGGCCTATGCGGGTAGCAGAGACAGAAGTAGGATTTGAAATGAAAATGTTCCAAGGAAAGTTGATGGTAGATTTGGCTGCCTACAATAAGATTACCACAGATCAGATCGTAAGTGCACAAATTTCAGATGCCTCTGGATTTATCAATACATCAATTAACAGTGGTCAAAGCCGTAACCAAGGTGTGGAAATGTTGGTAACCGGTGTACCTGTGGAAAGAGGCAACTTTACTTGGGAAGTTACAGTCAATGGTGCTTATAATAAAACCAAAGTTTTAAGCCTACTTACTGACACTCCTGGTGAAAGAATTACTGTAGGTACCCATGTTTTCAATGGGGAATTGAGGCAGGTAGTCGGCAAGGAAATGGGTCAGGTAACCGGATTTGGATATTTGAGAGACGAACAAGGCAGAAAAGTTTTTGGAGGGAATGGCCTTCCCCTAAGAACCCCGCAACTGGTTGAATTTGGAAGCGCACTTCCAAGATGGACCGGAGGTATTACCAATTCATTTAACTATAAAGGTGTAAGCTTTTCATTCCTGATAGATTTCAGGATAGGTGGGGTTATGATTTCCGGTACAAACTTCAACGCCGTCAGACATGGTCTGCACAAAATGACTTTGGAAGGCAGAGAAGGTGGTGTGGTAGGAGAAGGAGTCAACCAAGCGGGAGAACCTAATACAGTTGTAGCACCTGTACAGTCTTATTGGGAAATTGTAAGATCTCAGGCATTGGTTGAACCAATAGTATATGATGGCGGATTCTGGAAATTAAGGCAAGTGACTGCAGGTTATGACTTTACTAAATTCTTACCTGAAAAATGGCCTATTTCAGGACTTAGATTGAACCTTGTAGCTAACAACGTACTCATACTCAAAAAATGGGTGGATAATATCGATCCGGAATCTTTTGGGTATGCATCTGATAACCTAGTCGGTATGGAAGCAACAGGATTGCCCACAACAAGGGGAATGGGTTTTAACCTCAATGTTAGATTCTAAAAAAGGAAAATCATGAAAAAGATAATAAAATATTTATGGATAGTTTTGTTCTTGGGGTACAGCACCTCCTGTGATCAAAATTTTGATGAACTCAACACCAATACGGTTGCGGCAACTAATATTGATGCCATGTTCCAAATCAATCAGGCGATTATCTCGTCTTCACCTTCTTCATTTGGTATTTTGGTGTATGAAGTGGGCGCAGTGCAGCAGGTGATTTCTCCAAACTCAGGTGTACTTACAGGGGCTAATTTCAATCAGGACAACAGGTCATCTACCCAGTCAAACTGGCAACAGTACTATAGGAATGTGATCAAAAACACCAAAGATGCGCTTAACAGGATTCAGGATAATCCTTTAAGGAATAATTTGGTTCAAATGGCCAGAATACTTCAGGCAAATGCCTTTATGGTCTTGACTGATTCTTATGGTTCTATCCCGTATAGACAAGCTGGGGCAGGTTTCAGTGACCAGATATTCTTTCCTGAATATGATTCCCAAGAATTCATATACACTGAAATAATCAAGGAACTGGAGGAAGCTACAGCCGCTCTAAGTACAACTGGACGGGTTGAAACAGCCGATGTGCTATATGGAGGAGATGTGGAAAAATGGCGTAAGTTTGGTTATTCTTTATTGTTGAGAGCAGGAATGAGAATTAGTAAAGCTAATCCTACTTTGGCCCAACAAACTGTCGCAAAAGCATTTACAGGCGGTGTCATTACCTCCAATCTTGACAATGCTTTTGTAAGACATGATGCCAATTACCTCAATCCGGCAGGCAATACCCTCAATGCAACGGAGGCATCAAACTTTTACCTTACTGAGCCATTTGTGAATTTCTTAAAAAACTCAAATGATCCCAGATTGCGTTCAATTGCCGTAAGATATGTAGGTGCCACCTCAGGTCCTGAACAAACAGTTGCCAGAGAGTCTTATGATCCAGCGCTTCAAATCGGCATGCCTATGGGTAATGACAATTCAACTGTTGTACAGGTAGCCGCTGACCTGGGTTTGGCGAGTTTTTATGATTTCAGTCAAGTAGATAGGAGAAGAATGATGAAACAGACCTCTCCTAGTTTTATGGTGACAGCCTCCCAATCCTTGCTTTTACTAGCAGAAGCAAGACAGGTGGGATGGATTTCTACAGGGACAGTACAAGAATATTTCCAGCAGGGAATCAGGGCTCATATGCTTCAAATGGCCCAAATTGATTCCAAAATGGAAATTCCGATTGCTGAAATTGATGCCTATATCGCTGCAAACCAGATTTCGGATGCAACAGCGATCCGTCAAATCAATGAACAATATTGGATATCTTCCTTCATGAATGGACCGGAAGCTTTCGCAAATTTCAGAAGAAGTGGATTTCCTGTTCTTGCACCAAATCCCTTCCCGGGAAGAGAGGTGCTTTTTATCAATAGGTTAACCTATCCAAATTCTGAGATTTCTGTGAATTCTGAAAATGTTCAAGCGGCAATCCAAGCGCAGGGACCAGACGATTTAGAAACAAAAGTCTGGTGGAATAAATAATTGAATGTAGCAGGTTCGGAAGTGCTCTGAACCTGCTACACTCATTTAGAATTTAAATTATTTAATAAACCCAAACCATGATAAAAAAATACATCCTAATACTTCTTACTATTTTTTTAACGCATTCTGCTATTGAAGCCCAACAAATTTCCAAAGAAGAAATGTTATTTCTCACGCAAGAATGGAAAGGGGAAAGATTTGAAGACGGAAGACCAAAAGTTTCTGATAACCTTTTGAAGAGAATGCGGCTCGTCACGCATGATGAAGCCTGGGCTGTCATGAAAAATGAGGGCTATAGATACCAATATGCAGACGGATGGCAAACAATCAATCCCGATAGTATTCTAATTGGCAGGGCAGTGACGGCAACATTTATGCCCGGACGCCCTGATATCCATGATGCAATTGACGCCAGAGGAAAAAAAGAAGGGAAACGTGGACAAAATTCCTGGCCTGTGGATTTATTGGTACCAGGAGATGTCTATGTAGTAGATCAATTTGGCATCCATGTGGATGGCCCAACCATAGGAGACAATGTAGGTAATGCGATTTATGCAAAATCCGGCAATGGGATTGTCTATGATGGTGCAATTAGGGATGTAACGGGGTTAAAAGAAATTGGCGGATTCACCTCCTATTATTCAAGCTATCATCCCTCCCATCATAACCAACAAGGAAATCTAAATACCATGCTGATCGGAATCAATAAACCCACCAGAATACGACAGGCAACCGTGATGGCGGGTGATGTGGTGTTGGGTAGAGACGGTGGCGTTTCTTTTATTCCCGCACATCTTGTAGAAAAAGTGGTCGTTACCTCTGAGGTCGTCAGATTAAGGGATATGTTCGGACATGAAAGGCTCCGGGCTGGAATATATACCGCAGGTCAGATTGATACGAGATGGTCAGATGATATTGAAAGGGATTTTTCAGCCTGGCTCAATGAGCATATTGATGAACTGCCCATTCCCAGAGAACAGATACAGGAAATCTTGAAAAACAGGACCTGGTAAATCTCAAATTCTAAAAATCAACTCATGACCACAGACAACAAAAGACGCTCATTTCTGCAAAGAAGCTTGATGGCAGGATTTGCCTCAACGCTGGCAATCCCAAGCTTTGGCTCAGGTTTGATCAAAGCTGTTGAGAATGGACCTAAATATTCCAACCCATCAGATTTGAAAATAACGGGTATCTCTACAGCCTACATGAGTGGTCATGGAACCCATATGTTTGTGAAATTAACAACTAATCAAGGAATCACCGGATATGGGGAGGCTATGGATGCAGTAAGGGGAACTTACGGAGTTGCAACAGGAACAGTAGGCTGGGATAATATGACGCAATTTTTAATCGGTCAAAATCCCCTTGAGATAAATAAAATAGTAGAACAGATTCTCCGCAGAGGTCATTTTGGGGGTGCTCAGGGGGGAATGTATGTAGCTGTACTTACAGGAATTGAAATTGCTCTTTGGGATTTGGCCGGCAAAGCAATGAACCAGCCGGTTTACCGCCTAATGGGCGGTAAATTCAGAGATAAAATCAGGCTCTATTGTGACAGTGCCAGTAGTTCCGAAAGCCCTGAAGATATGGCTGCCGGGGCAATGGATGTTAAAAACGCAGGATTCACCGCCATAAAATTTGATATTGATTGGGCAGGAGACCCTTCCAAACAGGATGAATTTAACAGAACGGCTTCCAATGGTGAAATTGATAGGATGGTAAAACAGATTACCGCCGTCAGGGAGGCAATAGGAATGAATATGGATTTGTGCCTGGATGCTCATGGAAGATATGATCTACCTTCAGGAATTCAGATTGCCAAAGAAATGGAACAGTTTAAATTGATGTTTTTGGAAGAACCTATTCCTGCAGAAAACCTCGATAGCCTACGTGAGATAACCAGTCAGACCACTACCCCAATTTGTACGGGCGAAAACCAATATTTAGCACATGATTTCAGAAAAATTCTGGAAAAAAAAGCTGCTGACATCGTCATGCCTGACCTTCATAAATGTGGAGGGCTGGGTGAAGGTCAAAGGATTGCCAATCTCGCTAACCTCTATTATGTACCCGTAGCGCCACACATGGTAGCCTCTCCATTCGGTGCCATGGCCGCCTGCCATTGTTGTGCTTCCATTTCCAATTTCCTTTGTTTGGAATGGCATTGGTTCTCAAAATGGAAACAATGGGATGAATTGATCCTTGAAGCACCTTTGATTAAGGATGGATACATTCATCTCACTGATAAGCCCGGTGTAGGGGTCACTCCAAACGAAGATGCTATCAGAAAGTATGCAGTAAAGGATGCCCCTTTCTTTCAACCCAATTAAATTAAGCCTAAAGAATGTAAATTATGACTACTAAAAAAGACAGCAGAAGATCGTTTATTCAAAAAGGATTGGTGGCAGGCCTAACAGGCGGAGCTTTATTAAGCACTTTTGGCCAAGGTCTAAGTGCGGCAGTCAATAGACAATCACCTTTTTCCAATCCTTCTGACTTAAAAATCACCGATATAAAATGCGGCTATGTAAGAGGAGCTCTTTATGTGAAAATATATACCAATCAGGATGTTTGGGGCTGTGGCGAAGCGGTTGATGCCATCCATGGGACCTACCATCTTGTCAAAAGATTGGGTAATCAGATCAAAGGCCAAAGTCCATTGAACCCAAACCGTCTTGCTGAACAGATCCGGAAAGGCGCATTTTTTGGTGGAGCACAATCGGGAGTTTTTGTCGCAGTACTTACTGCAATTGAAACAGCACTTTGGGATATTACAGGCAAAGTCTTTGGAGTGCCGGTATATCAACTGCTCGGTGGAAAATACAGGGATAAAATCAGGGTATATTGTGATACCGCATTATACACCTCCACCAATCCTACACCCCAGGATTACGCCGATGCTGCTACCGACGCTGTAAACAGAGGATATAACGCAGTTAAATTTGATGTGGATGATGGGCGAGACCCAAACAAATACGATAGATTCAATTGGACCGCGAGTCCAGCCGAAATTGACAGGATGTACAATGCCATTGCTGCTGTAAGGGAAGCCGTCGGTCCAAACATCGATATCTGTGTGGATATGCATGGAAGATATGATGCTGTCACAGGATTGAAAATGGCCAAATTGTATGAGGATCTGAATCTCATGTGGCTGGAAGAACCAATACCTGCTGATAACCCCGAGGTTTACAAATCCATCACATCACAAACAACGACTCCAATATGTACGGGTGAAAATATTTACCTGGCCTATGGCTTTACAAGGTTATTGTCCGAGTCTGCCGTAGATATCATTATGCCGGATATCCAAAAAGCCGGTGGATTGGGTGAGGCCCAACGTATTGCCAATCTTTCCAACCTCTACTATGTACCATTTGCACCCCATATGGTAGCATCTTTCTTAGGTGCAATGGCCAGTTGTCATGTCTGTGCTTCGGTACCAAACTTCATGATCATGGAATGGCAGATATATATGGACAAAGACCAATTATGGAAAGATATTGTCACTTATGATGGGCCAAGAACAGAAAACAGTTTTATTACCTTGTCAGAAAAACCCGGTATCGGTGTGGAAATCAATGAGGAAGGAATGAAAAAATACGCTGTTAAAGACATACCGTTCTTTGAATAGAATAAACGGTTAAAATCCAAATCCTAAAAAATGAGAGCACGAAATCTTAATCTTACTAAAATCCAAACTCAAACAGGGATTCCACCTACCTTATAAATTAACTGAGAATAAAGGATTTTATTTGATTTATTTATTTTCAACAACTTTAACCTAAAGACCCGATATCATGAAAAAAACTATTTTACTGAGTATTGCACTTCTGTCATGTATGGTGTTTACTTCCTATTCCCAACAGATCTCCCCTACTCCGGATCAGATCAAAATGCTGACTTCACAGTGGACAGGGGAACGGTTTGCTGATGGAAGACCGAAAGTATCAGATGATTTGCTCAAAAGGCTGGAAAAACTTTCTATGGAAGAATCTTGGGGGTTTTTAAGAAACAAAGGGTATAACAACCAATATGAAAATGATTGGGTTATCATCGACGATGACCGGGTGATGACCGGTAGGGCCCTGACAGCTCAATATATGCCCTTGAGAACTGATGTCAATGACCTTGTAAAAGAAATTGGCAAAAAAGAAGGCAGGACCCAAGCTGGAGGAACCAATTCCTGGCCGATAGACAAGCTGGTAGATGGAGATATTTATGTTGCTGATGGTTATGGCAAAATTGTAGACGGAACCTTAATTGGAGATAATCTTGGAAATGCTATTTATGCCAAAACAAAAAAAGGCGTTATTTTTTATGGATCTGTTCGCGATATGGCCGGATTGTCAGCTATTGATGGTTTCAATGGATGGGTAAAAGGTCATGATCCTTCCTACATTCAACAGATGATGCTTACCACAATCAATTATCCCATTCGGGTTGGTAGAGCAACCGTACTTCCAGGAGATGCTGTACTTGCTAACAAATATGGAGTTGTATTTATTCCTGCTCATCTTTTGGCTGACCTTGTCATCAACGGAGAATTTATCATGCTACGTGATCAATTTGGTATCCAAAGGCTAAAAGAGGGAAAGTATACTGCAGGTGAAATAGACAGCAAATGGAGTGAGACCATTGTAAAAGATTTTCTTGATTGGGTCAATAAAAAAACTGACTTACCCATGAGCCGAGAAGAACTGAATAATTTTCTTAAAGACAGGAACTGGTGATTCCTGACAGTTCAACCAAATAAGCTTTAACCTCAATATTAACAATAAACCTAGAACACCATGAAAAACACACTTCAAGATATTATCAATAAAACCAAAGCAACCGAAAAGCAATATGCGGCTGAAAGACTAGCTGAAATGAACAGTGTAAATACGAAGGCAAATAGAAGGGATTTTCTTAAAAAGACAGCTCTTGGAGGAATGTCATTAACTGCCTTGATGGGACTTTCAATGGAAGATACCATGGCAGAAACCACCAGAAATGTAAGAAGAGCTTCTGCACCCTCTGATTTGAAAATCACAGACCTGAGATATTGCGTCACCACGGTATTGGGTAGAACCGCTATCATCCGGATTGATACCAATCAGGGAATTTATGGTCTGGGTGAAGTTAGGGATGGAGCAGATCCGCGTTATGCGCTGATGCTCAAAAGCAGGATCTTGGGAGAAAACCCTTGTAACGTTGAAAAAATCTTCAAAATCATCAAGCAGTTTGGTGGACAAGCACGTCAAGCAGGTGGTGTTTGCGCAGTTGAAATGGCCCTTTGGGATCTTTGTGGTAAAGCCTATAATGTTCCGGCTTGGCAATTACTCGGTGGCAGGTATAGAGACAATGTCCGTTTGTATGCCGATACGCCTACTGGAAACACGCCTGAAGAACAAAGGGAAAAAATCAAATACCGAACAGAAACCCAAGGATATTCCTGGCTCAAAATGGATGTTTCCATCAATCAGGTCAGAAACATACCTGGCACTTTGAACAATACAGAAATCCTAAAACAAAATTCAAATCAGTGGCAAGGTGGTTACATGTCCTATGCCAATACCAAACATGCATTCACTGGCGTTCAAATAACTGAAAAAGGATTGGATGAACTTGCTAAAATAGTTCACGAGGTAAGAGAAATGGTGGGTTATGAAATTCCGATTTCCACGGATCATTACGGACATATCGATTATAACAACTGTATCAAATTAGGAAGGGCGCTTGAAAAATATACTTTGGCTTGGTTGGAAGACATGGTCCCATGGCAGTGGACCGAACAGCATAAAACAATTACTGATGCTTTGGAAACACCTACCACGACAGGTGAAGATATTTACTTGCTTGAAAACTTCAAAGATCTCATCCACAACCGGGCAGTTGATATTGTGCATCCTGATCTGGCATCCTCAGGAGGATTATTGGAAACAAAAAGAATCGGTGATTATGCAGAAGAGTTTGGCATAGCCATGGCCATGCATCAGGCAGGAACGCCGGTTTCGTTTATGGCCAATGTGCATTGTGCGGCAGCTACCCAGAATTTCCTTTCTTTGGAACATCATTCTGTGGATCTACCTTGGTGGGAAGATATGGTCAAAACCACAGGCGGAGATAAAATGATCGTAAAGGGTTATGCACCTGTTCCTTTGACTGCACCAGGTTTAGGAATCGAACTGAATGATGAAGTAGTCAAACAACATCTCCACAAATCAGATTCTTCATACTTTGCACCAACAACTGAATGGGATGAAAAAAGATCCCATGATAGGACTTGGAGTTAATTTGTAATTTCAACAAAGAAGAGCTGTAGGATTATTCTCACAGCTCTTCCTTTAATATCTAAAAAATGAAAATACTTGTATTGATATCGTTTTTCAATCTTTTGGGATTCTATGCTGCTTTCGATGAATCTGAAAAAGTCGCTAAGGCTGTTCAGGAATTCACAAAAGCAGTAGTAGATGCGGATGAATCTAAATTTTCTACACTTTTGTCAGATAATTTGGTTTTTGGCCATTCCAATGGTAATGTTCAGGACAAAAAAGCCTTTATTGCAGAAATCATTAGCCGAAATCCTCTGGATTATTTGACTGTTGAAGTTGAAAATCAGAAAATAACCATTTCAGGAAATGTTGCGGTAGTAACACATATTTATGTGGCAACGGCGGAAAACAATGCCAAGGAAAAAGTGAATATCCGGATTGGTAATATGATGATTTGGGAAAAAGACAAATCCAATTGGAAATTGCTTGCAAGACAGGCTTATAGATTGCCGCAGTGATGATTTCCTGATTTGTAGCGCTGGAGCTGCATAAATTGATTGTAGATTTCAGTCCCGATAGCTATCGGGAAGATTTTTGATTGCAGATTTGATAAAAGAATAAACCAACGAAATATAAAGCCCATTGAAACCACTTGTATTTAAATCCCTATTATGGTCCTCCTTACCTGTATTGTTATTGGCCGGAATACTGTATTTGACTGATCATTCAAGTTTTGTTGGACCACTTTTGATTTTGTTTTTTGTTTTGATAGGTATTGGGTTTAGAGGTTTTGAAAATCTCAAGGGCTTCACATATACCATTATGATTTTTGCCTCGGTTACAGCCGCAATGTTTTATCCTGTAGTATTTCAGGAAGTGGGAAATTACAAATTGAGCGGTTTGATTGTTCCTTTGCTTCAGATCATCATGTTCGGCATGGGGACTTCCATGAGTCTCAAGGATTTTCAAGGTGTCGTAAAAATGCCTAAAGGCGTATTGGTAGGGGTTTTGTGTCAATTTTCCATTATGCCGTTTATTGGATACTCATTGGCAAAAAGCAGTGGTTTTCCACCTGAAATAGCCGCAGGACTGATATTGATAGGATGTTCGCCCAGTGGCATGGCATCCAATGTGATGAGTTTTTTGGCAAAAGCGAATTTAGCGCTTTCTATCACTATCACAGCCATTACCACGATGTTGGCCCCTTTTGTCACACCCGTTCTGATGGGTTGGTTGGCGGGTGAGTTCGTGGAAGTTGATGTGATGAAGATGGTCATGGATATTGTCAAAATAGTAATAATTCCTATTGGAGCAGGTCTATTGTTCAACAAATACCTAGGAGGAAAAGTGAAATGGTTGGATGCGGCCATGCCTTTGGTATCCATGATTGGTATAGCTGTAATCATTGTAATCATCACAGCGGCCGGAAGGGACAGTTTGTTGAATATAGGTCCTTTGCTGATTTTATTGGTAGTCATCCACAACCTAAGTGGTTATACATTGGGCTATTGGGCGGGCAAACTTTTCCGTATGGATGAAAGAGATTGCAGGACTATCGCCTTGGAAGTTGGAATGCAGAATGCAGGGTTGGCTTCAGGATTGGCAAAGGAAATGGGTAAAATCGCAACAGTTGGATTGGCTGCTGCTGTATTCGGCCCATTTATGAACATAACAGGTTCTGTATTGGCTTCTTACTGGCATAGAAAACCGCCTAAAGATGAAATAGAAAACAAAACCTTCGATCACCATTCTGGATAATCTGAAAGAAAATTTATCGATCTAAAAGATCTCTGAACCTATTAGCAGAAATTCTTCCTAACCCGGGAACATTTAAAAGATTTTCGAAATCTGCATTAAAAACTGCCTTGAGACTTCCAAAATGATCCAATAAGTTTTTTGCCCTATCTGCTCCAATTCCGGGAAATCCTTCCAAAACATGGATTTTTTGTTTTAAATTTTGATCCTTTCCTTTTTTAAAATTGCCCTTGCGGGGATAAGTTCTTTGGTCTTGTAGCTTGTCCTTTGTCAATTGTTTGAAGCCCTGCAACATGATTGAAACGGTTTCTTTTATACCCTTGGACCTTAGGATTGGTATTTTAAATCCTAGACTTATAGAAACCATAACTCCCTGTATGGCCTGGGTTGTAAAATCAGTTTTGTTAAAATCCTTTTGTCTTCCCTCCAAAATCAGCATTGATGGGATTTTGTTTTTTGAAAGCTTGCTTGCCTGTTTAAAAAGCCTGCCATCTTTGATAGATGCACAGAAATCAACAACCGTTTTCCTTTCGACCAATAAATCATTGTCAAAAATATAATCCCCTACATCCAACCTTTTTCTCTGCACCAATAAATTCCCTCTCGATAGCAGTTCCTTCTCAAGAGAAATGGGTTCCCTATCGTCAATAATTACTTCCAATGGATAAAAATATGATGATTTTATCAATTTCGACATAAATTTTAAAAAGCAGAACCTCAATAAATTTAAAAAAATAATGATGATGAATCCAACTAATTTTCTGTAAATCCCCCAATTCAAAGGAATTGGGGGATTTACAGAAAATTATATTAAAAATGCTTCCACCCCTGAGCCTTCAACTGAACAGCTGTACCACTCTTGGTCACCAAATACTTCCCTTCTTCCGTCTTGGTCACATGCCCGATAAAATGGATATCCGGATGTTTTTCCAATTTTTCGAAATCCTTTTGGTCAATAGTAAACAACAATTCGTAGTCCTCTCCCCCATTCAAAACACAGGTAATCGGATCCAGATTCAGCTCCACTGCTGTATCAAAAGTCTGTTTGTCAATGGGCAATTTATCTTCATAGATAGTAACACCTACATTCGAAGCTTTGCAGATATGGAACAATTCGGAAGCCAAGCCATCGGAAATATCCATCATACTGCTGGGTACAACTCCCAATTCCCTTAATTCATGGACAATATCCATTCTAGCCTCAGGCTTTAATTGTCTGCCGGTCACATAGCTATATTTTTCCAATTCCGGTTTCATATCCGGATTTGCCAAAAAGACCTGCTTTTCTCTTTCCAAAATCTGTAACCCCACCAATGCACCCCCAAGATCTCCCGTAACACAGATAATATCATTGATCTTTGCTCCGGATCGAAAACTCAAGGATTCTTTTTTACTTTCTCCGATTGCAGTCACAGAAATCACCAACCCTGAACGCGAAGCAGTGGTATCCCCTCCTATTACATCCACGCTGTAATGTTCCGCTGCCGCATTGATTCCTGCATAGAGCGCATCAACAGCCTCAACCGAAAACCTATTGGAAAGGGCAATACTTACTGTAATCTGTTTCGGAATGGCATTCATGGCCGCTACATCAGAGATATTGACTGCCACTGCCTTGAATCCGATATGAGGTAAAGGTGCATACGATAAATCAAAATGAATTCCTTCCAGCAACAAATCAGTCGTCACCACTTTGACATGGTCTCCTGCTTCAATCACTGCTGCATCATCCCCGATTCCTTTAATGGTAGAGATATGCTTGATAATGATTTTTTCATTCAGATGGTCAATCAGACCAAACTCCCCTATTTCAGAGATTTCAGTTCTTTCTTCGGACATAATTTTTCTTTTATTTCTTGCTTGGAAATACAAAGATACTTCGAATTCCCAATAGCTTCATAGCTTGGTAAAACATCTGTTTAGTGTGTACACTTATAGGGGCAAGTATGATTTCTGAAAAACCATCTACCCTTTTGCTCAATTAACTTATCTTCGGATAATAGGAAATCATCCTCCTGGTTTAGGTTTTGTGAAATACCAATTAATAAGTTCTACTATTAAGAATAACTCAATTTGATTTAACAATTAATGGAATTTACTTAGAAAGCTCCCAGCCAATTTCTACTGAAGCTTCATTTACAGATTCTTCTTTGACAGTCCAAAAATCTTCCAAGCCCTTTAAAAACAGCCCGCCGTTTGTAGAAACATAAACTTGATTGTTAAAAAATTCAATATCCTTAACCCAAAGACCTTGAAGCCCAAGGTTTTCCAATTCTGTTATTTCAATGTTTTCAGGATCTTTGTAATTCAGGATTTCATAGAAATTGTCTCTTCCGGCCCAAGTGATCAGACGGTCTTGGATAAATTGAATACGAAGAAATTGATTTGAAGAAGCAATACTTATCAAATTGAAAATATCGCCGTCAGGTGAGTAAAAGATCTCGTCTTCCGTAGTCAAAAACAATTCACCCTCGGGACCCTTAATCAATGAAAGAATGACAAATCGCTCGTATATATTTCTGAGAGGTGTAGCCTTCCCTTCTTTAGTAACAAAGAAGGAATTTTGAAGTCCACTGATCGAACCGGAAATAATCCAACCGTCTTCCCAACTATATGCAGTAATTAAATCAAGCCTGCTTCTTCCATCGATCTCCAAATCCAAAAGAATTTTTCTCAAAACCGGCAGTTGACGATCAACATGCGGACCGAAGCTGGAATTGACAACGTTTAATTCCAGGATAAATGTGTTGTCTATAGGCTCTATACCGGGAAAAAATAAATTTCTTTCCCAAGATGAGATTATAAAATTTTCATTAAATGCAAAATTAGGAACTTCCAACCATCCCTCTTTCAATTGGGCATCAAGAGGAAGATTGGGGATATTTAAAGGAGTGAGAGCAACAACATTATTACTAGCATAATTGTAATTTGGCATTATCACCAATGAGTTCCTATTGTTCAACACTCCCGCAGTGAGATTATCCGAGAAGGAATGACTGAATCTCATATCAAAACTTCGCATAGAAAATTGATGTTGTATACCTTCTGAATCAAAATAACCTGGATTACTCACATTTGAATAGTACAACCTATCTCCAATTACTTCCAGGTTACCAACATCGGCTCTGCTAAAGAGAAGGTTTGGGTGCCTTTCAAAAGGTACAGTATCTTCCTTTATTGGAACATGATTATCTATATCATCATTACAAGAAACATTAAAAATGAGCATCAAACAGGCAAAAAAAGATAACTCGATCAGTTTGGAATACTTTTTTAAATAAATCATTTTTCTTTTTTTCAACAAGGTTACGGATTTGAAAAATCAATTCCAACTATGTTATTGGTTTAAAACTTGAAGTGGCCATGAAAATTGCACTTTCATTATTCAATTTGTTTCAATCCAATCAAGAAATTAAGCCAAATGCTAATATTCACTCAGTAAGGAAATGTAGAAATGAGTTTATATTTGAAATCAAAAAACATCTATCTTTTTTTATGTTTGATTTTGATTTATATTCATCCAAATTTTTAAGGTATTCACTTTTATTCCAATCATTATGAACTATTTATTGAAATCTGCTTCTTTTCTATTGCTGTTTGTTATATTTTCTCCTTATGGTCATTCTCAATCCTACATAGGAAATACCATGGACAATTATTCCGGAGTTCATTCCCTATTACTAAACCCAGCTCATGTGGTTGGGTCCAAAACCAAGTTTGAA
Source organism: Aquiflexum balticum DSM 16537 (assembly GCF_900176595.1). Lineage (GTDB taxonomy): Bacteria > Bacteroidota > Bacteroidia > Cytophagales > Cyclobacteriaceae > Aquiflexum > Aquiflexum balticum. The sequence goes on from NZ_LT838813.1 coordinate 5,008,102, forward strand.
TTCAACATATTTTCTGCCAGTGCTTTTGTTGGTAATGACTATCTAGGTGTGGACTTCAGCAATCTCAGAAATATCGGTGATGGTTTTTCATTTGATTCTGATGTCTCAAAAACACCCTCTGATAGAAACAATTTTTTTGGAAATGCAGATATTTTGGGTCCATCGGTCATGTTCAGATTGAATGAAAAAAGCAGCTTGGGGATCAACACCAGGGTCAGGACATTTTTCAATATTCATAATATCAGCGGGTTGTTTTATGAAAGCATTTCTGATGGTTTTGATTCTCAATCTGATTTCCAAGCAAATATGGAAGACCTTGCAGGAACTATACATGCATGGGGCGAATTAGGACTTACTTATGGCAGGATCATTCTGGATAATGAATCAGGCCGCTTAAAATTCGGCACAACATTGAAATACCTGGGAGGTGCTGGTGGACTTTTCACTTCAAGCCCACAATTAAGTGCGGCTTTTAACTCTAATGCAGGAATCCTAACCACAGGAGGGACACTCGATTATGGATACACTTCGGGTTTTGATACGGAAAATATAGAGTTCACGGATTTCACAGGTGGATTCGGAGCAGATTTTGGGTTAGTATATGAGTTGAAGTCAAAAGATGAGTTTCCTGTTGATTCTGTTTATTTACCAAAGCCATACAAACTTCGTTTTGGGATTTCAATATTGGATATCGGTTCCATAAATTATAATGGCGCAACAGAGGTCAGTTATGACATGAATGGGACTGTAGATGTTGTAGAGTTTGACGAAAAAGACTTGGAGGACCTGTTGAATGAAAATTTTCAAGGAACAGAAGTAATCGGAAACAGATCACTTGGACTTCCTTCTTCTCTTCAGGCATTTGTGGATTACAATGTTTCCAAAAAGTTTTTCCTAAGTCTTCATGGTGCCTATTCACTTAGAAATTCCTCAACATTCAGAGTCAGCAACATCATCAATACCATTTCCGTCACCCCAAGGTTTGAATCCAAAGGAATCAGTATTTACAGTCCTTTGAGCTTAAGGCAATACCAGTCTGGTATTCATTGGGGAATTGGATTTAGATCAGGGCCATTTATGATTGGATCAGGTTCGGTACTGTCAAACCTCCTTTCAAGTTCCTCAAAAAGCACTGATGTATTTATTGGATTCAAGGTTCCGATTTTTAAAGATAAAGCCCAAGATCTCAAATAATTCAATTTTATACTTCTGGGCTTTGCTGATTTCCTGGCAAAGAAGCGGATATCCATTAATGAAGTTTTGGTTTTTCCTGACAAAGTTCCACCAAAACTCCATTGGTAGATTTGGGATGTAAAAAAACCACCAATTTATTATCAGCACCTTCTTTTGGAATATCATTCAGTATTTCAAATCCTTCTGCTTTCATTCTATCCATTTCAGTATAGATATCTTCCACATCGAAAGCGATATGATGAATTCCTTCAGCCTTTTTTTCAATAAATTTTGCTATGGGACTTTCTGTTCTTGTTGCTTCCAAAAGTTCGATTTTGGTATCACCAACCTGAAAAAAAGAAGTCTTTACTCCTTCGCTTTCTACACTTTCGGTTTTGTAATGTGCTGTACCCAACAATCTTTTGAACAAATCATTTGATTTTTGAAGATCCCGGACTGCTATTCCCAAATGTTCGATTTTTCTCATCTTGATATTTTTTTATCTTTGTTTTTGAATTATTTCAAAATGAAGCATGTTAATCTGATGCTTATAAATATGACTTAATTAATTAAAGATATGATAATCGTTTCGGAAAAGGCAAAAGAAAGGATCCTCGAATTGAAAAAAGAAGAAGGAAGGACAGAAAATGAGAACATTAGGGTTTCTGTGAAGGGTGGCGGATGTTCAGGTCTGATGTATGATCTGGGATTTGACGGGAATTTGATTGAAACCGATCACGTCTTTGAAGACAAAGGTGTCAAAATAATTGTTGACAGAAAAAGTCTGCTGTATTTGGCAGGTACTACATTGGAATTTTCTGATGGATTGAACGGAAAGGGTTTCCAGTTTGTCAATCCCAATGCTTCAAGAACCTGCGGTTGCGGTGAAAGTTTTTCTGTTTAAAAATAAACTTTAAAAAATTCAATTTAAAGCCAGTTTTCAAAAACTGGCTTTTTTATTAATAATTTGTTAATAAAACTGTATTTTTTTTACCAACAAACTAATCCTATTCAATATAAATACATTTAATTAAAGTCTCATTAAGCCTTTTTTTAAGAAAAAATCACGATTTAACTCCTTATTCTTAGTACAATCAATTATTTGATAAATTATATTTAGTTTATTTTTTTAATCTTTTTATTAAAAGTTGCGAGAAATTAATTTCAATATAAATTTCACTCTATTGAAAAATGTTTTTAAACTTACGCTACAAAATTACTTGTTATGCTACTTTAACAATTTATTTACTAAACCTTTATCATTTATGACAAAAAATTTACTAAGCGCTTTGCTCTGTTTCCTATTTATTGGAAATATGGCAATAGCCCAAACAAGGACAGTTACGGGAACTGTTATCTCAGTGGAGGATGGTTTTCCTCTTCCGGGAGTAAATGTGGTTATCAAAGGGACTACCTCTGGTACCGTAACAGATTTAAATGGAGGCTACAGCATCCAGGTTGAGTCCAATCAGACTCTGGTTTTCTCTTTTGTTGGTTTTGAAACGCAGGAGGCAGCAGTCGGTAATCGTAGCATTATTGATATCTCGCTACAAGTGGATGCAAAAACTCTGGGAGAAGTTGTGGTAACAGGTTTCGGTACGATTACCAAAGGAGACCTTACAGGAAACATTGCTACAGTAAAAGGTGCAGAAATCGCCAATATCCCTGTACCCAACTTTCAGGAAGCCCTTCAGGGAAGAATGGCCGGTGTATTCGTGGAATCAAACAGTGGCAAATTGGGTGAAGGTGTGAAAATCAGAGTAAGGGGTACTACTTCTATCTCAGGTGGCAACGAACCTTTATATATCGTCGATGGATTGCCTATCACCTCTGGTGGTGCCATAGGAGATTTCAACCCACTTGCTGATATCAATTTCAATGACATTGAATCTTTTGAAGTTTTGAAGGATGCTTCTGCATCAGCTATTTACGGTGCCCGAGCGTCTAACGGTGTGGTTTTGATCACCACCAAATCAGGTGCTAAAGGTAAAACCAAATTCAATGTAGGTGTGCAAAGAGGTGTTTCCTCTCCAACAAGAAAGCGAGAATTTTTGAATGCTGAGGAATTTATCGAATTGATGACTGAGTCCGCATACAACAATGACCTGAGCGAAGGATTTGACCCTAAAAATAATCCAGCGGATTATCCTGGATCTTGGCTTCAGTTTGTAGAAGGAAGATTTGATAGATATTCAGGTTGGTCTGATTGGAGAACCAATGAAACTGATACCGATTGGCAAGAACAGGCATTCAACCCTGATGCAGGAGTTACCAATGTCAATTTTTCGGCAACTGGAGGTGATGACAAAACGAAATTTTACTTCAGTACTGCCTATGACAAGCAGGAAGGTATCATTATCAGAAATGATTTTGAAAGAATTTCTACCAGGTTGAATTTAGACCATAAAGTTAGTGAGATCTTCAATTTCGGAGTTAACTTAGGTTTCAGTAGGGTAAGAAACAATAGATTGTCTGACGATAACGCCTTCAACAATCCTATTCAATTAGTAGCTTTAGCGCCTATTACACCCATCAGGGATTTGAATGGGGTGCTTTATGATACTCCAACTACTACCTATTACAACAACTTGGTCGATTCTGAAAATGCAGAGTGGTTAAATACCTCTTATCGAAATATTTCAAATATTTATGGTGAAGTAAAAATAACCAAAGACCTGAAATTCAAAAGTGAATTCGGTGTGGATGTCATGAACCAAAATCAGGAGCAGTTTTTCGGTTCCAGAACAAACAGTGGTCGTTCCACCAACGGATTCGGGAGATCAAGTTGGTTGAGAATATTTAATTATAACACCAACAACTTCTTTACCTACACCAAAGCTATAGGTACCAAACACAATATCGATGCAGTAGCAGGTATGCAATTCCAGAAATCTGAAGATAATTTCACTTCTGTAGAAGGTCAGGAGTTTCCTTTGGATGATTTGAGGACACTGGCTTCAGCAGCAGAAATTACAGGTGGTACTTCCACATTGACCAACTTTACCTTCCTTTCTTATTTTGCAAGGGTAAACTACAGGTTCAACAATAAATTCCTCGGTACTTTCAGTGCCAGAGCGGATGGTTCCTCCAGATTCGGAGATAATAACAAATGGGGCTTCTTCCCTGCTGCTTCTGCAGGATGGGTCTTATCAGAAGAAGGTTTCCTTAAAGGCAACGAAACTTTGAGTTTATTGAAATTAAGAGCCTCTTACGGACTTACCGGTAATGCGGAAATTGGGAATTTTGATCATTTGGGACTTTTCGGGACATCTTCATATGGTTTGATCCCCGGACTAAGACCTACACAAATCCCTAATCCAAATCTAAACTGGGAAAAAACAGAGCAGTTTAACATCGGTATTGAATTCGGTATTCTTAGAGACAGAATTACCGGTGAGATTGACTACTATGATAAAAACACCCGGGATTTGCTTCTGAATGTCCCTGTACCTG